>NZ_JAIMIA010000280.1 GCF_019966495.1 Tateyamaria pelophila | reverse complement strand
TCAGACAGAGCCGCCCGGTTCTCTGCGGTCGCCAGTCCCTCGGTCTCGAACCGGCCCATCTGCGACGTGGATGCGGCATGCGCATCGACGGCACGGCCACCGACAACCTGGCGCATCACGGGATCGAGCGCGAGACGGTCGGCGTCATTGACGTCCCCGTATCCTGCCAACCGGCCGTAGACCGATTGCCGAAACAGCCCGTCGAGCCGGTGGATCGTGTTCTTGCCACGGCGATTATCGCACAGGGCAGCAGACGCCAGATTGGACAGACCGAGCGCGTCATCAAGCTCGCGCATCACCAGAAGGCCGCCATCCGAACTGAGCTGAGCGCCCCGGAATTCCAGCCGCACGCGAGGGTCAAAATCCACACGATCTGCCCGCTGCAAGCCCGCACCCTCTGGGTGATCCATGAAACACATCCTCCGCAGCAACCAACGCCATGATATATATAGAAAATATCACGTTCAAGACAGCGAAATCAGAGATCTACTTGGGGAATGCGGGCTTGGGTTTAGCCTGCCAACAATAGCTGTCGCCGCATTCGCTCTGATCCTCAGCGTTGTACTGTTTGTTGCGGACATACTTCCGAGTTCCGTGCGCTTCGGATCAACTAGCCTGCTGATCTTTGCCCTGGCCCTCGCTCTGTACTGGGCATGGCGAGGATGGGCATTGTCGGGCCAACACGAATACCGAGATTCGAGCGAGACAAGATGGGCGCGCTTCCGTCGCAGCAGCACGACTCGCATCTCTGTCCTGATGTTGACAGCTATGACTGGTTCGGCATGCTTTTTTGCGATGAACGCGGGGCACGCGTTGTTCATCGCAGAATAGCCAAAACTCATCCGTTTCAGTCACCGGCAGATAGGACCGTTTCGTGCCGTGACATCCACAAGCTAAGATATGGCACGCTGGTTAACTCATACATGCATACACCCATAGATGCAGCTAAGTGCGCCTACCGCTTGCCAAACACCATGCTGATTTATGCAGTTCCTAACATCCTTGCGAGACTTTGCCTTCTTTAAACAATCCACCTTTGGACCCGCACCAGTGACAATGCCCGAAAGGCAGCCCGCAAGACAGATACCAGATGCAACATTCTGAGCGGTAACTTGTAAGGAGAAATTTCCGTCTGTCTGTTGGACGTGCCAAATCGCTTCTGCATCCGAAGGGCCGTGGTTTTCTCGCCTAACCGTTACGGTGAATTTGTCTGGTTCGTTTTCATTTTCCATGAAAGCAACCTCAAGTTCAGCGGCAACCTCGCCATCGATAGATAGATTAATAGACTTTCTGAAGCTCATGTGTTTTCCTTAAAATGGTTAAGCTGAGATTTTACAGCTGCTTAGATACCTAGTAACCCGCATTCCCCAAGTGGATCTCTGATTTCGCTGTCTTGAACGTGATATTTTCTATATATATCATGGCGTTGGTTGCTGCGGAGGATGTGTTTCATGGATCACCCAGAGGGTGCGGGCTTGCAGCGGGCAGATCGTGTGGATTTTGACCCTCGCGTGCGGCTGGAATTCCGGGGCGCTCAGCTCAGTTCGGATGGCGGCCTTCTGGTGATGCGCGAGCTTGATGACGCGCTCGGTCTGTCCAATCTGGCGTCTGCTGCCCTGTGCGATAATCGCCGTGGCAAGAACACGATCCACCGGCTCGACGGGCTGTTTCGGCAATCGGTCTACGGCCGGTTGGCAGGATACGAGGACGTCAATGACGCCGACCGTCTCGCGCTCGATCCCGTGATGCGCCAGGTTGTCGGTGGCCGTGCCGTCGATGCGCAGGCCGCATCCACGTCGCAGATGGGCCGGTTCGAGACCGAGGGACTGGCGACCGCAGAGAACCGGGCGGCTCTGTCTGATCTGAACGGCCAATGGATTGACCGGTTTCATGACCGCAACGGGCTGAAGTATATTGTGCTGGACATGGACAGCTCGGTCAGCCCGACACATGGGGACCAAGAAGGCGCAGTCTGGAACGGACATTTCGACTGCACCTGCTATCACCCGAACTTCCTGTTCAA
>NZ_JAIMIA010000027.1 GCF_019966495.1 Tateyamaria pelophila | reverse complement strand
AACGCATGATCTTCTCTCCTGAATTTTGAAACCATACCGCCACAGCGGGTTTCAAAATTCAGGAGAGAAGATCAGAGAAAGATTCGCTGAAGCGGACCGGCTAGAAGCCGGTGGCTTCGATCCATTAGGTGGAAAGTGAACAAGATGCGCTGAACCTTGCCACCGCCATGCACGGCCTGCCGGGTCAGGAAGGTCCGACGATGAGATCGTTCAGCGTCAGTTATAATCCCGACATGAACGACACCGGCGCCACGGCGTTGATGGCCGCATTGCCGACATCCGTCACGGAGATTGGCATGGTTGGCTGTGGCTTGGGCGATGCAAGCGGGCGGGCGGTCCTGAATTTGGCCGACCGGTCTCGCGCGCTGCGCATGATCTGTGTCGAGGGCAATGATTTTTCAGCCCGAATGCGCGCCGAAATTTCGGATATGGGAGGCAAGCGCAGCGGTCTCCTTGTGGTTGTGTAACGCTTTGGACTTAACTGAGCACGCCACTGGCCCTGCGCCAAGATCACAACCGGAAGGGTGCGCGACCATAGCTGCACGCTGTTAAGTGCCGTGCTCACAGACTGCGCGCGGACATCACTCAAGAATATCGGGTGCGCCGTCCTCTCAACTCTGATCCGATTTCCCGTCCGCAGCGATCTGAAACACAGCATCGCCGCGCACAACCTGCGCCAAGGCCCGCTGACACAGAACGATGCCCGTGTAAGGCGATACGATCTCCGTAGGCGCCATGACAGGTGTCTGAGGATGATGGATCCGCCCGACGATATCGCCCTCCATCACATCATCACCGATCGCCTTGAGCGGCTCGAACACTCCTTTGTCATAGGCATAGATCGAACCGTGCACATTCAGCTCCCGCGTGCCCTGCGCCTGATCCGGTACGTAATCCGGCAACATGCCCAGCGCATGCAGAACACGGCGCAAGCCACGCTCGGTCCGCGCCAGAATGTCGGGCGTCACGACACCCGCGCCACCAAGCTCGGCCATGACGGTCACGACCCCGTGGCGATTTGCGGCGCCCATCACCGTGCGTGCGGTGCTCTGGCGCCCGCCACCGCTGGTAAAGACCCATGCAAAGGGCAAGTCGAAGGCCGCCTGCATTCCGAGCAACGCGGCCCGCTCATCGGCGCCATGCCCCTCGCCTCGCAATAGCGTCGGGGGATAAAACAGCGAACTGCCACCGGAATGCAGATCAACCGCATAGTCCGCCATAGGCATCAGCACATCTTCAACATAGTGCGCAATCATCTCGGTGGGTCCGCCACGCGCATCGCCCGGCAGCAAGCGGTTGAGGTTGCCGCCATCAACCGGCGACGTCCTCAGGCCCGCTTCGGCGGCGGGCGCATTGAGCATGGGCAGCAGGATCACCCGGCCGCAAATCTCGTCCGGCGCAAGATCCCGTGCAAGATTGGAAATCGCGATCTGGCCTTCGTACTCGTCCCCATGGGTACCACCGGTCAACACCAGCGTCGGCCCGTCACCGTTGCGGATCGAGACAACAGGAACAGGCAGCCACCCATAGGCGGAGCGATGAACGGAATGTGGCACGCGCAAAAAGCCTGAATGTTTTCCCGCGGCTTCGAAATCCACCTCCGAGGTGATCAACGTCCCTGTCATCGTGTCACTCTCCCACTCGGGTTTCGACCGTCCAAAACCCAAGTTTGGGCTATGAGACGCGGGGCAACCTGTCAAGATTTCGAGGTGCACGTCGGCGCGGATTGCCTTCTGAGCCAGTGGCGGCATCCGGTTTATCCGCTCAAATCCGTCGTTTCGATCACGATTTCCGTATCTGCAAGAGTTCCGACCATGAGCGCCTTGCGCGGGTCGCGGGCTTCGCTACGGTTCGTGGAGAGTTACACTGCATTTTGCGTGGAGACATCATGGACGTTGCACAGGCCATTCTCGTTGTCATTCAGGCATGGGGCATCTTCGGCGCATTGACCGCAGCCGTGTTCCTGACTGTTGGAATTGAGCGGGTCGATGAAGATGCGCAGGGCGCGTATGTCTTTCGTCCTTTGCTGATACCTGGTGTCATGCTGATCTGGCCGCTGGTGCTGTGGCGTTGGTGGCGAATTGAAAGTCAACGCGCGGGATGGGCTGAACGCTACAAGCCCGTGCGGGGCGCACACGGCGCAGCCGCTCTCCTGATGAGCCTTGGCATCATTGCCATCATCGTCACGGGGCTGTCTGTGCGTCAGGAGTGGCCCGGCGATACCGCCCCGGTACAACTGAGCGACGGAGCAAGCCAATGAGTGTCAAATACACGCCCGTCCAGTGGAACAGGAACAAGTGGCTTTATGACGGGGTTATGCTGGCTGGGGTCGGGGCGTTCCTGTGGATATTCCTTTATGTCACGCCAGAGGTGTTGAGCCATGAGCGGGCCGTCAATCCACAGATTCATAATGCCCGCGCCTTCGGAGCCTGCGCCTTTGTCATGCTGACGGTGATCCTGTGCATCGGGCCAGCCGCACGCCTTGATCCGCGGTTTCTGCCCCTGCTCTACAATCGGCGGCATTTCGGTGTGATGACGGCCTTCGTCGCGCTGACCCATGCAAGCTATATCCTGAACTGGTACTTCAACTTTTCCAGCTCTGACAAATATGTCGCCCTGCTCTATGCGAATTCCAGCTTTGGGCAGGTCGCAGGCTTTCCCTTTGAACTCTTCGGGATATTCGCGCTGGTCTGTTTGTTGATCCTGGCCACGACCAGCCATGACTTCTGGCTCAAGTTCCTGACCCCTCCGGTTTGGAAGCGGCTGCACTATCTGATCTATGCCGCCTATTTCTCGGTGGTGGCGCATGTCTCATTAGGCATTCTGCAAGATCAGCGGAATCAGGTCTTTACCATCATCTTCATATCGGGCGCAGCGGCGGTGATCGTTCTGCATCTTGCGGCATGGTGGGCCGAACGCGGCAGGTCCATCGCAGCCAAAGATGGCGCTTGGGTCGAGGTCGCGCGACCCTCGGAAATGACCGAAGGCCGGGCCAGAATCGCACGTCTGACCAACGGGGACCGCGTCGCCGTTTTCCTGATGGAGGGCAAGCTGTCTGCCATTTCCAACGCCTGCGCGCACCAGAATGGTCCCCTTGGCGAAGGCAGGATTATTGACTGCCTCGTGACCTGCCCGTGGCATGGGTTTCAGTACGATGTGCGCACAGGTCGGTCCCCCGCCCCCTTCACCGAAATGGTACCCACCTACCGTATCCGCATTCATAACGGCATGATCGAGGTGCACCCGGATGCCAATCCACCCGGCACACCTGTGACACCCGTTCCGCTGCCCGCCGCCCAGCGATCCAAAGAAGGAGCGCTTGCATGAGCGAGAAACCTTTTTTCGTCGGCTACTTACCTGTGCCCGGCCCCTTCAGGACCTTTTTGGTCGTCCTGTCGGTCTTGCTGGTTGCCGGTCTTGGGACGGCTGGATTCTTGATGGGAGCGGCGCAGGACGATCCCGGTCCGGGGGCCTTTCGCTTTGACTATGGGCGCCAGACGGTCACTGGCGTGGTCGCGTTGACGCCCTATCCGCTGATCCATGTCACCCAAGGCAATGACCGGATCAAACCCGGCGATACGTTCATGATGACCGCAGGCGGCAAGTCAGGCGTCGACAGTCGCGCCATCCCATTGGACGGCCAGTTGGCACAAGTGTCGGGCATCATTCTGGAACGTGGCGAACTGTATATGTTGCAGGTGCGTGGCGGTCAGAACGGGCTGCGCGCAGCAGAAGGGGATGTGCCTGCCATCGCGGTCGAACCCCAAGGGCGCTGGCAACTGACCGGAGAGATTTGCGACGGCAAATGCCTTGCGGGCGCAATGCGGCCCGGACGCGGGCTGGCCCACAAGGCCTGCGCCAATCTGTGCCTGCTCGGCGACGTGCCACCTGTCTTTGTGTCAAGCCAACCGGTTCTGGGCAGCGAATTCCTGTTGGTCACCGGGCCGGGTGGCACACGCCTGCCCCGCACCGCTTATGACTATGTCGCGCAATTCATCACCGCAGAGGGCAATGTGACACGCCACGGCGATCTGCTGGTCTGGGAGATCGAGCCCGACACCATCGAGGTGGTGCAATGAAACGGATCTTTTGGCTGGGTCTTGTCACCGGTGTCGGCATCGTCCTGCTCTATCTGTCACGGTTTTGGATCTGGTCCGTCTGGCCGCGCTCTGGCCTCTTTGGTTTGGAGGACCTGCGGCCGCAAGGCGGGCTGTTGGCCACCTGGCTGCGCGGCACCGATTTTGCTCCCTTCGAGCTTCTGGTCTGGGCCATCGGCGTCTTTCTGATCCTGACGATTTTGCAAAAACTCTACGACCGGCTGAGTTGAACGGGAAAATAACCATGCCCTCGGCGAAGCCTTTTGCGAAACGGTGAAGGCGGCTATACTGGCGAAAAACCAACCCCGAGCAGTTTACATGGCACCGAATGCAGGCCCCAGAACGGATTTCAATATCGCCATTGTCGGACAATCGGGGCGCCTGAGCTACGAGGCCTTGCTGTTCGCCGCTTCGCTGCGCCACAACAGTCCCGGCTTCAAGGGGCGCCTGATCGTCGCCGAACCGCAACCCGGCCCGCTTTGGCCAAAAGATCCCCGGATCGACGCCGAGGATGTGCGCGCAGCGCTGATCGATCTGGGCGCGGAGATTGTGCCGTTCGTTTCAGAGCATTTCGGGGCGTCCTACCCCTACGGCAACAAGATCGAAATGTTGGCGGCCCTGCCCGCGGGTGAACCCTTTGTTTTTTTTGATACCGACACGCTGATCACCGGTGACATGACATCCGTCCCGTTTGATTTTGACCGACCCAGCGCCTCGATGCGGCGCGAAGGGACGTGGCCCACGATTGAACTTTATGGTCCCGGATATACCGAGACGTGGAAATCGCTTTACGACGCCTTTGGGCTCGATTTCGCATCCAGTCTCGATCTGACCCAACCGGACGAGTACTGGGAGCGCTACCTCTATTTCAACGCGGGCTACTTTTTCGGCAACTGTCCGCATGCGTTCGGGGCGCGGTTTCTTGAATATGCGCTGCGCATCAAGAACGATCCGCCCGCCGCTTTGGTCTGTCAGACGGTTGATCCATGGCTGGATCAGGTCGCGCTGCCGTTGGTCATCCACGCCTTGGGTGGCGGGCGCGACAGCGCAGCGCATGCCTACCTTGATGGGCCGGTCAGTTGCCACTACCGGGTGCTGCCCCTGCTTTATGCCCGCGAAAGCGAAGCCGTGATCGAAACATTGGAGACCGTCACCGCACCCAACAAGATCAAAAAAGTGCTCAAAGGCTATGACCCGATCAAGCGGATCATCTATCAGGGTCGCGGTGCAAAAGTACGGGCGTTATTCGACCAGGATGATATGCCCCGCCGTGAACAGGCGATCCGAAACAGGATCAAATCAAACGGGTTTTGGCTCCGCTAGCTCTGTGACGCTACGTAATGGCAACGAACGCACTGAAACTGGCAACTAACGGTCGCAATACAACCTGAAGTGTATAGATACGCGCCATCTGACCATTTGGTCAAAATTACTTCCATTGACTTAAATTGGAGTAGCGGATGTCCGCCAAGACTTTGCAGTTCCTGAATACACTCGCACGCGCGTTCGAAGAAAACAGATTACTTACGCTCGCGCATTCCTTTTCGTTTCCCATGGCGACCTATGTGCACGACGGCCTGTTGGTGTTCGGCGCACCCGCGACATTGGTTGAGGCGTTGGAAGAATACAGGAACATGGCGCTGGCGAACGGCGTCGCGCGACTTGAACCACGCATTATTGCCGAAGGCATTCCGCTCAACCGGCGTACGGACACGTGGGTCGAATGGGATCATCTGGACAAGGACGGCGTCTGCCTTCGCACAAATCAGGTCCGCTTCGTAGTGCGGCGACCCTTGGGCGGCGCTGATCCTCTGATCGAGATGGTCGATTACAAGGTCACTGCCTTTCCGGAATTGGCCGCGCATTTGCCATTGGCCATGCCCGCCTGACCGATCGACAGTGCCGCGCATAATCTGCCGCGGCGCGCGATCTGCCATCAAACCAAAACTGCGCGCCCTTGCCCGCAGGCAGCACATTGCCTATCGATAGCGCAACCTTGCCTGCAATTTCTTCCAAAGGACGCAAATCATGACAGATGGCCCAAAATACGGCTTTGACACTCTTCAAATTCACGCAGGCGCGCGGCCCGATCCGGCCACTGGCGCCCGTCAGACGCCGATCTATCAAACGACGGCCTATGTCTTTCGGGATGCCGAACATGCGGCTGCCCTCTTCAACCTGCAAGAAGTCGGCTATATCTATTCCCGTCTGACCAATCCCACCGTCGCTGTCCTGCAAGAACGTATCGCGACCCTCGAAGGCGGTGTCGGCGGCGTGTGCTGTTCATCGGGACATGCGGCACAGATCATGGCCTTGTATCCGCTGATGGCGCCCGGCTTGAATGTGGTTGTGTCCACCCGTCTTTACGGCGGGACGGTCACCCAGTTCAGCCACACGATCAAACGGTTCGGATGGTCCGCGACATTCGTGGATTTCGATGATCTGGATGCGGTGAAGGCCGCCATTGATGAAAACACGCGGGCGATATTCTGCGAATCCATCGCGAACCCGGGCGGTTATATCACCGACCTCGACGCCATCGCCGAAATTGCCGACGCGGCAGAGATCCCCCTCATCGTGGACAACACCACCGCCACGCCGTATCTGTGCCGCCCGATCGAGCATGGCGCGACGCTCGTGGTGCACTCCACCACCAAGTACCTGACCGGCAACGGCACGGTCACGGGCGGTTGCGTCGTCGACTCCGGCAAGTTCGATTGGTCCGCAAACGATAAGTTCCCATCCTTGTCCGCGCCCGAACCCGCATATCACGGCATGAAGTTCCACGAGACATTCGGCCCGCTGGCTTTCACCTTCCACGGTATCGCCATCGGTCTGCGCGATCTGGGCATGACGATGAATCCGCAAGCGGCGCACTACACGCTGATGGGCACCGAAACCTTGTCACTTCGGATGGACAGGCACGTCGAGAACGCCGTCAAGATTGCCAAGTGGCTGGAGGCGGATGACCGCGTCGACTATGTGACCTATGCCGGGCTGGAAAGCTCGCCCTACTATGACCGCGTCGCCAAAATCTGTCCGCGCGGTGCAGGCGGCCTGTTCACCTTTGCCGTCAAGGGTGGCTATGACGCCTGCGTCAAACTGGTGAATGCGCTGGAAATCTTCAGCCATGTGGCGAACCTCGGCGATTCCCGGTCGCTGATCATCCACTCGGCGTCGACAACGCACCGCCAACTGACCGCGGAACAACAGCGCGCCGCCGGTGCCGCACCCGAAGTTGTCCGTCTGTCCATCGGCACCGAAGACGTGACCGACCTGATCGCAGATCTGGACCAGGCCCTGGCCAAGGCCACCAGCTGACGCACCCGGCGCGGGCGGGGGACGCCCCCGCCTTACGGGATCAGATCAAAAGTCATGGAGACAGACGCGCTGATCGTGACCTCGCCGGTGGCGATCGCCATGTCTTCGCTCCGGGCCGCGGCCATCATCATCGGCTGGCCGCGCCCCCCCTGTTCCGTCAGCGTCACGACCGGTCCCAGTGTCACTCCGGCTGCTTCTGCAAGGTCCGCGGCACGGGCCATGGCGTCCTCTACGGCAGCCTTGCGCGCCTGCGCCTCCAACTGCGCCGGGTCCTGCACAGTGAAGCGCAATCCGTCGAATTCGTTTGAGCCTGCAGACAACGCCGCATCCATCACGGCACCCAGCCTTGGCAGATCCCGCACGCGTACGGACACCGTATTTCGGGCCACATATCCGTCGATGCTGCGCGTTTGGTTGCTGTTGTCCCACAATGGTGAAACGCTGAGTTGTTCGGTCTGGACGTCACGCGGAGCGATATCCAATGCCGCCAGCGCCGCAAGCAAAGCGCTCGCCTCTGCGTTCACCATGTCCATTGCCACACGGGCCGTCTCGGCTTGATGGGCCACACCCAATGAAATGACGGCCATATCAGGTTCTGCAGCCACTTGGCCCGAACCCACCACAGACAAGTGTCGTACTTGCGTGTCCGGCGCGCCTTGTCCAACCCCCTGCGTTACAAAACTCAACGCCATTACCGTACTCAAAATGATCAAACGCATCTATTTTCCTGTTCTCTGGTCTGCCTTGCGCTGTATTGCGGCGATGTCCTGCCTCTCTACAAGCGGAACACGGCCTTTTGCTTTTCATGGGCAAAGTCCTGCTCTATTCTTGGGAATAAGGCGACACGCGTGTCAATCCCCACGCCCAAATGCTAAAGGCCCGGTATGAAGCCAAACTTTGCCCTGTCCTTGTCCTTCGACGGGATCCGCCTGCTGCTGCGTGCGGCCGGTGGATGGCAAGTGCTGGGCGAAGTGGAGGTGGCCGATCCGAATTTGGCGAGCGCTCTGGCCGCGCTGCGCATATCAGCCCAAGCCTACAAGCCCGAGGACATTCGCAGCAAACTCATCATTCCAGATGAGCAGATCCGCTATCTGAGTACCGAGACAGGGCCCCTGAGCGACGCAGAGCGCAGGACCGCCGCGCGCCACGCACTGGAAGGAGCGACGCCTTATGCCGTGGATGATCTGGTCTTCGATATCTCGGTCGAGGGGGACACGACCCACATTGCCGCCGTTGCACGCGAGACACTGACCGAGGTCGAAGCATTCGCAACGGAACATGCCTTCAATCCGGTGAGCTTTGTCGCCGCTCCGAATGATGCCGCGTTCTTGGGAGAACCGTTCTTCGGCACCACAGAACAATCCAAGGTGTTGCTGGAAGATGGCGAGACCGTGGAACCCGACGGTGTACGGGTGGTGGTGGTTGGCGATGCCCCACCGCCCCTGCCTCCAGAGGAAGAAATGGAGGATGCGCCGGACGAATCCATCATACAGAAATTGGATACTGCGACCGAAGCCGGCCCGCACCAGTCAAACACCGCCACGGAAGCTGAAAGCAGCTCCGTAACACAGAGTGCGCCTCTTCCACCTGCTGCGGCGGAGCCGGAAGAAATGCCGGATGCGGAACAGGTCGAAGATGCGCCCATTTTGGATACGGCGCCGCCTGAGGACGTTCACGTTCCGCCAAAGGCAGCGCCGAAACCGCCCTCCTCCCCGGTGGTGACTGACCAAGGCGGCGCCGCTCGACCCACCGACGCGCCGAGAGAGCCCGACCCGGCCGACACGGCCTCTGAGCCGGACAAATCAGACGGCCCCCATGAACCGCGTGTGGCACCCGTGTCTGCGGGTCCGGCAACCGCGGGGGGTGCCGCGCTTGGCTTTGCAAGTCGCCGCAGCGCGAATGCGCGCCCCAAAGCACCATTGGGTGGTGTGACACGCAAGGCGCCTTCGGTGGTTCCGACAAAACCAACGTCTGTGTCGGCCCCTCCACCCCCAAGCGTACCGCCGAAAGCGACAGTGGAGAGCCTGCGCCAAATCGAGCCGCCTGTCTTGCCGTCAGAACCTGTGCCCGCACCGGAACCCAAGGATGCAAAAGCTGACGAATTCCTGTCGCGACGCAAAGCACCGCAAGCATCCGGTACAAGCGTCACCAAATCGGCAAAGTCCGAAACCACCCTGTCGGCTGAAAAGATCGAAGCACAACGCATGACCATCTTTGGTGCGCGCGACTCGGTGCAGGTCGGGGGCAAACCGCGCTATCTCGGGCTTATTCTGACAGCTGCGTTGCTGATCTTTCTGGCCGGTGTGGCGGCCTGGGCGAGCGTGTTTCTGGATGATGGTCTGGCACGCTTGTTTCAAGGCCGGGAACGGACACTTGCCTCTACCCTGCCCGAAGAAACGCAATCCGTGCTTGCCAATGACGTCGGCGCGACGACGGATGCACCGGACGAGGCCGCAGCCGACGCATTGGAACTGGCGTCTTTGAATGCGGCACTCAGCGATGGGCTGACATCAGAGGATGCAGCCGTTCTGGATGCGCTGCGCGATCCGCGACCAGACCCGGCAGAGGATATGCCCGAAACACTGGATGGCGCCGCCCTCGAAGCCCGCTATGCAGTCACAGGTATCTGGCCCAAAGCGCCGGACAGTTTTGAGCCCGCCCCCCTCATTCCGCTTGAAGACCTCTATGTGACAAGCATTGACCCGATCAGCCCTGCTCTGGATGCGGTCGCGCTACCTTCGGCACTTTCGTTTGAGACAGATCGGCAACTGGCTGTCGTCACCTCGCCGGTGGCAGCCGGAACAAACTTCGCCATGGGCACAGATGGGCGGGTCATCGCAACGGTCGATGGCGCTATGAGCCCAGACGGGCACTTGGTGTTCTTGGGCCCGCCCCCGCTTGTTCCACCGGCAACGCCAGTGCGCTTTGCCACAGATCCGACGGAAACCGGCACGCTGCAAACGGCAACCCAAGTCAGGCCAAGGGCACGACCGACGGATCTGATCGAGCAAAACGAGCGGGCCACTCTGGGTGGTTTGTCGCGGTCGGAACTGGCCGGGTTGCGCCCGCGTCTGCGCCCACAGGCCTTGCAACAACAAGAAGAAGAGCAGCAGAAAGCCACCGCCCCGGATGACGCCCCGCCGAGCGCATTGGCGACGACACAATCGCTCCGCCCAAAGCCCCGGCCCTCGGACTTTTCGCGGCTTGTGGCAAGGGCAACGCCAAGTTCGGCCTCGACAGCCGCAGTCGCGACGGCACCGGCACCTACAAGCGTTGCACCGCGCAGCGTGACGCCCTCGATCCCGTCGTCCGCCTCGGTCTCGCGCGAAGCAACCACGCGCAACGCGATCAACCTGCGACAGGTCAACCTGATCGGAGTATACGGCAAACCATCTGACCGGCGCGCATTGATCCGCTTGTCCAATGGTCGCTACCAAAAGGTACAGGTCGGTGACCGTCTTGACGGCGGTCGGGTCTCTGCCATCGGAGACAGTGAGTTGCGCTACCAGAAAGGGTCGCGCAACGTGGTACTCAAGATGCCCAAAGGGTAACGGAAACCGCCACGGTTTCCGACTGCTTTTCGACGCGAAAAGCAACTGCGAGATTAAAGCAGACGGTACCGTGAAACACTCAGGATTTCGCGCCGAAATCCAGCCCGTTTCCGCGTCGGAAACGGGTCAATTGGCCTTGAGTTCACCGCAATTGATCTGCTCCTGCTCGATGCTCTCGAACAGCGCTTTGAAATTCCCCTCACCAAATCCGTCATCGCCCTTGCGTTGAATGAATTCGAAAAAGATCGGACCAATCACCGTCTTGGAGAATATCTGAAGCAGAATTTTCGTCTCCGCCCCATCCACGACGCCTTCGCCATCAATTAATATTCCATGCTTTTTCATGCGATCAATGGGCTCGTCATGACCAACGACGCGAGTCTTGCTCAGATCGTAATAGCTGTCAGGCGGGCCGGGCATGAACTTCAAACCGTTCTCTGCAATCGCATCTGTGCTGTCATACAAGTCATCCGATCCCACCGCGATATGCTGGATACCTTCGCCCTTGTACTTACGCAGATAGGCGACGATCTGCCCGGTTTCGCCGCGGTCTTCGTTGATCGGAATGCGGATGCGACCGCATGGCGAGGTCAGCGCCCGGCTCAAAAGGCCGGTAAATTTGCCTTCAATGTCGAAAAATCGGATTTCCTTGAAGTTGAACAGGTCGCCATAAAACCTGAACCATGTGTCCATATTGCCCTTGTGGACATTGTGGGTCAGGTGGTCGAGATAAAAGAACCCGACGCCGCGCGGTTTGGAGTGCCCAAGCCATTCGTATTCGTCGTTATAGGGGGAGGTTTCATAGTACTGATCCACGAAGTAGATCAGACTGTCGCCGATCCCATAAATTGCCGGAACGTCCAGCACTTTGCCAGTCCCGGTATAGGGCGTCGCGCCCAACGACACTGCCCGCTCAAACGCCACTTTCGCATCCACGACACGCCATCCCATCGAAGGTGCGCATGGGCCATGCTCTGCGACAAAGCGGGCTCCAAAACTGTCCGCCTCGGCATTCAAAACATATGTGACGTCACCCTGTTGCCACAGTTCGATGTCCTTGAGTTTATGTTTGGCCACCTTTTCATAGCCCATGCGCGCAAACAGGTCGCGCAACGCGTCCGGGTCGGGATGCGCAAACTCGACAAACTCAAATCCGTCGGTGCCGGCGGGATTTTCTTCCGTGATCGTGGATTTTGGTGCGTGGTGCGGGAACGGTCCCATAAACGGTCTCCTTCTCTACTTGCGCAAATATAAGGCATCCCGAACGCGGTTGCCGCGCAAAATAGTACAATTTACTGGGAATTCTTGCGCGAACGCCGCATAATCAGGTGAAATTCCGCAACCGAGCCGCATATGCTTGACATCACCGATACCAAACTTCTCGCCGCACTGCAGCAGAACGCGCACCTGACGGCGCAGGAACTCAGTGACATGCTGCATTTGTCCGCCAGCCAGATTGGCCGACGCAGGCAACGGCTTGAGGCCGAAGGCTATATACAGAGCTATGTCGCCAAATACAGAGCTATGTCGCCAAATTGAACGCGACCAAGTTGGGGCTGGCGGTTCAGGGCTTTGTTCAGGTGCACCTGAGCACGCACGGACCCGAACATTCCTCCAGCTTTGCAAGGCTGATCAACGGCCGGGCCGAGATCACCAGCGCATGGACAATGACCGGCGATGCTGATTACCTGCTGCGGGTGTACTGCCCTGACCTGTCTGCTCTGAATTCACTTATTCACGACGTGCTGCTGGCGCACCCCGCTGTTGCGCGCGTGCAAAGCCAGATCGTCATGGACCAGCTCAAACGGGACGGGCCGCTGCCCACCTGACACTTTCGGAGACGTCACCCATGGAAAGCTTCCTGTATCAGGCCTCGATCTATCTGGCCGCCGCCGTCATCGCGGTGCCCATTGCAGCGCGGTTGGGGCTGGGATCTGTGCTGGGCTATCTGGCGGCGGGTATTCTCATCGGACCAGTGCTCAGCCTCGTTGGTTCCGAGACCGCGGATCTCCAGCATTTTGCGGAATTCGGCGTGGTCATGATGCTGTTTTTGATCGGGCTGGAGCTTGAACCGCGCGCGCTTTGGGACATGCGCCACAAGCTGCTGGGACTGGGCGGCCTCCAAATCCTGTTGTCCACCTTCGCGATCATGGGGTTGGCCATGGCCTTCGACCAACCGTGGGGCGTTTCCCTTGCCATTGGCCTCACACTTGCGCTGTCGTCTACTGCAATCGTCCTGCAAACCCTGTCAGAGAAAGGATTGATGCAAACCAATGGCGGGCGATCCGTATTCTCGGTACTGCTGACGCAGGATATTGCCGTCATCCCGATCCTCGCATTTCTGCCCCTGTTGATCGTAACGGTCCCTGCGCAAATCGCTGCGGATGGGTCCATTACGCGCAACCTGGAATCCGGGCATGGCGACGCGCACGGCGCCACCATGAGCCTCGTCGAGGGGCTGCCGGGCTGGGGCGTGACGCTCGTCACGATTGCGGCCATCGCCGCAGTCATCCTCACCGGTGTCTTTCTCACGCGCCCGGTTTTCCGCTTCATTCACGCCACCCGGCTGCGGGAAATGTACACGGCGCTCGCCCTGCTGATCGTCGTTTCAATCTCGTTTTTAATGATGCTGGTCGGCATGTCACCTGCACTCGGTGCGTTCCTCGCCGGCGTCGTTCTGGCAAGCTCCGAATTCCGTCATGAACTGGAAAGCGACCTTGAGCCCTTCAAGGGGCTGTTGCTTGGATTATTTTTCATCACCGTCGGCGCAGGCATCAACTTTTCACTTCTGTTTAACGACTGGCCGACGTTGATCACAATGGCTCTGCTGATCATCCTGGTCAAAGGCATGGTCCTCTACGGTCTTGCAGTCACCTTCGGAATCAGGGGACGTGACAGGTGGCTCTTCACTCTCGGTCTGGCCCAGGCGGGTGAGTTCGGCTTCGTTCTCGTGGCATTTTCCGTCGGTCAGCGCGTGATCCCGGCAAATGTCGCAGAAACGCTGCTTTTAGTGATTGCGCTGACCATGCTGATCACGCCTCTGCTCTTCATCATATACGAGATGATCCCAAGCCATAGCAGCGAAGACGCGGGCGAGGTGGAGCCGGATGAAATAGACGCCAAAGGGCCGGTGATTATCGCGGGCATCGGACGGTTTGGCCAAATCGTGAACCGGCTTGTGCAAGGCACCGGGTTCAAAGCCGTTGTTCTGGATCATGATATGGAAATGATCGCCCTCATGCGGCGATTTGGCTTCAAGGGGTTCCTGGGCGATCCGACCCGCCCGGACATACTCAAGGCCGCCGGGTTGAACGAAGCAAGTGTGCTGGTCGTGGCCCTCGACGATCCCGAAGCCGCCGTGCGACTGGTGGCCTATGCCCGCAAGACGCGGCCCGACCTGCATATCATCGCACGCGCCTATGACCGGGTGCACGTCTACAAACTCTACAAGGCAGGCGCGGACGACATTGTACGAGAATTGTTCGACGGGTCCTTGCGGGCCGGTCGCTATGTGCTCGAAAATCTCGGGCTCAGCGACTACGAGGCGGCAGAGGCCGAGCGCGTGTTCTACCAGCATGACAGGGACGCCGTCCGGCAATTGGCAGAATTGTGGGATCCCGATATCCCCCCCTCGCAAAACAAAGCCTATATCGCGCGTGCCAAATTGCTCGAGAAGGAACTCGAAATATCCCTCTCTGCGCGCGCGGAAAAAACTGAAGATCCCAAACGCGCGTGAACCGCGGCAGGGTCGGTGGGCGGGCGCCTTTCGGGCGCATGCCCGAAACAGACCCGCCAACCGATCTCATCCGTCGGCCACGCCAGCTTCGGCAAAGGTCGCCATGCCACTGTGGCAGGCCACGGCCCCCTTCAACACGCCGATGGCAAGTGCTGCTCCAGATCCTTCGCCCAACCGCAAACCAAGCTGCAACAACGGTGCCTTGTCCAATGCGTCCAGCATTCGAGCGTGTGCGCCTTCCGCACTCAGATGGCCAGCCACGCAATGATCCAAAGCGCCCGGTTGCGTGCGCTCAAGACAGGCCGCCGCCGCGGTGCAAATGAACCCATCCAAAATTACGGGTATCCGCAAGCTGCGGGCCCGCGCCATTGCCCCGGCCATACCGGCAAGCTCCCGGCCCCCCAGACGCATCAACACATCCAGCCCGTCGCTTGCATCCCTGTGCCGCGTCACGCCATCCGCAACCACCTGTGTCTTGGCCGCAAGCGCGCCCCCATCGACCCCAGTACCCCGCCCCGTCCAATCGGCTGCGGCACCGCCAAACAACCGTGACGCAATCGCTGCCGCAGACGTTGTGTTGCCAATCCCCATTTCACCGACAACCAAAAGGTCTGCGGCCGGATCCACCGCGTCCCATCCCGCGCGCAGCGCCGCGACGCAGTCAGTTTCTGACATGGCCGGGCCTTGCGTGAAATCCGCCGTAGGCCTGTCCAGGTCCAGGGCAACCACATCCATCCGCGCGCCAAACACAGACGCCAATTGATTGATCGCTGCGCCGCCATGTTGAAAATTGGCCACCATCTGCACGGTCACTTCAGGTGGAAATGCCGACACGCCACGCGCTGCGATCCCGTGATTGCCAGCAAAAACGATAACCTGAGGCGCTTCAATCGATGGGCGGGCATCGGCGCGCCATCCGGCATACCACTGCGCAAGCTCTTCCAGACGACCCAAGGCTCCGGGTGGCTTGGTCAACTGTGCGTTGCGCTCGGCTGCCCCGGTTTCCGCCGCTTTGTCTGCCGTCGGCATCTCGCGCAACAGCGCCCGCAATTCATCCAGTGTCTCAAACGCCATCGCCTATACTTTCCCTTGCCTGTCCTGGCCCTGCTCTTTACGCAAAGCCCATCTGCCCGCAAGTCAGGACCGGACATGGAGACCCACAAAACCGACACGGCCCTGTCGTGGCTCTGGGATTTGCCAGTGGCCGCCATCTTGTTGACACGCCTGCCGCTCCCCGCTTTGCCACAGCGGGCGTTTGCGCAGCCTGCACGCGCGGTTTGGGCCTACCCTCTTGTGGGGTTGATCCTTGGTCTGATCGTTGGCGCACTGAGTTGGGTCTGCACTGCAATGGACCTGTCCGCTCCCGTCACCGCCGGCTTGATTTTGGGCGCACTTATTCTTCTGACGGGCGCCATGCACGAAGACGGGTTGGCCGATACGGCAGACGGCCTGTGGGGCGGGCAAGACGCGACCCGACGGCTCGAAATCATGAAAGACAGCCGCATTGGCGCCTACGGCGTGCTGGCATTGATCGTTGCCATGGGCCTGCGTTGGCTCGGGCTGGCGGACGTCACGCTACCTGCTCTTGTCACCGCGCTCGTTTTGTCCCGTGCCATGATGCCGCCTCTTATGCTGGCACTGCCGCACGCCCGGAATACGGGCCTGTCGCACAGCGTCGGCGCGCCGTCCAGGGGCAGCGTTCTGTTGGCCATCCTGATCGGCGCGACCGTGGCTATAGGGCTCAATGGCAGTGCAGGCGTACTGGCCCTTGTCATGGCTACCTTGATCGCCACCATGATCGGCCTTCTGGCCAAGACCAAGATTGGAGGTCAGACCGGCGACATTCTTGGGGCGACGCAGCTTTGCACCGAAATAGCCATTCTGATCGTCCTGATCCCCTGACACGGGAAAGCCGCGCCCCCCTGTCCAGGGAGGCGCGGCGTTCACAACACTTAAAAGGTCAGGTTCAGGCTGCGATACGGCTCATCAGCACATCGCCAACTTCCTTGGCGGCAGCCAGTTCGTCACCACCTGAAACGGCAGCCACTTCACGGGTCAGGCGCTCAAGTGCAGCTTCATAAAGCTGACGTTCGGAATAGCTCTGCTCGCGCTGATCGTCGGTCCGGTGCAGGTCGCGCACCACTTCAGCGATCGCGATCAGATCACCCGAGTTGATCTTCTGCTCGTATTCCTGAGCGCGCCGCGACCACATGGCCCGTTTCACCTTGGCTTTCCCCTTGAGGGTCTTCATCGCCGCGCTGATCACATCCGGGCTCGACAGGGCGCGCATCCCGATATGGGTCGCCTTGTTTGTCGGCACGCGTAGCGTCATCTTGTCTTTCTCAAACGAGATCACGAACAGCTCAAGCGTGATGCCTGCAACTTCCTGGCTTTCGATCGACACGATCTGGCCCACACCGTGGGCAGGGTAAACAATAAATTCGTTGGGACGGAAGTCGAGTTTCTTAGATTTGGTCATACTTGATCCTCATAGGGCACCCGGAAACCATGCAATTTCCGACACTCAAAACCGCATCTAGCCGGGGCACGCATTGCCTCGTCTTGGTGCGGTTCAGGTTATGTCGAACGCGCCCATCCGGAGTGTCAGGACAGGATAACACGGCATCCATTGGTCGTTTATGACAGAATCATAACACAAAAACGGCCCTTCCGAAAGCTTCCCCAAGGTCAGACTGCAAAAAGCAGTTTAATGTCAAAGGATTGAAACCAAATTCAAACGGTCCACTGACGCTCGATAGGTCCTTAAAACCGATTCGCGCGGATCAGCCGCCTTCGCCGGGGGCTTCGGAGAACAACTCCAGCTTGCCGTCCTTGCCATCCATCTCGTCGGCCGTCGGCAGCGGATCTTTCTTGGTGACGATGACAGGCCACATCTCGGAATATTTGCGATTGAACTCGACCCATTTTTCCATGTCAGGCTCCGTATCGGGGCGGATCGCGTCTGCGGGGCATTCCGGTTCGCACACGCCGCAGTCGATACATTCGTCAGGGTGGATCACCAGCATGTTTTCGCCTTCGTAAAAACAGTCCACCGGACACACTTCCACGCAATCGGTGTATTTGCAGGCGATGCAGGAATCGTTCACGATGTAGGTCATGCAGAGGCTCGTATGGCTAAGGTCAGGCTTCTAGCTAAATCAGCGGCCCGGATCATTCAAGGTGGCGCGCGCGCGAAAGATCGGCTTGCCGTCTGTCGCGTTTGGTCGGACGTCCCTTTCCCTCGAATTTCGGATTTACCGGAACGGCGTCCTCGGGGGGTGGCGGCGGCGGCGTCATGTCGTTGTACAGGGCCTGCGCTTCGGGCGCCGGACCGCGTCGGGTTCCGATCCCAACAACCTCAACCACGCGCACGACACGCCCTTGTGCAAAGGTCAGAACGTCGCCTGCGCCGATGGTCGTGGCGCGCTTGGTCACCCGCTCGCCATTGACCCGCACGTCGCCTGTCGCGACACGTGCGGCGGCCAGTGAACGGGTCTTGAAAAAGCGCGCAAACCAAAGCCATTTGTCGAGCCGCAGCTTTTCCGCCGTCGCGTTCACTTACTTGTTATCGCGCAGACCCATGAGGGCAGCGGCAAATGGATTGTCCGGATCGATCTTTTTCTCGGGCTTGGGAGGACGTGCAGAGAAGTTCTGGGAGGTGTTGCCACCGGGCTTGCGGCCACCTTTGGGACCGCCCTTGCCTTGTGGTTTGCCTTTGCCGCGCGGCTTCCCGGCACCTTGCGGTGCACCACGGCTCCTCTGTCCTCCCGCGGGCCGGGCCCAGGTAAAGGTGTAAAACACCTCCGTCTCGATCTCTGCGGTGCCTGCGTCCGGAGCCGTGCCGGGGTCGATCTCCGTCTCGGAATTCTGCGGCACGCCGGGGTCCGCCTCGGGCATTTCCGCCGGTTCGGCGATGATGGGGGCCGCGCCGGTGTCGACGATGTCGCCCGTGCCTTCGGGCACATCGACAGGCGCGGGTGTGTCGAGCCCGCCCGAAGCGGGTGCCGTATCGCCTGCGTCCATGACCGGCGTATCGGCCTCGGGCTTGGCGGCCGTGACGGCATCCACGGCCTTGACTTTTTCACGCTCGCCTTTTTCGGCCTTGTAGCCCAAGCCCTCCATCAGCGCCGCGAACTGTTCAAGCGTCATGCCGGTAATCGACAGCATATCGGCTTTGGCCTCGAACCCGCCACGCGAATCCTCGGACCGAAGCATGTCAGCGAGCCGTTCCAACATGTCGATACGGATGGCACGCCCGCCCGCATTGCGATAGCCGGCCATCGTGTCGGCCCCGTTGGGACCATCCGCCATCGCAGGAATGGTAACCAGACCGGGAGGCGGCGATTCGGGGAACTCGGACAGCCCCTGCGACAACGACCACAGAACCAGACGCAACCGCGTTGGTGCGGGTTTCAGCAAAAGCGGCATGAAGATGGTGAACTGGCCAAAGCGGATACCATGCTTGCGCAGCGCGCCGCGTGCATCCTGGTCCAGCGCCTTGACGTCTTCTGCGACGGCGGCGCGGGGCAGAACGCCCAATGCTTCGACCATCCGAAAGGCAAAACCCTTGGCCAGGCCGCTCAAAGCTTCGTCACGCTGCATCGCGATCAACGGCTCGAACAGGGCCGCGACCTTGCGGTCAATGAAATGCTGCAACCGGCGTTGCACCTTTTGGGCGACCTCGGGGCCAGCAACGTCATCCACGAACACATCGACCTGCGGTTTAAGCGGATCAGACCCCGGTACCAGTTTGCCAACGGCCGCAGAGCCCCACATCAGGCCGCCCTGCTCGGTATAATCAATCTCTGTGTCGGGCGCGTTGTAAAAGCGATCCGCGCGCAGATGGAAATGGGGGGCCAGCGCCTGCAACGCGGCCGTTTTGATTGTCTTGGCTTCGGCCGCACCGGCACCTTTGTCCTGGCTGAACCTGAACCCGTCCAACTTGCCGACGAACTCGCCCTCGACAGTCACTTCACCTGCATCATTTACTTCGGCCACCATGGCCTCCTTTTGGCCTAGCCGGCGCAACAAAACCGAGGTGCGCCGGTCTACAAATCTTTGCGTCAGCTTCTCATGAAGAGCGTCTGACAGTCGGTCTTCTACATGGCGCGTCTCGTCACGCCAATGACTTTCGTCATCTACCCAACCCTTGCGCTGAGCGACATAGGTCCATGTGCGAATAAACGCCAGTCTTTTGCTGATCGCGTCAATTTCGCCATCCTTACGGTCAATCCGTTTGATCTGGCGCGCCATCCAATCGTTCGGAATGGTGCCCCGCTCATGAAGATACCGGAAGATAACGTCCAAAAGGTTAGAATGTTCCTGATGGCTGATGCCTCGAAAATCCGGCACCCGGCAAACGTCCCACAGCAGGCGCACGGACGGGCCGTTTGTGCAGCGCGCCGTCACTTCGGCACTTTGGGCGAGGGATTTGAGCGCCATCACGTCATCCGCTTCGCGGGCGCGCACAAGAACCTCGTGATCCGACGGAGCTTCCAACGACCGGATCAACGCGTCAATCGATCCGAACTGAAGCGCGTGATTGCGCCATTGAAGCTTTTGCAGGGGCGTAAACCGGTGATCCATGATCGCCTGAACGACGCCGTCATCCAGCGGACGGACATCCCCCGTCACCCCAAATGTGCCGTCTTTCTGCCCACGGCCCGCCCGCCCGGCGATCTGAGCCAGTTCATTTGGCGCCAGCGGACGCATCCGCCGTCCGTCAAACTTCGACAGCGACGAAAAGGCCACATGGTCGATATCGAGGTTCAATCCCATCCCGATGGCATCTGTGGCCACCAGAAAATCCACCTCGCCGTTCTGGTACATCTCGACCTGCGCGTTGCGGGTGCGCGGACTGAGCGCGCCCATCACCACGGCCGCCCCGCCTTTCTGGCGGCGGATCAGTTCGGCGATGGCATAGACATTATCGACAGAGAAACCGACGATGGCCGAGCGCGGGCGCATCCGGCTGACCTTCTTTTGTCCCGAATACACCAGTTGCGACATCCGCTCGCGCCGCATGTACTGCGCTTCGGGCACCAGCGCCGAGATCGGGCCGCGCATGGTATCCGCCCCCAGAAACAGGGTCTCGTGCAGACCGCGCGCACGCAGCAGACGATCCGTAAAGACATGGCCGCGTTCCGGATCGGCACATAGCTGGATTTCGTCCACCGCCAGAAAATCGACACCCATGCCTTCGGGCATCGCCTCAACGGTACAGACCCAATATTGCGTGCGCGGCGGCACGATGCGCTCTTCGCCGGTGACCAGCGCCACAACGGATGGCCCGCGCAAGGCCACGATTCGGTCGTAGACCTCGCGCGCCAAAAGGCGCAAAGGCAGGCCGATCACACCTGTTCGGTGCCCCAGCATCCTGTCGATGGCATAGGTGGTTTTACCGGTATTGGTCGGGCCCAGAACGGCCACAACCCTTGCGTCGCCCGACATGGGCAATCTCCCAACTTCTGCTCAGAGCTCGCGGCCTATGCCGTCACTTTTCAGGCGCTCCAGAGCATTGCTGGCGGGTTCATGGTTGGGATTCAAGTCAATGACCTGCGAAAAGGCCTGTTCCGCGCGAGAAAGTTCACCGAATTCCTGCAACATGACCCCGAGGCCGAAGATCGCGTTGTAGTTTTCAGGATTCAGAATCAGTGCCTTTTGGAGGTCATCCAGCGCCGGGCCGTAAAGACCTTTCATGTAAAAGGCGGTGGCACGGGTATGCCAGCCTTCGGCAAATTCGGGCGCGTGATCCGTGACGGCGGTCAGATGCTCTATCGCCACGTCGATTTCTTCGGCTTCCAGTGCCTCGCGCCCCCGACGCAGCAGCATATCCAGCGACGTAGAGCCCGATTGGGACCACAGACGCTCGATCTCGCGCGTCAGGCGGGTCGCCTCCGCAGGCTCCGCGGTGCGAAGTGCGTCGAGCATCTCGTCAACAGACGATTGCGCCATTGCGGGTAAGGAATTCCCTACTGTCAGGAAAAGTGCCGTGACGACAGGGTAGAGTTTGCGAAAATGAGTGCCCATAAGTGCAAATGTAACAGCCTTGCTTCGTTTTTCCACAACAGAAGAGCAAGCAGGCCAACAAAATGGGATCAAAGATGAGTGATATCTTAAACGAAGCCGTGGTCGTCCTGAATGAAAAGCTGGAAGGCGCTGATTTTTCCGGCACGGCTAAATTCGTCGTCGAAGGCGAAGGGGCGATTTTCATTGATGGGGACGGCGCACAGGTATCAGATCATGACGCCGATGTGACGCTGTCCGCAGATGCGGATACGTTCAGCTCCATTTTGAACGGCGAAACCAACCCGACATCCGCTTTCATGACCGGCAAGCTGACCGTCGACGGGGATATGGGCATTGCCATGCAATTGGCATCGGCGCTGGCCTGATGTCGCTGAAGGCTGCCCCGTTCTTTACTGATGTGAACCCTGCACCGCTGGCCGGGGCGGCCTATTGGATACACGCCTCGGACGGCGTGCGCTTACGGATCGGGGCCTTCGGGTCCGAGGCGGCAAAAGGCACGGTGCTGATGTTTCCCGGCCGCACGGAATATGTCGAAAAATATGGCCCCGCCGCAGCCGACCTCGCCCAGCGCGGGTATGCAACGCTTGTGATCGATTGGCGCGGCCAGGGTCTGGCGGACCGCATTCTCGACGATGCCCGCGTCGGGCATGTCGATATTTTTTCCGATTATCAGAAAGACGTCACCGCCATGGTGGCCGCCGCAGAAAAGCTGGACCTTCCCAAACCGTTTTTCCTGATCGGCCATTCGATGGGTGGCTGCATCGGTTTGCGGTCTTTGTACGAAGGTCTGGAGGTCAAAGCTTCGGCGTTCACCGCACCCATGTGGGGTATCAGGATCGCGCCCTATCTGCGACCCGTGGCCTGGGCGTTGGGTCGTGTGATGCCAGCCTTGGGTCAGGGTCATCGCCTGCCGCCCGGCACCGTGATCGACTCCTACATCCTGACGACACCCTTCGAAGACAACCAACTGACCCGGGATCTGGAAATGTTCGACATGATGCGCAATCAATTGCGGGCGCATCCCGAACTTGCCCTGGGCGGTCCCAGTTTTGTCTGGCTTCGCGAGGCGTTGGACGAAATGCTCTCGCTCTCCAGAATGCCGTCCCCGGACACGCCGACCAACGTCTTTCTTGGCACCAATGAACGTATCGTTGATCCCGGGCGGATCATCGCGCGCATGAAAAGCTGGAAAAACGGTCAGTTGCACATGATGCAGGACGGCGAACACGAGGTCCTGATGGAAACTGCCGCCATGCGGACCCGTATTTTCGATACGATTGCCGATGGGTTCACCAAAGCAGCCTGAGGCTGGTACTTGGCAAAGGGCATGCTAGGTTTGCTCTCATGAGCGCGCTGACCTTTACCCCTTCGGGCATTTATTGCCCCGCCGGTGATTTCTACATCGACCCATGGCGACCAGTTTCACGCGCGCTGATCACCCATGGCCACGCAGATCATGCGCGGTCCGGCATGGGGGCCTATCTCGCAACAGATATCGCCGCGCCAGTCATGCGGCACCGGCTGGGCGAGATCGCGCTGGACACCGCGGCCTATGGCGAGGTTCGCC
The DNA here is from genome assembly GCF_019966495.1 of Tateyamaria pelophila. Lineage (GTDB taxonomy): Bacteria > Pseudomonadota > Alphaproteobacteria > Rhodobacterales > Rhodobacteraceae > Tateyamaria > Tateyamaria pelophila. Next base: position 30,131 of record NZ_JAIMIA010000027.1, on the reverse strand, counting down.
AGATCGGCGGTGCGCGCGTCTCCTTCCATCCCGCCGGTCATGTTCCCGGTTCCGCCCAGATCCGTGTCGAAGTGGCCGGCGAAGTCTGGGTCGCGTCCGGCGATTACAAGATCGTCGACGATGGCCTGTCGACCCCGTTCGAGCCTGTCAAATGCCACCATTTCATCACCGAAAGTACCTTTGGACTGCCCGTCTTTCGCTGGCCGGATCAGGCGGAGGTCGCCCGCCAGATCAATGACTGGTGGGCGCAGTGCGCCGCGGCTGGCAAAGTCGCCTTTCTGGGCTGTTACGCACTGGGCAAGGCACAGCGGTTGCTGACCATGCTTGATCCGGCCATCGGGCCGATCCTGACCCATGCTGCGATCGAACACACCAACCGGATCATGAGGACTCAAGGAATAGACTTGCCCGAAACCGTATTGGCCAATGCAGATCTGAACCCCAAAGACCATCCCGGTGCGCTGGTCCTTGCGCCTCCCTCCGCGCTTGGCTCCGCCTGGGCCCGCAAATTCGGTGTCCAGGAAACCGGTTTTGCAAGCGGCTGGATGGCGTTGCGCGGCATCAGACGCCGACGCGCGGGGGATCGGGGCTTTGTGATCTCGGACCATGCCGATTGGCCCGGCCTGTTGTCGGCGATCTCGGAGACAGGGGCCGAAAACATCTATGTCACGCACGGATATACCGACATTTTTGCCCGCTATCTGACCGAGCAAGGCTGGAACGCGCAGGTTCTGAAAACGGAATTTGGCACCGATACCGAGGAAGACGCCGCATGAAGCGCTTTGCGGGCCTGTTCAACGCCATCGACCAGTCCACAAAGACGACTGTCAAGGTCGCCGCGCTTGCGGAATACTTCCACGAGGCAACGGAGCAGGATCGGATCTGGACCATCGCGATCTTTTCGGGTCGCCGCCCGAAACGAGCGGTCACCACGACACGCCTGCGCGAGTGGGCGGCTGAAGTCGCAGGGATTCCGCTGTGGCTGTTTGAAGACGCCTATCCCATCGTTGGCGATCTGGCCGAAACCATTGCGCTTGTTTTGCCGCCGGCTGAAACCGTTTCGGATCATGGATTATCTTACTGGATCGATATGTTGCGCGCCTTGCCGCAAGTCGAAGAAGACGCACGCAAGCAAGCGGTACTGGACGCATGGAACAGCCTTGATCCGACGCAACGGTTCTTGTTCAACAAACTGATCACCGGTGGATTTCGGATCGGGGTCAGCCAAAAGCTCATGACCCGCGCGCTGGCCCGCGCCACCGGTCGCGACGAACCTGAAATGGCGCATCGCCTGATGGGGGACTGGGACCCGGCGCAAGTGACGTGGCAGGCGTTGATCGAGGCAGAAGACCCTGCCGCCAATGCCTCCAGGCCCTACCCTTTCTACCTTGCTTATGCGTTGGACGCGGCACCGGATGACCTGGGGCCACCCGTCGCGTGGCAAGCCGAATGGAAATGGGACGGCATCCGCGGGCAGCTGATCGTGCGCGCGGGGGAGCATTACGTCTGGTCCCGCGGTGAAGAGTTGATGACGGATCGCTTTCCCGAACTGGCGCGGGCCCGGGATTTCATCCCCGATGGCACCGTTCTGGATGGAGAATTATTGGCCTGGGGCGACATGGCACCGCAAAACTTCAATGCTCTGCAAAAGCGGATCGGGCGCAAGACAGTGCCCAGGAAACTGCTGCAAGAGGCCCCCGTGATCCTCTACGCCTATGATCTGCTGGAATGGCAAGGCGAAGATCTGCGGCACAATCCGCTGGCCGACCGGCGCGCCATCCTCGAAGATCTGTGCATGGGTCTGCCGCCTGATGCGCCCGTCAAACTGTCTCCCACAATTGATTTCGACTCGTGGGTTGCCCTCGCGGATATTCGTACGGCGGCCCGAGAGGCCCAGGCCGAAGGGCTCATGCTCAAACGCAAGATCAGCCCCTATCTGACAGGTCGCAAGAAAGGCGATTGGTGGAAATGGAAGCTCGATCCGCTGACCATCGACGCGGTGATGATCTATGCGCAGTCGGGTCATGGTCGGCGCGCAAACCTGTTTACAGATTTCACCTTTGCGGTGTGGAATGGGAACGATCTGGTGCCATTCACCAAGGCTTATTCCGGGCTGACGGACGCGGAATTCCGTCAGATCACGGCTTGGGTCAAAAAGAATACGCTCGAACGGTTCGGTCCTGTGCGCAGCGTGACGCCGCATCATGTTTTCGAGATTGCATTCGAAGGCATCCAAGCGTCTCCGCGCCATAAATCAGGGGTGGCATTGCGGTTTCCCCGCATGGCACGCTGGCGGCAGGACAAACCCGTCCAGGAGGCAAACAGCCTCGCAGACCTGAATGAAATGCTGGAAATCTATGGATAACGCGCAACCGCCCTACCCGCCTGAACGACCCAAGACACCATTGCCCAAGGGGTCATGGGACGCACATGTACACCTGCTGGGCGGGCCACAGCATCGATTGTCCCCAAACCGGGTCGAGAACCCACCTGCCGGACTTGATTTTGACGGGTGGCTTGCACTTTACCGCGATCATCTGACCAACCTGGGCTGCGATCACGGATTGATCGTGCATTCCATCCTCTACGGCACAGACAATACAGTGACGCTTGAGGCGGTGAAAGCCTTGGGTGAGAACTTCAAGGGCGTTGGACTGTTGCCCGACGACAGCCTTTTCGGCGCGATCAAGGCACTGGCAGATGCCAACATTTGTGCGGTACGGCTCAACTATGTTCACGGCGGCGTGCTGACATGGGATGGCGCGCGCCGGATGGCACCGACATTGGCGGATCACAATATGCACATCCAGATGCTGCTTCATGCCGACTTGCATATTGAAGAGATTGCAAATGATATCCGTGCCCTGCCCACGCCACTGGTGATCGACCATTGCGGTTGGCCCACCTCGCTGGATGCGCAAACTCCGGCCATCGACACCTTGTGCACGCTGCTGAGCGACGGAGATATCTGGATTAAACTCTCGGCCCCCTATCGCTTTTCTGATATCCCCGAGGCGGTACATCCGATCATGCGTCGGCTGATCAATGCCAACCCCGAACAGTGCCTTTGGGGCTCGGATTGGCCGCATATCATGCTGAACGGGGCCAAAATGCCGCACGCGACCGCCTTGTTGGACAATTTGGCTCAGATCACGTCCGACAGTGAAAAAACAAAGATCTTCAAAACCAATCCAAACCGTCTATTTGCAACCTAGATCGTCCCTTTGTCCGAAATAACCAAGGGCAGTGCCGATCAGGCGCAACAAGAAAATTCGTACGAATTTTCTTGTCCGTCGCACACCCTTGTCCCGGCCACCGCCACGCCATACGTATTGGCGCAAGCAACACAAGGTTATTCACATGTTCCATCTGCCTTTCCCCGTCTTCGATGCAAATGCAAGCCACGGAGATCAGCCCTTGGGCAACCTGCCAGAATGGAATCTGGATGACCTTTATACTGGCGAAGACGCAGCCGAACTGAAACGCGATCTCGACTGGCTGGAAGCGGCCTGTGCCAGCTTTGCCAGCGATTATGAAAACAACCTAGCGACACTTGACGCGGCGGGTCTGTTGGACTGTATCCAGCGACAAGAACGGATCAACCAGATCGCTGGCCGCATCATGTCCTATGCAGGCCTGCGCTATTACCAACTGACCACCGATGCGGGCCGGGCCAAGTTCATGTCCGACATGCAGGAGAAAATCACCAACTACACGACACCATTGGTCTTTTTCACGCTCGAATTGAACCGGCTTGAGGACGACCATCTTGGCAACTTGATGGAGCACAACGCAGATCTTGCGCGCTACAAACCAATCTTCGACAAGATCCGCGCGATGAAGCCGCATCAGCTGTCCGACGAGATGGAAAAGTTCCTGCATGACCTCGGCGTGGTTGGCGACGCATGGGAGCGGCTCTTTGACGAAACCATCGCAGGGCTGACATTTCAGATCGACGGCGAAACGATGGGCATCGAAGGCACCCTGAATTTTCTCACGGACCCCGACCGTACCAAACGCGAAGCAGCTGCACGTGAACTGGCGAAAGTTTTTGGCGAGAACATCAAAACCTTTGCCCGCGTGCACAATACCCAAGCCAAGGAAAAGGAAATTCTCGACCGTTGGCGCGGGATGCCCACAGCGCAATCAGGGCGCCACCTGTCCAATCAGGTTGAACCCGAAGTGGTCGAAGCCTTGCGCAATGCCGTGGTCGCCGCCTACCCCAAGCTCAGCCACCGCTACTATGAGCTGAAACGCAAATGGTTGGGTCTGGACCGGATGCAGGTCTGGGACCGGAACGCGCCACTGCCGATGGAAGATCCGCGTATCGTCAACTGGACCGAAGCCGAAAAAACGGTGATGGACGCCTATACCGCGTTCGACCCGCGCATGGGCGATCTGGCCAAGCCGTTTTTCAACAAGGGCTGGATTGATGCAGGCGTGAAACCGGGCAAGGCCCCTGGTGCCTTCGCCCACCCCACCGTGACGGACGTGCACCCGTACGTGATGCTCAATTACCTGGGCAAACCGCGTGACGTGATGACGCTGGCCCACGAACTGGGCCACGGTGTGCATCAGGTCCTGGCAGCGGACCAGGGCGAGATGTTGTCGTCGACCCCGCTGACATTGGCGGAAACCGCCAGCGTCTTCGGTGAAATGCTGACCTTCCGCAAGATGTTGGACGGAGCCGAAACGACAGCCCAGCGCAAGGTCATGCTGGCCGGCAAAGTCGAGGATATGATCAACACGGTTGTCCGCCAGATCGCGTTCTATGACTTTGAATGCAAACTGCACGAGGCCCGGCGGGGCGGTGAACTGACACCCGAAGACATCAACGCTCTCTGGATGTCCGTTCAGGCAGAGTCGCTCGGCCCGGCCTTTGATTTCATGGACGGCTACGAGACCTTCTGGGCGTATATCCCGCACTTCGTGCATTCGCCCTTCTACGTCTACGCCTACGCCTTCGGAGATGGTTTGGTGAATGCGCTCTACTCGGTCTATGCCGAAGGAACGGATGGCTTTGAGGAGAAATATTTCGACATGCTCAAGGCCGGTGGCTCCAAACATCACAAAGAGCTTTTGGCCCCCTTCGGCCTCGACGCATCCGACCCCGAATTCTGGGATAAAGGGTTGAGCATGATTTCCGGCTTCATTGACGAATTGGAAGCGATGGAAGACTAAGCTTTATTCCGCTTGGCAGCTTTTCCGGTGCGCTTTACGCTCAAGAGGCAGACCACCGGACAACACTCTGTGTCGGTCGTTACCTATCGAGGATTTGCCATGGGGTTCAAAGAAGACTGCCAAACGCTCCTGGATGAGTATGTGTTGCACTACCGCGCAGGCAACGCTGAGGGATGCGCTTCCGTATACGCGCCGGATGCGGAGATGTATTCTCCGTTTGGACCACCCGCGATCGGACGGGCATCCATCGAAACGATGCATCACGAGTGGCTCCGAGAGGACGCGCAGACCAAACAGATTCAAGTCTCGAGTGCCAAGCATAGCGGAGATCTCGGATGGTGCCTTGCGCGTTTCAGTGAAGCGGGTGCGGAGCATGGCACGACTTTGAGTGTTCTGGCGCGACAACCGGATGGCCGTTGGCTGATCACGCACAGTAGCTTGAATGAGTTGTAACGGCGCAAAAGGAGTCGACGGTTACTTCAGTTGCGAATCCTTGGACCCGCGCCGATTGATGCCACCGCGGCGCTGAAAGGCCGCATCGCGCTCAGCCACGCAGTCCACACACAGCTTCACCCCCGGCACTGCCTGACGACGTGCCTCCGGTATCGGCTCTTCACACTCGGCACAGTGGGTCAGACTGGCCCCGACAGGGGTCCGTCGCGCCTTCATCCGCGCCAATTCGTCCGAAATAGACGCCTCAATCTGTTCTGAAACAGCCCCGTCTTTTGCCCATCCACCCGCCATTACAGGTTCCCTTTCAATCTTCCAATAAATGCTCCGGCCTCAAGTCTTCTTACCGGACAGCAGCGCCTGATCAATCATCGCCTGCGTGCCGCGCGAAAACTCCAGCGGGCAAGGATAAGGCACCCCGTCGCGCACCGATCGGCAAAACGCCTCGACCTGCAAGACATAGTGATTGGCGGCCGGATATCGATAGGTTTCGACGGCAAGATCAGGCTTGTGCCACTCAATCCGCGCTTCACCATAGACATTAGCGTTAAAGGGCGCGGTCAGCCTGATCAGGCCTTCTTCCCCATGGAAACACATCTCCTGATAGGGATACATCCGGATCGAGGTGTATGCGTTATAGGTAAAACCGTCGAATTGGGCCTGCACGTCTGCAAACGTATCGATACCATTTTCCCAATCGATGCGGGCCGACACGGAAAGCGGGTCTTGCCCCGTCACAAAGCGGGCCGACCCGAAAACGTAAACCCCGATGTCGCGCAAGCCACCACCGCCCGTTGCCGCCTGATTGCGGATATTGCCCATGTCACGGTTATCGAATGAAAATGCACCGGTCACATGGCGCAACGCTCCAATGGCACCGCCCTGCACCATCTCGCGGGCACGCTGCCACTGTGGATGATGCACAATCATATAGGCTTCAGCGGCCAATAATCCGGCCGCATCGCGCGCCGCGATCAGATCATCAAATTCCGCCTCGCGGAGTGTGATGGGCTTTTCGCACAGAACATGCTTGCCCGCCGCCAATGCCTTGAGTGTCCACTCCACATGCATGTGATTGGGCAACGGGATATATACCACATCAATCTCCGGGTCCGAAAGCAACGCCTCGTAGCTGTCGTGCACACGCAGGTTTGGGCAAAACGCCTGAAACCCTTCGGCCTTGGCCGGATCAGAGGTTGCCAAGGCGGCCAGTTGCGCGCCCGAAGCTGCGTGGATCGCAGGCCCCATGAATTGGCGGGCGAATTTTGCAGCGCCCAAAATACCCCACTGAACAGCTTTGCTCATCCCTGTTTCTCCAATTCATCTCTCGCAGGGCAAAAGCGCCGTAGCGTCCTCAACTCTCAAACTTCGATCAAGAGGAATTGGCACGATGCTACGCAAAAGCGTCTGTAAATCAAGGCTCGCGTCGCAGTGCCATCGCCGCTTGGTGACCGGTCCGGACCCACACGCCGGACCGATCTGCGGCGCAGTAACATCGGCGCTGGTTCTTTCGACCTACAAGCCACAACGCGCCAGAACGCGATCCACCAAGTCAGGGTCGGTGCCGCTCAGACACTGTTCCGCAAAATACCACCAGATGAACTTGTCATAGGCGCGTTTGCGTGGCGCACGTTCTAAAATCTCACTCAATTGGACCTGTGATCGGGCCACGTCCGCAATGTGATGGAAATCGGACTGGCCACACAAAACCACCGGTTTGCGGTGCAAATACGCCTCGATCCCCACGGCGGAATTGATCGTCACGACCCGCTCAGACACGGCAATCAAGTCGTGTATATTGCCATCTGAAACGACCAGATGCGGAAACCGGGCGCATATCTCGCGCAATCCTTCCCCAGTTGCAGGGTCACCATCCCGCGGATGCGGCTTGACGACCACAGGTCCGTCCACCGACGCACAGACGGTTTCCAACATCTGCCACCGATCCAGATAGCAGGTTTCCCCGACAACCCGGTGACCTTCCGATTGCAGAAAGACAGCGGCCTTGACCCGCGCCAATGTCGTGACGGCTTCGGGCTGCGCATACCGGGACCGCCGACCCTGAACGATCCGTTTCCGCACACGGCGAAAAAACGGACGCGCGACGTCGGGATCGATGTCGTCCTGCGGGAAATGAGCCTGTGCGATGGAAGAAAACGCCCGGATCCCCTGCGGATCAAAATTCCAGAACGGATAGATGTAGGCAACATCGGCATTGCGCACACGCGGATGGGCATAGCGACCGTGATGCACCACATGAATGGCGTCGTCCGCCGCCACGCTTTCGGGTAAAGTCGCGCGATCCAGAATTACCACCTCAAACGAAACGCCCCGGGCCTCCAGCCCTTTGATCACGCGCAGATAAAAAGGGCGCAACCCACCCCCGCCAAACCCAAGCCATGACCTCGGAACATGAAAAACTATTTCGGCCATTTGACGACCCGCCCTTCCGGTGCGACGCTAACCACCCCGACGACGATCCGAAAGCCCGGAACAACCGTTCGCTTTCTCTGTTCCGAAAAATCCTCCCCGAAGGGCCGGTCGGCAAAAGTCTCCCGAGTACGAAAAAGGGCCCCGCCATTTTTGGCAGAGCCCCAAAACCACCTGTCACGCAAGATCAGGCTGTCGCCATCAAGCCCTTTTCCTTGGCCAGATCGCGCATTTTCTTTTGCAGTTTTTCGAACGCCCGCACCTCGATCTGGCGGATCCGTTCCCGGCTCACGTTATACTGCGCCGAAAGCTCCTCAAGTGTCACCGTCTGGTCAGACAAGCGACGCTGTGTGAGGATGTCTTTCTCACGGTCATTCAAAACGTCCAGAGCCTCGGCCAGCATTTCACGGCGCACTTCCAATTCATCACGCTCTTCGTAGTCTCCAGCCTGGTCGGCACTTTCGTCTTCCAACCAGTCCTGCCACTGCATGGTCCCTTCACCTTCAGAACCGACAGTCGCATTCAGCGATGCATCCCCACCACTCAGGCGGCGGTTCATCGAGATCACTTCTTTCTCGGTTACGCCAAGGTCGGTCGCAATGCGTTTGACGTTCTCCGGGCGCATATCGCCCTCTTCCAACGCACCAATTTTATTCTTGGCCTTGCGCAGGTTGAAAAACAGCTTTTTCTGCGCACTGGTCGTGCCCAGTTTCACCAAAGACCAGGAGCGCAGGATATATTCCTGGATCGAGGCCCGGATCCACCACATCGCATAAGTCGCGAGACGAAAGCCTTTTTCGGGGTCAAACCGTTTGACGGCCTGCATCAGTCCCACATTGGCCTCTGAAATCACTTCGGCCTGCGGCAACCCATAGCCGCGATATCCCATCGCGATCTTGGCAGCCAGACGCAGGTGGCTTGTCACCATCCGGTGCGCAGCTTCGGTGTCCTGCTCTTCGACCCACCGTTTGGCGAGCATGTATTCTTCTTCCGGCTCCAGCAGCGGAAATTTTCGGATTTCCTGCATATAGCGGTTCAGGCCACCTTCCGGGGTTGGCGCCGGCAGATTTGCGTAATTGGCCATCTTGTCCCTCCTTATCGCTCAAAACACTCCATGTTTAGAGCCTTAACATTAATATGGGACGGCAATTGCCTACCTTCAAGTGCAGGCATCGTCGCGTTGCGTAATATCGACCCAAATACCGAACGTTTACAGCCCTAAGACAGTGCAGTCACGCGCATGTGCGAATGGTTTCAGGCACAGGTCATACGCCTATCCAACCAGAAGGTTCCGCGACCTATGCCAGAACCGTTAACAAATCGGCAAAATCATCGGGAAGTGGTGCCTCAAATCGCATCTGATCTCTGGTGACAGGATGGACAAAGCCCAAAACCGCAGCATGAAGGGCCTGCCGTCGAAAATCGGCTACGGCAGTTGCCGCCGCCTCACTCAGTGCCCCGCGCGCCAGCTTTCGTTTTCCGCCATAAACGGGATCACCCACCAAGCCATGTCCCGCATGCGCCATATGCACCCGGATCTGATGCGTCCGGCCCGTTTCCAGCCAACATTCGATCTGCGCCAGAACCTCCGGGGCTCCATAGCGCGCAACGACACGCGCACGGGTTACCGCATGCCGCGCGCCTTGAAACAATACGGCCTGACGCTGGCGATCTGTTTTGTGGCGGGCCAGCTGGGTTGTCATCTTCAGCACGTTGCCTGGCTCGAACGAGGCGCCCCTGACCCCGCGCAACCGTGGATCATTGGCATCGGGCACACCATAGACCAGCGCGCGATAATACCGCTCAACCGTATGAGCCGCAAACTGGGCCGCAAGCCCATGATGGGCCGCATCGCTTTTGGCAACAACCAAAAGCCCGCTGGTATCCTTGTCGATGCGGTGCACGATGCCGGGCCGCTTCATCCCACCGACGCCCGATAGGTCATCGCCGCAATGAAACATCAACGCATTGACCAACGTACCCGACGGAGACCCGGGTGCAGGATGCACCACCATGCCTGCAGGCTTGTTCACAACGATCAGATCAGCATCTTCGTGCACCACGTTTAGCGGAATGTCTTCCGGCACCAGATGGCTTTCCTCGGCCACGGCGACGGTAACCTCGATCAGCGCACCCTCCGCGACGCGCGCCTTGGGGTCGACAACGACAACCCCATCCACAGTTACGGCGCCATCCGCCACCAACCGCGCCAAGCGCGTGCGCGACAAGGACGCGCCCTCTGGCACGTCGCGCGCAATCGCCTTATCAAGACGCGGCGGCGGCGCGTCAGCTATGACAAAGGACACAAGTTTGGACGACATCGAAAACCCCTCGGAACCGGCCAACCTGAAATTTCTGCGCCGATTGGTGACGCTCTTGACCGCCACAATGATTTTGGGCGTTCTAACGGTGATCGTCCTGCTTGTCATCCGGCTGAATGCACCTGCGCCGACACTGACCTTACCAGATCAGGTCACCCTGCCCGACGGAGCGACCGCATCGGCCTTTACCATCGGGACGGATTGGTTTGCGGTGGTGACTGAAGACGATCAAATCCTGATCTATGATCAGGTTACCGGAACGCTGCGGCAAACTGTGACGCTGACTCAGGACTAGAGCCAGCCATCCCGGAGCGATCATCATACACAGTGCGAACACGCGTTGTCCGGTTTCCCCTGTATTTCAAGGAACCGGCAGGTTTTCTGGTCTTCGATGAAGGGTCAAATCCGCCGGGGGCGGCATGGGCATCGTCGCGTCCCTGCCCTAGCACGAACGTTCTGCTTGCCCGCGGGCCAATTCCTGCTTGTCGGCGTAAACTGCGCCAAACACTTTTGGCGCCTTATCCGCCAGAATGGTACCAGACATATTGGCAAAACACTGGCAGTTGAGCCCATTGGGTCGCTCCAGGCAATAATCCAGTTCCTGATTGAACACTGCCTCGAACTCCTCCGGAGTGACGGCTCTGGAGCTTCCTGACCCTCCAGAGGTCAGAGCCGGAAAGAGAAATACCCCGTACACGACGCCCGCGCCGCCCAAAACAAGGGGGATGAGAATTCGATAATCACTGGCCATGCTCGCGTTCCTATGATCTGCGACGAGCGCTAGCAGAGATGTCTTAAGAAAAGCTTGAGCGCAGGCGAAATCCGGCGTTTGGATACGCGCACTTGAGCCCGGAGAGAGCCGCGCCAAGGTGTCGAAAGGAGCGTATCATTCTGGAAACGTTCAATTTCAGCCTCCAGACTTGTCTGCCAGGTGACCACCGCGTCAGAAACGAACAATTGGATCGGTTTGGGCGGCGCTCTGGGCTACATGCCCCGGATTTCAACGAACAGAAACCGTCACTGAGCCAGGCTGAGCGTTAACCAAGAGTGAACAAGATAATAGCGATCCGACATTCTCGAATTTATAAAGAATTATATTCAAATACGCCGACAAGCCTCTTTGAGCGCAGGCGTAACACAACCGGATGCTTTGGCAATGAACGAACTTTTGCATGCTTTCAAGATCTTGAACGTCAAACCGGGCTGCGACGACGCGACCCTTCGCAAAGCATGGCGCGCCTTGGTGAGAACCTACCATCCGGACATGGCGAAGGCAGACCCCAAACGCGCAAACCAGCGCCTTGCTGAAATAAATGCGGCATGGGATCTGGTCAGTTCCAGCAGCGAAATTGAGGTTCAACGCCTCGCAGAGATGTTGGCGAAAAGAGACCGAGATGCGCGACAGCAGCGCAAGGACATGGAACGCCGCCGGACCCGTGCACGCGCTGCATTCAAAGCGGCGCAGGAAACGCGCATGCGCGAGAAAGTGCATGCAGGGAAACACTCCACTGCAGAGGAACCGGTTGTCAGACGGGAAAAGGCCTCGGGGGCCCGTCAGAAGACCGCAGCCGCAGAGGCTGACGCACTGGCCAAAACCCAGATCACGACACTGGCGCGCCGGGCCTTTGAAACGGCTCGGGTCGTGTGTTCTTCTGAACTGCGCTCGGCGGCGGGTTCCGTTTATATGTGAGCCTGCATATCCAATCTTGAATTCGACCTCGAATATCGCCCGGTTTGCCAAAACAAATATTCGTTGCTGGCGTCTAGCGTAAACCTCTCGCGACTGGCTAAAGCGCTTGCGTTTCGAAACACATTCCAACTGGGCAAGGCAGAAAACACTCTACCTTGTCGTGCGTACGGCCCCGTACACCAATGGCGAGAAGGGTTGACTAAGCCCTGTTTTGCACCCCAATTTACGGCATGCCGTCGGCCGAAAGGGGCACGAACGAAGCAACAGCCCGCTTCAAGACAGCTAAAACGTGCTCGGCCCAGAGGGTTTGGTTTTCTGATTTGGAGACTTCTATGCACCGTTTTTTATTAGCTTTCTTTCTTATCCTTTCCACACCAGTGGCAGCCCAGGACATGCCGGGCACCGCCGATCATCCGATGATAGAGCGGTTTCCGGGAACGGACCTGACCTGGCAAACCATCGAAACATACCGGCCCTATCGCCTGCCTGTCGGACCCGTCACCGGCTACCGTACGATAGACGATTGGATTGATACCGAAGGGCGCGTGACGCGCAGCTTCTATCGCTACGCTGGAACTGAACGGGATTTTGCCGAGGTCTATCTCAATTTTCTGGGTGCATTCGAGTCCGAGGGTTTCGAGATCCTCGGCCAGGGGTCGTCAGATGATCGGAAAGGGACCGACATCGGCGCCCGTCAATGGATGGATGTCTATCTGCGCGAAAACCCGTTCACAGCCCCGGGTGAGGCCAGCACCATGGCAGCCGGAACGTCCTCTGCCGGTGGCGCCGGCAGTTTTATCGCGACCAAGGACCGTGCCGCCGGACGCGTTTACGTCATTGTTTCGGTCGAGCAGCACGCTGAGGATTTCGTCGGCGCATTGATCGATATTGTGGAGGTCGCACCTGCGGAAACCGGCCTGGTCTCAGTTGATGCCGAAGCCATTGGTCGGGATTTGACCGAAAAGGGGCGCGTCGTGCTGGATGGAATAGAGTTCGAATTCGACAGCGCGACACTGCTGGCCAGTTCAGATGCGGCTTTGGGCGCAGTGGTTCAACACCTTACCGCGTTTCCGGATCAGGCGTTTTACGTGGTCGGACATACGGATGCCGTCGGTCGTTACGAATACAATCGCGATCTGTCTGTCGCTCGGGCCGCTGCGGTGGTGGATGCGTTGGTCTCGTCCTATGGCATCTCCCGCGAGCGGCTTGTGCCGCATGGGGTTGGACCGCTGGTGCCTGTCTTTTCCAACGGCAGCGACGCTGGCCGCGACCGAAACCGTCGAGTGGAACTGGTCGAGCGGCCGTAGCTGTGTGCGAAAGCCATTTCGAACAAATAACCCGGCCAATCGCGCTGACAGGAGCGCATACTGCCCCTGTCGGCTATAGGCGATGGAGAGACGCTGGACTGTCCTCCACCAAACCTCCGACAAGCTTTTCGGGTTGCGCCGACGCGTTCGCCCTGCCGCGAGCCTCTGCAAGCTCTCTCGCATGGATGCCAAGCATCATCATGGCTGGCCAAAGAAGGTAAGCTTCAATTTCGATGTTTTCGCCAAATGACAGCAGCGTGAAAGTCATCATGATACCCATCGGCAAATATCCGCGTTTCGACCTGGCCGCGTCCAGCATCGTGATTGTCATCTGCCATACGAATGGGATGACCAAGCTGACCATGCCCACAAGGCCTTTCACAAAGAGAAGCCCGAACCAGGTATGGTGACTTCCGATTGGCATGTATTCGACCGCATGCGAGCCGGGTTGAACGGTGCCGTGACCAAACCAGAAGGCTTCGTTTTGCCACCGCTCGGATGCAATGCGTTGAAGCGTGGCGCGCACGCGGGTGCTGTCAGCCCGGGCGCCTTTGAAGGCGGACACAAAATCCATGGCGGCTCCGAAAACGACACTACCGAAAACGGCCAGCGACGCCACCAGCGCTGCTACCATCTGCCATGCCCATCCGCGCAGGATCAACGGCATCATCCGGGGACCGACCGTGCAGGCCACAACCCCGACAAGGCCCATTCGGGACTTGGAGGCAAAGATCATGAGCAAGCCTGCTGCCACTCCGATGGCCCGCCATTTGGGAGACCGGTCTTCGAGTGCGAAGATCAGCATGATAACACCAAGCAACGCTGCAAAAGGCGACCAGGGGGCATAAAACTGCCACCTGGGTGTCCAGCTGGCCGGATCCCAGGTGAAAAGATAAACTGAAAAGTATTCGGGCCCGGGGCCACCCACCGCTTTGAGCGGAGATGTAAAGATGAGGTCAGGCAGTCCGACGTAAGGGGCCACCAACATCAAAGGCGCAAGGATCAACGTCCACAGCCCGATGATGCACTGTCCGCGCACAAGGATGGCACGCCGGATCGGAAGCACCGCGCCGATCAATGGAAACAGCGCCAGCAACGCCCAACCTTTGGCCCACCCAATCGAAGACTTGATGGTTTGTTTGAGACCCAGCCCCCAGTCCATGTGTCCGATCCAGAGCACCACCAGCATCATCGCCATTCCTGTGATCCAAACCCAGACAATCAGCGGGATAGAGCCCCTGGCCCGCATATCCTGACGGACGGCAGGGCCAAGATACAGAATGACCAGCGCCAAAGCCCCAAGCGTCCAGGCCAGCACAGGCCCCACCACGTAAAGCGCACCGATTGCATAGAACGGCCAGGTGAGCGTGAGCGTGCGCAAGACAATGCGCTCTATGGGGTTCTGCGGTGCCATCAGGCAGGCTTCGACGAGGTGAGAAGGCGCGTGATGACGGCTTTGCGGGTCCAACCCAGAAGTAGCCCAATCAGCATCATGAAGGTTGCCGCGCCGCCTGCCGCAATGGCCAGTTTCTTGTTGGGCGAAGACGGCCTTTCCGGAATGGAGGGATTTTCCAGAACCTGAACCAGAGGATAGGAGGCATAGAAATCCGATTTGCCGGATTGCGTACGCGCAATGGCAGTTGCAAACACGGCTTCGGCCACGGCGAAATCGCGCTCGAGGTCTTGCAGGGAGGCAGCAGCGGGCCGCTTGACCTCAAGATCCGCCGCCCCTTCAGCAAGTTGGTTTTCCAATTCGGCCAGCTCGTGTTGCGTGCCTGAGCGATCTGCGTCTTTCTCGACAAGTTGAGACAGCAGGTCGGCTCGGACGCCATTTGGGGCAAGATCAAGATCCCGAAGATCGCGCAGCGACAAATCAGTAATCCCCCGCGCCAACTCAAAGGCTGCCGTCTTGGCCGTATCCCGCGCCTGACGCGCCTCTTGCACTTTTGGATGGGACGGCCCGTAGTGGGACTGTGCCTCCGCGAGCGCGGCTTCGAACAAAGCGACTTCTTCAAGCATTTTGACATAAGCGCCGTCGGCAAACAGTTTAAGCGTCGCGGCTGCCATCTGCGCATTCACACCCAGTTGTTCTTCCAGCCGTTTCACTTCTGCAGACTTGTCGCTGAGCACCGCCGATTTTTCCTGCACGTTGGACTTCAAAGCCAGATGCCGATCAACGAGATCCTCGTATTGGTTCATGGAAAGCAACCCGCTGTCCGCCTGCAGTCTTGCAATGTCAGCGCGTGTTTCCGAGACAGAGTCGCGATAGTCGGACATGGCTTGCAGCCCGCTGTCTTCGCGCGTGTTCACCTCGTCTGTGCGCAAGGCATCCAACTCTGCGAAAAATGCAGCCAGGACTGCGTCAGCACGGGCTTGCGCGTCGACCGGGCTGTTCCCGACCATCTCGATATGGATCAGGCTTGTCTGATCCACGAGGTTGATGCGGGGACGCCCCAGATCAATCTGCGCCATGCCAAGCGCATCCGCCGCTGCGGCCAGGATACGGTCAGCCCCCAGCAGACGTTTATATGTTTCCGTGGGGCTGACTGCGTTGCTGGCGAACGCGGAACTTGCGTAAGAGGACGCCTGGCCGATGCCGTTCAGGTTCAGCGAGGCAGAAGCGCCGGACCCGGGCATGATCAGGGATGCAACCGACTTGTACCGTTCAGGCGCAGTCTTGAGATATCCGGTAATCGGGGCCCAGATCATGGCACCGCCGAGCAGGGCAAAGGCAACGTACCGCGGCAAACGGCCCAGATCGCTGAGGGCTCCCCCGACAAAGGCACGGCGGATGCGGCTTTTCTTGGGTTTGGGCGCGCTGACGGGTGCGTAGTTCCATGTGGCTTGATCGGTCATAGGAAATCTCCTTTGACGATATGCCTACACTTGAACGCCCGCTTGATCACGCACGCGGACGGACAAGCCGGGGCGCATGTGGTGATGAACCCTATTCGAACGGATAGGTCAGAAAAGACCGGCTTCGCGCGCGATCAATGCAGCTTGGGTACGGTTTGCCGCGCCGACTTTGCGGTACAGTGTCTTCATATGAAGTTTCACCGTGGGTTCCTGAATGTCGAGATTTCGCGCGATCTCTTTGTTGGAGAGGCCCTGTGTCAGTCCCTCCAGAACCTGCAATTCGCGCTCCGTCAGCTTTGCGGCGAGCGGATTCGATTGCGTTTTGTCCTCGGCCGTCATGAAATCCAGCGGTGCATATTGCTCGCCCATGGCCATGAATTTGACCGCGTTTACAAAAGACTTTGCTGGCAACGATTTGGGCACAAAACCCGCGGCACCTGCCTCAAGTGCTTCTTCGGCAATCTTCTTTGTCGCCTCGCCCGAAATAAGCGCGACGCGCTGACCGTCCTTTAACGCCAGCGCCTGCTTGATCCCGTCAAGACCGTTCATGCCGGGCATGTTGTAATCCAGCAGTACCAGATCATAAGGCGCATTCGTTTCCATGCGGTCGCGGGCGGCATCGAATGATCCAACCGCGTCGACTTCCATCGTGCCTTCGTTTTCGAGGAAGAGCACCAGCGTGTCTCTTAACAGGTCGTGGTCGTCAGCAATCAGAATGCGCATCGCGAAGTCCTTAACGTCTGTCCCGACATTAGCCCGCAAGTGTGGCCGTTGAAAGGCAGGATATTGAGAGGACATTGAGACAGGTGGATAGCACGAACGGATAGGTACGCCACGACTTGCGGCTACTCAAGGCAACGTTCGCACTAATCCGTTCGCCGGTTGCGCCGCAAACCTCTCCGTCTGCTCAGTTGAGGCAAGCACCTGATTTCGTGGATTGAACGATCAACCAAACACAAACTCAGGACACCTCAAAATGCAACACGCTGCCATCGACTTTCACTCTTCCACACCTGCACCGGGTGTAAACGCCTCTTACATCAATACGCTGGACTTGAACCTCGCCGACGTCACCAGCCAACAGGCCGTTGATGCGCTTTTGGCGCCGGGCCGCCGCCGGGCGTTTTTCATGAACGCGCATTGCTGCAACGTGATGCAGCACGATCGTCAATACGCGATGGCGGTCCGCACGGCTGACGTTCTGCTGCCCGATGGGATCGGCGTGGCGCTTGCGGCAAAGATGGACGGCAAAGCACTGACCGCCAATTTGAATGGCACCGATCTCGTCCCCGAGCTTCTGGCGAAAGCCGCGAACTTGGGAAAGTCGGTTTACCTGTTCGGTGGCAAACCCGGCACTGCGGAACTGGCCGCTCAGAGATTGGTCACAAGCACTCCCGGTTTGCGTATCGCAGGCACGCGGGACGGATTTGACGGTGCAAGCAATGCGGATGCTGTCGTGGACGCCATCAACGCCTCGGGCGCAGATATTGTTCTGGTCGCACTCGGTGTGCCGATGCAAGAGCTTTGGCTGCACCGTAACGCTGTTCGCCTGAACGCGTCGCTGACGCTTGGTGTGGGCGCTCTTTTTGACTTTCTGGCAGGCAATGTGCGTCGCGCTCCTGCCGTCGTGCGCAAAGCGCGCTGTGAATGGATTTGGCGCCTCGGGGCGGAGCCCAAGCGGATGGCGCAACGCTATCTTGCCGGCAACACGACTTTCATGGCGCGCACAGCCAAAACGGCCTTGCATCGCGTCACAGTCGCGGGCGTTGCGCGCCGGGCATTGGATGTGGTGGTCTCAACCAGCGCAATGCTCTTGTTTGCTCCGGTTTTCGCAGTCACGGCCGCTGCGATCAAATTGGAAAGCAAGGGCCCTGTCTTTTTCCGTCAAACGCGGATTGGCAAGGATGGCAAGCCTTTCGAGATGATCAAATTCCGGTCCATGGTGCAGAACGCAGAAGACCTGCGGCATGACTTGCTGGCCACGTCCGACCGGGATGGAATTTGCTTCAAGTCCAAAGTGGACCCTCGGATCACGCGCGTTGGCCGCTTCATTCGTCGCGCCTCGATCGATGAATTGCCGCAGGTTTGGAACGTGTTGCGGGGCAAGATGTCGATTGTCGGGCCGCGTCCCTCCCTGCCCTCAGAAGTCGCCGCCTACCCCGCACGTGCCTATGGCCGTTTGGCAGTCAAGCCAGGGATCACCGGCATTTGGCAGGTATCCGGCCGTGCTGATGTCAGCTTTGACAAGATGATCGATATGGACCTTGCCTATGCGCGGTCACGTACGGTTCTGCTCGACCTGCTGATCATCGCTTTTACCTTCCGAGCTGTTGTGTCTGGCCGTGGGGCGCATTGAACCACCGCGCAACCAAGTGAACCATTAGACGATCTGATGGTCTCGCACTACAGCTTACGGACAGTCTTCTGCCGCCGGGTTTGTGGCATGAAATTGGTAACAAAGTCCTGATAGCTTGCTCACCGACCTATCCGATTGGATAGGTCGGTATCCCGATGCCCAGATGCGGGGAGCAGCAAGATTTGCGATGCTGACTGAAACATATGATGGAGCTTTTGATGATCACCCGTTTCCGCGCGACAATTCTGGGCCTGATGCTTGCCTTTGGGATCGCAATCCCTGCAGGCGCATCTGATATCGCTGTACCAAGCGGCACGCCGATCCTGACGATTTCCGGTGATATCGAAAAAACAAATGTTGGCGATACGCTGGTTTTTGACGCCGACACCCTTGCGGCACTTGGCAGTGTCGAGATTGAAACAAGCACGATCTGGACGGACGGTGTGGATACCTTTCAGGGTATACCACTCAAGACCCTCGTTGACCTCGTCGGGGCGGATGGCGGCACGCTTTTGGCATCTGCGATCAATGATTATACCGTTGAGGTTCCGGTTTCGGACGCAGTGGAAAACGGCCCGATCCTTGCATATCTGCTGAATGGTGCGCCGATGTCTGTGCGCGACAAAGGGCCGTTGTGGATCATCTACCCCTATGATCAAAATGCGGACTATCGTTCCGAAGTCACCTATTCCCGCAGCATCTGGCAACTCGACAGGATTGAAGTCGTGCGTTAGCTCCAAGGCACGCCAACTACGTTCATAATATAATGGAGGGTATTTTGCCCGCCAACACACCTCTGAAGGCCAAGCCCGGTCGAGCCTTTTTGGCTCTGGCCGGGCTTGTCGTTATCGCAGCCATCGCGTTTCTGACGCTGAACGTCCAACGCGAAATTCGGCAGTTGGGGTCGGCACAGTCTGACAATGTCCAATGGTCACTGGCGCAAGCTGAGGTCGAATACCTGGAATATACCCGCCAGTTAGAGATCGCGCCGACAAATCTGGTGACTCTCAGGCGTCGCTTTGACGTCTTTTACAGTCGGGTGAACACGCTGACGACCGCGTCGGTCTTTGCCGGATTGCGGGCTGATCCGGAAGCACAGGACAAACTGGAACAGATCAGCGGATTTCTTGACCAAACTGTGCCTGTCATCGACGCGAATGATGATGTCGTATTGGCACGTCTTGACGATCTGCGCGCCATGGCGGCAGAGATACGGCCAACAGTTCGTTTGCTGGCCAAATCAGGGCTGGATGTCTTCGCCAGGGCCGCGGACCAGCAGCGCGCGCTTGTGGCACGAACGATGACACAGCTGGCCTTCGCGCTTGCGTGCCTGATCGGCGCGCTGTTCCTTGGGGTGATGTATCTCAATCGGTTAAATGCACAGGTGGCGGGCCGGGAACGGGCGCAATCCCAAATCGCGACGCGCATGAATACCGTGATCTCGACCTCATTGGATGCGATGATTGTCAGTGACGCAGAAGGCCGGATCATCGAGTTCAACCCGGCCGCGGAAGCGATTTTTGGACATCACGCCGAGGATGTGCGCGGCAAGGACATTGCCAAAATCATCGTCCCGGATCATCTGCGTGACGCGCATTACGCGGGAATGGAACGGATGCGCCGGTCTGGCGAACGCAGGGTCGTCGGCAAAGGCCGGGTCCAGTTGGAAGGCAAGCGCGCGAATGGTGACACTTTTCCTGTCGAGCTTGCCCTGCAATCTGCAAAAACAGACGATGGCGAGATTTTCATCGCCTACCTGCGCGACATCTCGAAACGGGTCGCCAACGAACACGCATTGGTCGAGGCACGCGACAAGGCGCTTGCCGGTGAGAAATTGAAAACGGATTTCCTTGCGACCATGAGCCACGAAATCAGAACGCCTCTGAACGGGTTGCTTGGCAACATGAACCTGTTGCGTGATACGCGGCTCTCGAAAGAGCAGGATCGATATCTGGGATATATGGAATCTTCCGGACGCCTTCTGATGAGCCATATTTCCGACGTGCTCGACATTACACGATATGACGCGGGCAAGCTCGACACCCGGCGTGAAGCGGTCAACATCTCTGCACTGCTGGAAGATATCGTAGACAACCAAAGTGCCACGGCCGCCGACAATGAAACATCACTGGAATGGGGCTGGGACGGTCCGCCGATGCACTGGATCGTGTCAGATCACGACCGTTTGCAACATGTGATGATGAACCTTATCGGCAATGCGGTCAAATTCACCCGCCGCGGCAAGGTTAGCATCACGGCGAGCGTCCATACAGAGCCTGACCAGAGCCTGCTGACGCTGCAGATCGCCGATACGGGGGAAGGCATCGAGGATAAACTGGTCGGCCAGATCTTTGATGATTTCCTGATTGGCAATACAAAGCGCAATCGCGAGGTGGGCGGCACCGGGCTTGGCCTTGGCATCGCAAAGCGTTTCGTTCAGGCGTTGGGCGGAAAGATCGAAGTCGAAAGTGCGCTGAATGAGGGAAGTACGTTCACGGTGAAGCTGCCGGTGACCGCAGCGGAACCTCCGGCAGAAGATACAACACCTCCTGCACTCCTCCAGGCGACGCGCACCATGCGCGTGCTCATCGTCGAGGACAACGAAGTCAATCGCGTCGTTGCGCGCACAATGCTCGAAGCGGACGGGCACATTGTGCTCGAAGCACATGACGGGCGCGAAGGTGCAGACCTCGCAGCGGTAGAGGCATTCGATCTTATCTTCATGGACATCAACATGCCGGTCATGGACGGTCGGACGGCGGCGCGTCACATCAGGTCAGCAGGCGGCGTGTCCGCCAATGTGCCAATCATTGCGTTGACGGCGAACGCGATGGCAAGTGAACAAGCTGACCTTTTGCAAGACGGCATGAACGACGTCCTGACCAAGCCGTTGTCCCGTGATGCACTTCGCCAGGTGTTGGCGGATTATCAGTCCGCACAGCCGACAAACATCTGGCCCGTTGTCGATGCCGATCACACCGCAGAAACGCGTCTGGCCTTGGGAGAGGTCGCCTTTGCCAAGCTGACATCGCAGTTTTCGCATGAGGTCGAAGACCTGCTGCAATGGCTTGGTTCTGACGACGCCCATGACTATCTGGATGTCGCATCGCGCAGCCACAAGGTTGCCGGCAGCGCAGCCGTGTTCGGAGCCACAGCGCTGCGCGAAGCGCTTAAAGTGATTGAAACCGCTGCAAAAACGGGAGATCACGCAACGCTCCGGCGCGAAATCAATACACTCGCCCCAATTTGGTCTGCCACCAAACATGACCTCTTGTGACGTGTTTGATTACCGGATGAGGGCCGCGATACTGATGATGCCCAACACCCGCGCGATTTCCGCAACATTGGTGACGGTGCTGTCGTAGCAGGCCAACGCGTCGCCGGGCAAAAGGTAGGGGTCATAGTCATCCCGATCAGCCCGCCGCAAAAGATCTTCGATGTCGCGCTCTATCACCGCGGAGACGCCGGTGACCGGGTTCCGGGTGAATAAAACAGCCGAACGATCCGCACTTGTACTGCGCGGACCACCGACACAGTTGGCATCCACAACCGCCTGCATATAGCGTGTGCCGTAGGGCACTTCGCGCACCGTTTGACCAATGGCAGATGAAGCATTGTTTGATGCGGGTTGTGTCAGGTTTGACAGATACAGGCTGACACCCGGGGGGCTGATCGGACTGGGGCGCATCAGATCATCCTGGAAACACTGGCGACTGGATACAAAAACTTCATCATCGGTCAGCAGCATGATGTCGACCGCATTCTGTCCTTCGAAAACGCCGCGCATATCGAGCCGGTAAACCAGTCCCCCGCGTCGCACCTGCACCGCCGAGATATCCGCATCCGGTCGCACACCACCAGCGGCCCGCAGAGCAGCGGACAGGTTGCGCGCTTCTGTCGATGCGCCCAAAGCCGCTTGGCGACGTGCGTCAAGCTGATCGCCCGGAACGCCACCAATCTCAACCGCCCGCGGCTCGAACACAGCGCCCGACACGCCCACCGTGACCGATGCGAAATCTGCCGCGCGTACAGAGACACGCGGCGCGTCGGAGTAGAAGCCATTGTCCAGAAGTTGACTGACGATGTCTGCTTCGATCTGTGACGTGCTGCGCCCCTGTGCCCGGATCGGCGTCAGGAATGGCAGTTTGAGCTGTCCGTCACGCGAAATGACATAATCGCCGTTAAACGTCTCATCCTCACCGACGCGCACATCCACCAGATCGTTGCGTGTCAGACGTTCGCCCGCAAGTGCGGATGCGGCGATCGCAGAGCCTTTGCCCTTGCCGTCATAGCCACCCAAGGGAAGGCATTGTTGCGCATTCAATTCAGCCGAACGCAGGTATTCGGCATTCGCGCGGGACACATCGGGTTGGCGCCATTGCGCTTGATACGCAGTGCCTTCCGCAACCGCTTCAATATTGTCGGGTGTGTCATATGCGCTGCATGCCGTGCATAGCAGCAGCATCGCAAATGCGCTTCTGGTGGTGCTCATACTCTGCTGCTGCCTCGTCTATTTTTATATGACCGTTTTAAGAGATCACACGCAAACGGTCTATGGGAACTATGCCACCACCCCTATCCGATGGGATAGGGTATGGCCCAAATGCACCCATTTGCTGCCCGGAGGTGCCCGCGACAGCACAACAAAGGCGCTGTATCTGTCTCTCAACGCCACTGCATGAGCATAAAGATATGAGCACAGCACCGAACATTCGAACCTTCGCGACCAACTTGCTGTCCTATGGGGCTTCCGAAGTCGCCTCCAAGGCATCGCGGCTACTGGTTGTGATCATCGTGGCGCGGACGCTTGACCTGACTGAGGTTGGCATCGCTGCAGGAGCGATGGCTGCCGCAGATATCCTCAAGTCCCTCACCGAAAACGGGGTGGTGCAGCGCATCATTGCGGCCAAAGACCGCGAGCTTGAAGCTACTTGCGCCACAGCGTCCCGCATTTTCTGGGTCTGGTGTGTCTCTCTTTTCTGTGTGCAAGCCGCCGTCGCCGGTCTTTTGTTCGGCTTGGGAAGCAGCACGACGCTCGCCTTGCTCGTTCTCATACTCGGAACCGAATTCCTCTTTATGCCAGCAGGCCTCGTGCAGGTGGCACTGGCGATGCGCGCGGGCAAGATGAAACAGACGGCCGCAATCGCGGGCACTCAAGTGGTCAGCGCCAATCTCTTGGCGGCCGCTATTGTGTTTGTCTGGCCGTCAGCGATTGCGTTGTTGCTGCCGCGTTTGTTATCGGCTCCGATCTGGTTGATCGCAGTGCGTCGATTGCATCCCTGGAAACGCGATGTATCGGCAGGCTTCGCCCCGCTGCGTCCATTTTTTGTCTATGGTCGTGCCGTTCTGGGCATCGAGGTGGTCAAGGCGATCCGATTGCAGGCTGACAAGATCGTGGTTGGATTGACCTTGGGCGGCGAAGCGCTGGGTCTCTATTTCATGGCATTCAACGCAGGCCTCAGCTTGTCAAATGCCTTTACGATGGCGTTTGCGACCGTTCTTTTCCCAACCCTGAACCAGACATCCGACCAGTCTGCCGCATTGCGCAGCAGCATCAGTATCGCGCTTTGCCTGATCAGCCCGGTCGTATTGCTTCAGGCGATTGCAGCACCGATTTATGTCCCGATCCTACTTGGGCCGGACTGGTCCCACATTTCCGGTATCGTTTCCATTCTGTGCCTTGTAGCGATCCCGACGACAATCTGGACGGCGACAGCAGGTTGGTTGCGGACGAACAACCGGCCGGAAACTGAACTTATGGTCACATTTGCCTTGGCTGTGGCGACGGTACTGAACACCGTCTTACTTTCCCCCTTCGGCCTCACCGCTGTCGCTACTGGGTATGCCTGCGTGACGACCGTGATCCTCGTTGCAGCCGCTTGGCCAGGGTTGCGCACAGCATTCTTCACAGCACGCATTCAGGAGGTTTGAACCATGACACAGTTTTCCGTCGTCATTCCCTGCTTCAACGCAGAAGCAACAATCACAGAAACCCTGCACAGCATTTGCGTCCAAACTCTGGCTGATTTCGAGGTTATCTGCGTCGATGATGGCTCAAGCGACAAAACGCGTGACCTGATCACGCAGGCGCAGTCCCATGATCCGCGCGTGCGCCTTGTGCGCAACACGGGCAAAGGCCCAAGTGACGCTCGAAACCTCGGCGCAATCTGTTTTGCACAGGGTGACATCATTGCGTTTTGCGACGCGGACGATCTGTGGGCTCCAACCAAACTGGCCGAATTGAAACGCGTTTTTGAAACCGAAACCTGCGATGCCGTCTTCTCGAAAATCGGGTTTTTCCAACATTCGCCCAGCGACGTTCAAACGTTTTCCAACGTGCCGTCCGGTGCCCTGACCATTGCAGATCTGCTGGGCGAAAACCCGGTGGGAACGATGTCCAATTTGTCCATTCGAAAAGATCAGTTCATTGTGTCAAGCGGCTTCAATTCCGACATTGTGCACAACGAAGACCTGGAATGGCTGATCCGCTTGATCGGATTGGGGGCCTGCATTATCGGTGTCGATCAGACGCTCACCTATTATCGCGCCAATCCACACGGATTGTCCGCAGATCTGACCGCCATGATGCAAGGGCGCAACGCGGCTTTGCGCACAGCGAAGGCGTTTGGGTTTATCCCGTCCGGAGCAGATCAGGCCATCCACATGCGCTACCTTGCACGCCGCGCCTTGCGTGTCGGGGTCGACCGAACCGACGCGCTCAAATTCGCAATGCGCGGCCTCGTCGAAAGTCCCGTAGGGTTTTTCAGATCCCCGCGCCGCGGCGCGCTTACGCTTTGCGGCGCCGTTGCCGCACTCGTGCTGCCCCGCCGCACGCGCCAAATTCTGTTTTCACGCTAATTCAAGGAGTTGCGTCATGACTGTCGCCTCAATCATCGTCCCCGCCTACAATGTCGAAAAGTCACTTCCAGAAACACTGGACGCATTGTTGCAACAGACCTTTTCAGATTTCGAGATCATCATCGTCAACGATGGCTCAACCGACAGCACCGTCGATATTGCTGCGGCCTATCAAAGCGATCCGCGCGTGCGCGTCGTGCATCAACGCAATCGCGGATTGGCCGGTGCACGCAATACCGGGATCGCCGCAGCAACCGGGCACTATGTGGGGTTTTGTGATGCAGATGACTTGTGGGAACCAGAGAAACTCGGCGTTCATGTGCGCCACCTGAAGCAAAATCCCAGCGTCGGGGTCAGCTATTCCGGATCGGCTCTGATCGACGATCACGGCAACCTGCTGGGAACAGCGCAAAAGCCCCGTCTGAAAAGCATCTCGCCTGCACATATTCTCAAACGTAATCCCGTCGGCAACGGGTCAGCCCCGGTTATCCGTCGCGCTGTGTTTGAAGCAATTGCATTTCGACCAAAGTCTGAGACCGAACGCGATTGGTATTTTGACGAAACGCTGCGTCAATCAGAAGACATCGAATGCTGGTTACGTATCGCCTTAACGACGGATTGGACGTTCGAAGGCGTGCCAGGTTTGCTGACACGGTACCGCATCGCAAAAGGTGCGCTTTCGACGAATACGGACCGGCAATTCGCAACGTGGCAACAAATGATCGACAAATTGACGCCACTTGCACCGAACCTGTTTGCAAAACACGCCAACGCCGCACGCGCCTATCAGCTGCGCTATCTTGCGCGCCGCGCCATCAGTGACCGCGATGCAGATCGTGCGTTGCTCTTGATAAAATCTGCCTTTGGACAATCGCTGCGACCGGCCTTTGAAGAGCCTGTGAAAAGCGCCGTAACGGTCTTGGCGGCCCTGTTTCTCAAAGCAGGTGGCGGCCTTGCGCTGGACCTGGTCACATCATCGGTGGGTCAGGAACATGCATAATCGCCCGCGGATCGTTCATCTGATTGATGATACCACTGCGGGTGGCGTCATGCGGGTGCTGGAACATATCAAAACCTCACCTGACATGGCTGAAATCGCCGACCATCAGTTCGTTCAGGTGCAGCGCGGTCGGGTGAGCGGGCGTCACTATGATTGCGATGTCATCGTTTCTCATCTGGCGGTGAGCTGGCGCAGTCTGCCAATGTTCCTCGCCCTCAAACTGGCGAATAGCGGCGCGAAGCTGGCACATGTGGAACACAGCTACACAGCAGGTTTTGTGGCGCATAATGTCCCGAACAAGACGCGGTTTCATGCGCTGCTCAAAACAACATTTGCAATCTTCGACGCCGTCGTCGCGGTCAGTGATGGACAAGCCGAATGGATCAGGCGGGAAAAGCTCTGCGACGCGGCCAAATTGTCGGTCATACGCTCTTGCGTTGACCTGTCTGCCTTTCAGAATGCGCAACCAGTCAGCAATCGACCACGGGTTTTTGGTGCCATTGGTCGCCTTGACCGGCAAAAAGGGTTCGATACCTTGATCAAAGCCTTTCGGGCGATCTCTGACCCCAGTGTTCAACTGCGCATCTTCGGAGAAGGTGAAGAGTATGAATATCTTGCCAGTCTGGCCGCTGATGACCCGCGTATCCACTTTGACGGGTTCGCGACAAATCCCGTGCAGGCTTATGAAGCGGTGGACGTCGTGATCATACCGTCACGCTGGGAAGCCTATGGCCTTGTCGCCATTGAAGCATTGGTCGCAGGCAGAACTGCGTTATGCGCCAGTGTCGACGGGTTGAGGGACCACATGGAATACGGAGGACAGCCATTGGACACCGCCTCCGTCAGTGCCTTGACCAAAGCAATGGAAGACGTTCTTGCGACGGATGTGACAAAACCTCAAAGCGCAAACAGCGACCTTGAACACCAATTGCAAAACAGCTTTGTTACAGGATGGGCACGGTTTCTGGACACGGTCACTGGAGTTCAGGGGATTGAACCGCGCACTGGGCTGTCAGTTAAAACATGAGCACGAAGGGCGTCTCAGCCCCCGGACTGAATCGTATCAGAGGTGTCACTCAGTATGTGTGGCAAAGGCGCCTGGTCGCGAAGCAGCACGCTTCCGTATCCCATCACGCCACTGCGCCCCACAGACGATCACCTGTTCCTTCGGGTCGGCCACATCGGCGGGGCTGCTGAACGCCAGTATTATCGCCCGCGATTTGGGTCTGGCGGACAATAAAGACCACCAGTCCAGTAACGGCAGCATATCCTCAGTCGAAATCAACCCGTCAGACGTTTCGGACCTCGAAATGGCGCGCAGGATCGCCGTCATCCTTGAGGGGGCAAAAAGGGAAATTGAGGCATAAGCAGATGGCAACAGTCAAACAGGTGCTGGAAGCACCTTGGTTGCGGGATGTAAAAGAAATCGACACATCCTTCAGGACAACAGTTCAAGCCGATGCGCGCGCAGTCGAGACCGCCCAACAGCTTCAAACCGAAATAACAAAGCAAGGCGGCAGCGGGTTCGCCTTTTGTCGCAATGCCTTTGAGGGCCGTGTGGCTTGACGGGATTTCCGCCATCCTTGGCACCCAAGTGACGCCTGGAAACTGGAGCTTCGGCCAAATCAAATTGCCGTCTACGACGCGTGATCCGAACCTGCCTTGGGATGAACTTGAAGCCTCTCAAGTCGCTGAGGTCGAACGCACCACCATAATGACTATGGCCAGTAGACAGCAGGCAACATGATAGCGACTGAGCCTGAAAGGCGCATCCCGTCGCGCTTAGATTGCGAAAAAAGTAACCGCCTTGCGGAGCGTGTCTGGCCGTTACCTCCATCAAAAATCGGGGAACCCGACATTGGGTTTGCACCGCGCAGAACGGCAGATTGACATTTATCAACGCCAAAAAGAGCGATTTTGTCTAGAATAAGCGCATCAGCCAAACAGCATACCGTTTTTTCCTTGGGTTATGG
This sequence comes from Tateyamaria pelophila, assembly GCF_019966495.1. Lineage (GTDB taxonomy): Bacteria > Pseudomonadota > Alphaproteobacteria > Rhodobacterales > Rhodobacteraceae > Tateyamaria > Tateyamaria pelophila. The sequence continues at coordinate 1,709 of NZ_JAIMIA010000027.1, read as the reverse complement.
ATCAATCGCGCAGGAGACCTATCCACTTCATATCTGGACTGCCCAGATCCGGCAGCACGATGTTGGGAGGGATCCTGCGGCAGAATCCACGCTGTTTCGCTTCGATGAGCGGACCTGTCGGTGGCGTTATCATGGGTGCCTTGCGTGCGATGGGACCGGACAACGAGTTCTCTGTCTTTCGCAACGATGCGCAAAAGCGCCGCATTTTGCGCAGTATCGTCACCGGCTTTTACGACGAATTTCCGGATGCCGAGATACTGTTTGACACCAACCGTCTCTGGTGTGCCCACCTGCCGCTGATTGCGGACTTGTTTCCTGAGGCAAAGATCATCTGCTGTGTACGTAACCCGGCTTGGGTCATGGACTCGCTTGAACGGTTGCATCGCGAAAACCCTCTGAACGTGCCGCGCATTTTCGGATCGTCCGCGGACCGAGCGACAGTATTCGATCGCGCCGAGGCCATGCTGCGCGGCGACCGGTTGATCGGCTTTCCGCTGAACGCGCTGCGCGAAACTTATTACGGGCATTTTGCCGACAGGATTCTGCTTCTGGAATACGATATACTCTGCCAACGCCCCGAACAGGCAATCGGCCTGATCTACGAATTTCTGGGTGAACCGGCCTTTGAGCATGATTTCAGCCATGTGGAATATGAAGCCGAGGTGTTCGATAGAGCGGTCGATACGCCGGGCTTGCACAAGGTGTCCGGCCCAGTCCGGTTCCGGCCCCGCAAGACCTGCCTGCCACCTGAGATTTTCGATCGTCTCGGGGCGCTGGATTTCTGGCGTCGCGATGGCAAAACACAGGCCTTCCGGATCACTGGAAAGACCGGAACTGCCGGAGCGGAGGATCGCACCCTGCCGAATTGACGGGGCGCATTGGATGAGTTGAGGAGCGACCTTTCAGGCATGGCGCGGCACCTGCGGCAAGCCACGGGAGAGGTCTGGCTGGAGAGGAGGATACCATGACAATGATTACGGTGAATTCAGTTCTGGACACGGTGACGCCCGAGGCAGAGACCACGACTTTGCGCGAGGCTCTGGAGATCGCGCAAGGCAACGCAGGGCCCGATGAGATCGGGTTCGACCTGCCTGAAGGCAGCGTGATCGAGCTTGATCCAGACAACGGACCGCTGGTGATCGCAAGCGGTGAAACCGTCGTTATCGAGGGCGATGTGGATGGCAATGGGACGGCAGACATCACCATCGACGGTGGTGGTGCAACGTCGTTGTTGACCGTGGAAGCAGGTGCTGACGCGTCGCTCGCCAGGTTGGTTCTGACCGGCGCCTACGCGATGGGTGCTGATGGTGCGGACGGGGGGGGGGACGGGGCGAACGGAGAGATTGGGGAGCATGGTCGCCCATTTTGGAATTCGAAAAACGGAGGACCTGGTGAAGATGCCAGCAATGGAGGTGATGGCGGAAACGGTGGCAGTGCAGGCACGCTTGTAAACCACGCAGGAGCGCAGCTCGAAATTTTCGATTCATGGGTGACGGTGACGTCGACGGGCATGGGAGATCCAAGCAACATCGTTGGAGGTGCGGGCGGAGGTGGCGGAAGTGGCGGCGTTGGCGGCTATAGCAACGGTGCTGGAGATGGGGCGGATCAATACGGACCGCAAACTTATCAAACTAGGCAGCGGACTCATAAAACTCGATCCACAGCCTGACGGATGCCAGTTTGATCATCGACAGGAAATTGCGTGATGT
>NZ_JAIMIA010000279.1 GCF_019966495.1 Tateyamaria pelophila | reverse complement strand
CCCCACTTCAGAATCCATCTCGCCCTCACAGGCAAGAGTGACCGTTCACGCCTTCAGTTCCAAACGCGATTCCCCTGACGATTACCGACGAACGTTGTTTCCGATGTCCACCAACAGTTATCTTATCGAACACGGTCAAGACGAGATCAGGGAGTTTCTTGGCCGCTGTCTGGATCAGGATCAAGAAGCCTATTCGTTTCGCTCACAGACCAGAGTGTATGCGGGGAAACCAGACCTGCATTTAAGGCGTACAGTCAAGCTCGATCCTGTTGCGGAGTTCTTCATCTATGATCTGGTCCTCAGGAATAGAACGCGCTTCCGCGCACCCTTTGGTGAGCATAAGAAACACTTTGGCTATCGCTTCGAGGAAGGGGAGCCTTTGAACCCTTCGGGATCGTTTCGAGGATACAAGGGGGCTATCGCGGCTTATGAGACGAATATCGTTACAGCTTGAGCTTCGATGTCGCAGCCTATTTCAATTCCATCTATCACCATGACCTCGTGTCTTGGTTTTCAATGGCAGGTGCCACGCAAAATGATTACGAAGCCTTCGGACAGTTCTTGCGAGAGATCAATACGGGGCGTTCCGTTGATTGTTTGCCACAAGGCATCTACCCGACGAAGATGATTGGGAACGACTTTCTAAGGTTTGTCGAGCAATTCCATGGCCTGCGCAGCAACGCCGTAGTCCGTTTCATGGACGATTTTGTATTATTTTCAGATTCTAGGCGTGACCTACGTCATGATTTCATGACCATACAAAACTTGCTTGGCGACAAGGGATTATCATTAAACCCGAACAAAACCAGTGAAGGGGTTCGTGAAAACATAGGATTAGAAAACGCCATTGAAGATGTGCGGATGCGGCTTTTGCAACGGCGACGTATTGTTGTGACGGATTATGATGGCATACCTGAGGGAGAAATTGAGGTCGAAGAGGACCTCTCTGACGAAGAGATGGAGTTCCTTCGTGGTTTGCTAAGGCAAGACGATATTGATGAGGAGGACGCTGAACTCGTCTTGGCACTCATGGCTGAACACGCTGAAGAGGCGATGGATCGGTTGGCCGACATCGCCCGTAGGTTTCCCCATCTGTTCAAGAATATTCACTCATTCTGCCTTGAGGCACAAGATGCTGTTGCTGTCTCAGAGTTTGTTCTCGAACTGCTCCAGGACGTTGATGCGATGGTGTATGAGTTTCAACTTTTCTGGCTTACTCACATTCTTGAAGACCGACTGCTTGATACGCCATCGGCAGGTGAAATTATTGACCGACTATATAACCACCCAAATGCTACCTCGATATCACGAGCCAAGCTCCTTGAGGTCCCTGATCTGAGGTATGGCCTGGTAGAACTTCGCGACGGTCATCTCGGCGCAGGGCAATCAGATTGGTTGTCTTGGGCTAGTGCTGTTGGGCATAGAGGGCTGCGCAGAATAGATCGCAGGCATCGGTTGGGTTACTTCGCCAAGGCATCGAACTATAATAAGTTAGTGTTTGACATCGTATCCAAACAATAGCGCCTACCCGCCCCCGAAACTCATTCTCCAATGCGATGATGGTGCGGTGACGCAAAACGGCCCGCAAAAGGAGACATTGATCGACACCGCAAGAAATTGGATCGAACATTTTCACAAGAACACGTCTCACAAGGCACATCCCCAAACATACTAAGACGTTCCTGCACATCCGGTATCAAAACATCGGGTAGGTCATCTCATTGATGCCGCCTCTCAGCTTCTTGAACTCTATGATACAGATGCGAAAGCCTTCAAAGCCTTGGGTAAGGAAGGCGCTGGGCGTCGACCGTCTCAGTTATGAACAGACGAGCACGTGTGCTACATGACCCGCAATGACCCAACTTGGCAGCATTTCCAAAAACCACCTAAGCCTGACCTGCAAGCTGTGTGGTTACAACTGCTTGATGCCAGTGCAGGTTTTGATTGACCGACTGGGTTGGGAGGCGCGGATGGCCGACGTAGTCCCAAAGCTGAGATGTAGTCACTGTAAGGCCAAGGGTCAGATCAGCTATCAGATTGTGTTTGTGGGTGGTTCCGG
>NZ_JAIMIA010000278.1 GCF_019966495.1 Tateyamaria pelophila | reverse complement strand
AACGCATGATCTTCTCTCCTGAATTTTGAAACCATACCGCCACAGCGGGTTTCAAAATTCAGGAGAGAAGATCAGAGAAAGATTCGCTGAAGCGGACCGGCTAGAAGCCGGTGGCTTCGATCCATTAGGTGGAAAGTGAAACTAGCGCAAACCGCAGCTTTGCAAATTCATGCGACAGGTCGTGCGCAAATCAAACGCACATTGCATCGCTTGGCACAACGCTCTGCATTTCATGGAAGATGCAAATTTTATGCTCTTCGGCAAGTATCTGTTGTGATCATTCAATTTGTACCACCGTGACGGCTTTGCCGATCCGAAATTTGAATGCGACCTCCCCAAACGAGGACAACCAGGCCAAATTCCTAAGGATCAGGGCCATACCTTGGAGATCTTGCCCAAGGCCCATGAAAAAATTTGTTTTTCCATGGAACCATTTTTTTCCTCAGGCGTAATATTGCCAGTTTGGCATTGAAAGTCCGAGATGCGACAGATGGCTGAGAGATCAGGGAAGCGCCCGGACTTTCGAGGGGAGGCTGGTCGCTTGGCGGTCTCATTGGCAAGTGCAGAGCAACCCCTTGCACATCGTGTGCCACCCTCTGAGCGCTACACTGTCAGTCGGCAGACTTCTTCATGAATGAAACGCGCACCATAACCCGCATGCCTTTTTCATGGGGGCCGGAGCGCATATCGGAATGCGAATGGTCGGTTTCCATCTGGGCGCCGGGCGCGATGACCGTCGTGTTGGAAATGCAGGCCGCTCGCATCGCAATGGATCCCGCTGGAGACAGCCTTTATACGGCGGTTTTCACAGCGAAAGAAAACGCGCCCTATCGCTTTCGGATCAACGGAGAGGCCTTTCCTGATCCTGCATCGCGCCAGCAATTGGGCGGCGTGCACGGTTGGTCCGTTCTGACTGCCCCTGTGGAGGTCGCGCCGTGGTCCGGGCGGGAATGGCAGCAAGCCGTCATCTATGAAATGCACATCGGCACCTTCACCACAGAGGGGACTTTCAAGGCAGCGGCGACGCGGCTCACGGAGCTCGCGGCGCTTGGGATCACTGTAATCGAAATTATGCCCATCGCCCAATTCTCGGGCAATCGCGGGTGGGGATATGACGGTGTCCTGCCCTATGCGGTCCATCCCGACTATGGCACACGCGAAGACTTCGCCGCGTTCGTCCAGACGGCCCATCAACTCGGCCTGTCTGTCATTCTCGATGTCGTCTACAATCATTTCGGGCCGGACGGATCGTACATGCACGCGATCGCGCCGACTTTCTTCGACGACAACAGAAACACGCCCTGGGGTCCGGCCATCGACTTTTCACAGGAGCCCGTACGGCGCTTTTTCATCGACAATGCGATCATGTGGATCGAAGAATTCTGCGTGGATGGTCTGCGCATTGACGCGGCGCGCCAAATTCTGGATCATTCACAACCTGACTTCCTCGAAAACCTCTGCGCTGAAATCCGCGAACGCGACTTTGGTCGCCAAATCCATGTCGTCACCGAAGATGAAAGTAGCCGGCCCGACCTTCGGGAACGCGGTCTTGTCGATGCCCAGTGGAATGACGACTATCACCATGCGGTTCACTGCCTGTTGACCGGGGAACGGGCGGGATACTACCGAACTTTTGCCGCGGACCCGCTCGGGCATCTGGCATCCGCTCTCGCCACCAGCCACGTCGAACACGGGCAGCCGCGGGACGGCCCTCGCGGTGCGTCGTCCGATCACCTGCCGATGACCGCCTTTGTCAACGCGAACCAGACCCACGACCAAATCGGGAACCGCGCCCTTGGCGAGCGTCTGATCTCCTTGGTCGAACCAGAAGCGGCAAGGATTGTACATGCGCTGCTGCTGTGCGCCCCTGCGATCCCCATGCTGTTCATGGGCGAAGAAGCCGGAGCGCGCAGCCCGTTTTTGTACTTTACCGGTTTCGAGGGAGATCTGGCCGAAGCCGTACGTGTCGGGCGGCAAGCCGAGTTTGCCGTCTTTGATGGCTTCGGTGGCAAAGTGCCCGATCCCCACGATCCCGAGGTACTGTAACCTGACGTCTGGAAATTTAGTTGGAGATTGCGCTGAGAGCCCCTGCCGAGGCGTGCCCCGGCAGAGG
>NZ_JAIMIA010000277.1 GCF_019966495.1 Tateyamaria pelophila | reverse complement strand
GCGGAATTTTCAAAGTTTGGCCCGTTTCCCGTTAGCGGCCTTTCGTGTAGCGTGCAGCGAAATCCCGGTGAGAGCCCAAAAGCAACGGATGCTGCGAGGCGTTTGAATGGCTGCTTCTGCAGCACGGCCAACGCTTGCAATGCGATTATCGTTCATTCACGCTGTACGAACGATTGCTTGGAGCTTGATATCAGACGTTTGACAACGATAGTCGCCGCAGACCTAGCCGAATATTCTCGCCTGATCGCAGAGGATGAGGAAGGCGTGATTTCCAGGCTCCGCTTTATCTGGAACAAAGTGGTGAACCCTTTAGTGCGAAACGCAGGAGGGCGCGTCGTAAAAACTATGGGCGACGGATTCCTGGCGGAGTTTCCATCGCCAGTTGAAGCAACCCGCTGTGCACTGGCCATTCAAGAGACGATGTCCGCCCAAGAAACGGACTGGGCGGAGCACAATCAGCTTCGCTTTAGAATAGGGGTGCATCTTGGTGATGTTGTGGCAATTGGCGAGGACATTTTCGGAGACGCCGTGAATGTCGCCGCCAGATTGGAAGCAATCTCTCCTGTCGGAGGCATCTGCATGTCACGTGCCATGCGGGATCAAGTGAAGGGGCGGATCGACGTCGACCTGAACTCTGTTGGCGATATTTCTGTCAAGAATTTGCCTGACCCAATTGAAGCATGGGTAGTCGGCGAAGGTACTGTGGAGCCAGGAAAACAAAACGATGTGACCCCTGCGGTCGTTGTTCTGCCTTTCGACGAGATGGGCGCTGAGGACGGCTTTTTTGCGGATGGCATTGTCGATGAAATCACATCTGCATTGTCTAGTGTGAGCGACATAGCCGTTATTGCCCGTCAATCAGCCTTTATCTTCAAGGGGCGCGTTGTAGAAGTGCGCGAGGTCGGGCGAGAGTTGGGAGCTCGATACGTCGTTACCGGATCAATTCGAAGAGTTGGATCACGGGTTAGAATTTCGGTGCAGCTCTCTTCAGCGAAATCAGGGGCGAACCTTTGGTCCCAGCGATATGACGATGACCTTGATGACCTTTTCGATTTACAGGATCGCGTTGCGTCACAAGTCGCGGGTGCAATTTCCCCATCTATTCGCGCATCCGAAATCGCCGACGCTCGCGCGGTCGCACCGAAGGATAGAAAAGCCTACGAGCTTTACATGAGTGCCTTTCCCCATTTTTGGAAGCACCGACGTGAAGAAAATGAACGAGCGATCGAATTGTTATCCCTCGCGATCGAGCGGGACGGTGACAATATTCGGGCGAAGGCGCTCCGGGCTTGGGCCTATGCGCAGCAAGCAACCTATATGTGGAACAAAACACCGCTGCTATCGCGCGAAAATGCACAAACCGACGCTGAGTCGGCAGTGCTTTCGGTTGATGACCATGCGCCATCATTGGTGGCCATAGCTGCTGCAATTGGAATGACTGGCTTGGACCATGAGCGTGCGGATCAACTGCTTGAACGGGCGTTGTCCCTTGATCCGAACTCCGCTTGGGGATGGATGCGATTGGGTTGGAACAACCTTTACCGCAAGGAGATTGCGGCCGGTCTCTCCGCGTTTGATCGCGCCGAAGCACTGAGTCCGCGTGATCCTTTCTTTTTTAATTTCCAGTTTGGGCGCGCCTATGCGATGGGACTGGCCGAAAATTACAATGAAGCTATTCGGCTAGTGAAGCTGGGACTTACGGCAGGCCCGGGCGTGACTTGGGCTTATCGTGATCTTGCAAGTTTTTGTGCAAACGCCGGGCGCAAGGAAGAAGCCGACGAGGCAGTTGCTTCGCTAATGCGATCTTATCCCGGCCTGACAATCAAGCGAGTGGTCGATAGCATGCCTCCGGCTACCCACGCTCGCCACCAGATGTTCATTGATGGTTTGCGGCAGGCAGGGGTTCCCGAGGACTAAAAAAGCAATATTCCCCGTCGGGCGGTGCGGGCTTCTCCGATGTTGAACGGCATAGTGAACGCCTGTCAATGAAGCGGTTGCTCCGGCTAAATCACTGAAACTAGACATTCGCACAAACGCAGCGAAAGCTAACTTTGTCCGCATCTTACCATTTCGCGACCCGCGCGGGGAAGGTCGGCTAACTCTGTTTTGGGGCAAGGGCTGAGGTGCCGCTTCGGGCTGAC
>NZ_JAIMIA010000276.1 GCF_019966495.1 Tateyamaria pelophila | reverse complement strand
TGCGGCGTATCTGGCGCCGAGTTCTTGCGCGACATCCTTGTTGCCATAGGGAATTCGCAGTGGCGTGTTTGCGGCGGCATTACTCTGCTTTGTAACTGGCGGATGCCTCGAATTCACCGAAGTCGCAGTTGCAGAGGGCTTTCGAGGTCGCTTCGTCGGCGTGGTGGGTTTTGTCACTTTCGGTTCAGAACTTCTAGCAACAGTTTTGCGGCGGCCCTTTCCGGGTTTTCCGTCTTGGTTCGCATCAATCCATACGGACATAGCGGCAGAGTTGGCCTTGGCTTCGTTGCTTATCGCAACACCTTTTTCCCGCGATATGCTCTCGGCGAATGACAATTGCGCTGGACTTGGGGGCCGTGATTCAGGACCATCCACCGCATTCCCGCCAACGCTCTCGGTTTTCTTGGGGGCATGCTTTTCGAGGAACGCGCGGCAGACCGATCCCGATTTTGTGTAACCAGCAGGAGGCTTTATACCCTTCTGACGGGCGATGCTGTCGGCGAAACGCTTCATTGCGGCTGTTGGTGGCCGTCCGCCGCCCCCACTATCTGATGCAAGACCAGCTAAAGGCGACACACCGCCCGGCGAACCTTCGACGAGCTTGCCGATGATACGCTGGGCGACGTCGCAGACAGCATCGATGGCACCAATCATCTCCTGTCTGCCAACGACGACATCGTCGAGCAGGCATTCGAGTTGCGCCGTCACGCCCGGGTCGACCAAGGCTGGATCAGCCTGCTGGAGAACACCAAACAAACTCAATCCGGTTTCGGTGGGTACAATGTTCTTGCCCTGAACAACCAGAAATTTCTGCCGTTTCAACCCACCGATGATTTCGGCGCGGGTCGCAGGCGTGCCGATGCCCTTCGCTTCTTTCAGCCTATCTCGCAGTACCTCGTCATCGACAAAGCGCCACGCCTGCTGCATCGCATCGATCAAAGTGCCTTCGTTATAACGCGGCGGCGATCGGGTTTCCTTGTCCTCAATGGCTGGGTTCCGCAACTGCGCGGTCTCGCCGTTTCGCATCTGCGGGAGCAACTGCGCATCGTCACCCTTTTCGTCGGCAGGTTGCCATTCCGGAAATGCCGCCCGCCAACCGAGATCGATGTGTTGGCGGCCAGTGGCCTTAAACGGGAAGCTGCCCACGTCGAGCGTCGCGGTTGTCTGGCGATAGCGGAAGTCTGGCATGACGGAGGCCAGATACGCCCGCGCGATCACATCAAACAGTTTTTTCTCGTCTGTCGAAAGGCGCGGCCAGACGTCCCGCAAGCTCTCGATCGTGTTGACGTTGGGGATGACTGCATGATGGCTGGCCCCCTCCAGTCCCTTGTCATAGAAACTACCGCTCTTGCCCTTTCGGATGACCGGCACCGCTGGCACGGGAATCGTGCTGAACGATTTGCCCACCTGCAGTCCGGCGACAATCTGCGGCACGTCCCCGATCAGGTTTTCCGGCAGGTAGCGCACTTCGGCACGCGGATAGGTGATGATCTTCTTGCCCTGACCATCATAGAGCTCCTGAGCGATCTCTAGGGTCTTTGCCGCGGCCCAGCCGAAGCGCGAGGCGCAGAGCTTCTGGAGGGACGGCAGATCGTGCAGTTTAGGCGGTCGTTGCCGCTTCTCCTCGACGCGCACGCTGAGCGGCCCCTCGAAGTTGCGGGCGGCTGAGACCACGGCCTCAGCAACTTCACGTTTCAGAATTCGGTCCTGCGGGGCGTGTCGCATCTTGAACTCACCACCGTCGACCATGGCTGTGGCGACAACCTCGAAATAGGTCACAGGAACGAAATTGCGGATTTCCAGTTCGCGTTTGCAAACGATCGCCAGGGTCGGGGTTTTTACACGGCCGACACCGATGACGCCCCGCGCGCCCTTACCAAGGATGACGGTCGCGGTGCGGGTCAATGACAGATTGTAGATCTGATCGGCCTGGCGGCGTGCAACAGCGGCGGCGTAGAGCTGGGCGTATTCTGAATTGGGTTTGGCCCGATCGAATGACTGGCGTATGGTCTGGGCGTCCTGAGCGGTAAACAGCACCCGCATGACATGGCCCCGATACTTGTAATGTTCGAGGATTTCCTGGCCGATGAGCTGACCTTCCCGGTCGCAATCTGTGGCAAGCCAGACCCGCTTGGCTGAGCGCAGCGCCTCACGAATGGCTTTGAGCTTGGCCGCTTTGTTTCCACC
>NZ_JAIMIA010000275.1 GCF_019966495.1 Tateyamaria pelophila | reverse complement strand
CAATCGCATCGACGAACTCATGCCGTGGAACTGGCAGCCGGAAAAGGCCTGAAACCGCGCCGACACCAGACGGATACGCACTTTGTCGATCTCATCGAGAACGAGCACAGAGTTGATAGCTTTCTGACGCAGAACAGCAGTGGTCATGATGCTGGGCATCGCGGTGGACCACCCGGCCGAAACACCAAAGATATTTGCGTCACTGTGACCAGCGACACTGACAATATACGGCTCGACACCCAGTGCGTCGCAGAGCGCCCTGACAACCGTCGTTTTGCCGATCCCCGGTTTTCCAAAGATGATGGTTGGCCGGAACTTCAATGTGTCGTCGCCAAAGCTCATTGAATGTCGCACCTCCGACAGCAACCCATGAATCACGTCAGCGGCATTGGGGAATTTCACGGACAAGGCTTCTGCGGCCTTCAAACGCGCGGACCCGACCTTGGTCGTGTCTCGGATGTGGAGCAGTGCGTCGATGTCTTCGAACTCTTTGCTCACAGTTCGGGGAAGATCATCGTGGTTGTGAACATCGATGAGATACGCCCCGGGCTGTGCTGGCTTTTCCTGGATCCGGGGCATCGCCTTCTTCAGCGCTTCGAACTCGCTCTGCGAAAGAACGGCCAGGCATCTTCGCAGCGCCGCCCTCGCTCGGTCGCCGACCGCCCGGTCCCGAAACCGGACTTTCGAAAACTGGGCGTAGGTTTCCACGCACCACGGCTCGTCGGAGTCATCTGGAGCCGCGCGGGACACGGCGTCGCAGATTTCGGACTTTGTCGCTGACACGAGGATCGCATTGCGGAGCATGGCGATGTCAATGTCGTCCCAGCCTTCAAACAGGTCTTCAACGCTGTCGGCCATGTAACCGATGTGCTGTTTGATGAGATCCAAAGCAGCTTTTCGTTCGTCTTCTTCAGGTTTGTGTGAGTCAGTCATCTGTTGCCTCGCAGGAATACGCGGAGGCTCGGTTCAAACGAACCGTCAGATCAAACAGCACTTTTGGAAATCAAAACCGAAGTGCACCTGTTCAGCCTCCCTTTTTGGGAAAGTCGTTCTGCGATCAGAACGGTATTCGGAGGCTGCGTATGGTGAACGAGGGTGTCATGCGCGGAGCATTAAGGGAACATTTTCGCCATATCAAGGCAAAGTTTGCGTGGCGTGCCTACCAAGGCTCACCTGAAGGTGCCAACCCAACGAACTGCACCGAGATATCAAAGGTGATCTTGCTCGAATCCGAACCAGACCTGAACACGCGGCGGTCGCATTCTCATGCCAGTTTGCCTTCTGACATAGGTGCCAGATATCTGGCGCTCGGTCGGTCAGTTACCCCAATGGAAAGCAACGTCATTGCGGCAAACGCCATACCTATTTGCCACGGTAAAAACGACGATCTGTTAACCAGTTCGAAACGATCTGAGCCCCAATCCCCGATACACTCCCGTCATACAAAACTGGAGTAAGTCATGAACATTGAACAAATTTGCAAAGATCACACCTATGAAATTCTTGAACAACTGGACTCAGACGGCGGTCACGACAAGTGGCTTGATCTGAACGGAGAATTCGGGATTGCCGTTGCCTGGGACTCGATTGAAGATCTCGAAAAGGGACAATTTACTGTAAAATTGTGGGATGGCAGTCGCGCGTATGCTGGACCAAACGAACGCACTATGCGTGGTTTTTCGCTGGATAACTACTCTTCAAACATTGAAACTGAGCTTGCTCTCGAAATTGGAGAGGTGCGAGAAGACGCGCTCATTGATGCCTGAACTTCTCACCTGGTTGACAGCTAGGCGCTTGATGTCGGAAACGGATATTTGCTCGTAGTAACGCCAAGTCCAATTGGCAGGAACCTTAGCCATGAGTCTCAAAGAGTTTCCGCAGGTGATTAAAAAACCTCCCTTGCTGAACCTCATATGAACGCGCAGTTTCTTTGAACCAAATTTGGTCTTCTTCCAAAACTTTAAAGTGTAGTTGGCCAGTATACACAGAGCGGGGTCTACCGACTGCTTTCCCTGATTTCTTGGTGTTGCCGAAGACCGGCTTCAGAGGAAGCAACTCTTTTTGGTACAGGGCAATCGCGTTTGGCATCATGCCTCTTACAGCCCATTGAGAACGCTGCATAAGAATGCCTCGTCCCATCCAGCTCGCTTGAGTTTAATGCTGAGAGAGCCTTTGGATGTGTCGCGTC
>NZ_JAIMIA010000274.1 GCF_019966495.1 Tateyamaria pelophila | reverse complement strand
ATGAACTGACAAGCTTCTGGTTTATAAGAGAGAAGTGGTGCCGCTGAAGGGACTAGAACCCCCGACCCCATCATTACGAATGATGTGCTCTACCAGCTGAGCTACAGCGGCTTCCTGGGCCCTACTAGTTTTACTCTCGTGCCGCGAATCCCACTATCGTGAATGAAGAGAAAGGCATCTCAGAAACCTTCACGCTTGACCTCAAATTTTCAATGAAATAGGAAGAAAATTATAGAGCGGGCGTTGTGTAGTGGTAAGACCTTAGCCTTCCAAACAAGTGCTTAATGTTTCCATGAGATGTCATTGGTTGACAACCATCTGAAAACAAGATGTAAATTTCGGCATGCGATGTCGATTGTCGCCATAAGTTTCCATCCGTTTCCGACAAAAAGCCGACAAAATGCCAAAGCTAACAGAAACCTATGCAAAGAAGCTTCCGCACTCCGCACAGGGTACGCAGAAGCACTGGGACGCGGAGATTAAAGGCTTGGTACTGTTCGTCGGCAAGCGATCCAAGACTTGGTATTTCCAAAAAGACGTTGGCGGCGAAACGAAACGCGTTCTGATTGGTCGGTATCCGGTTATATCTGCACAGGCAGCGCGGCAGACCGCTATGGAGCTGGCGCTAGAAATGGGACGCGGGGCAGGAAAGGCGGCACAGATCGGAGCGCCCACACTTCAAACTGCGATGGAAATTTATCTGGCGCGGCCCAAACTTCGGTCGGACGGTTATCGGCAGGGGGTCCGGGCCTACATGAAAAATCAGTTGAGAGACTGGTTGAGATTGCCATTGGATGAGATCAGTAAATCGATGGTTGTACGGCGTCACCAGCAACTCGCTGCGCACCCTTCAACAGCCAACCACGCGCTCAGGTATTTTCGTTCGATCTATAATCATGCGCGTCGCACACATGATCTGTCTGAATGTCCGACATTGGCAATCGAGTGGTTTGAAGAAAAACCAGACGGCCGTGTGGTCGAGGACCTTAGAGAATGGCGAACCGCCGTCGATGCGTTACAGAACCCAATCCATAAAGTCTTCTATGAATTGCTACTCTTTACGGGGCTTCGAAAAGGGGAGGCGCTGACGCTTGAATGGTCGAATATTCACGAGGACCGCATTCATCTGCCGATGACCAAAAATGGGCGAAGCTTTGATTTGCCTATTCTGCCAGCACATCATGAGATTTTGGCGCCGCTGAAATCGCTGAGCCGCACATGGGTATTCCCATCACCGAAGTCGCCATCTGGACACATAACAGGGACACGGAAGTTACCGTGGAGTCCGCATGCTCATAGACGCACATTCGCAACCGTGGCTATGGAGGCCGGTGTATTAGAAGAGGTCGTTGGAAGGTTGTTGAATCACACGCCGCTATCGATCACGGGACAGCGGTACACCATGCCCTCGCTTGATGCGTTGAGGCCCGCTATGGAAACCGTATGTACGGAATTGTCGGTGCGACAAATCTCCTGCCAGTGAGTAATACTGGAGCAGTCGTGTCCTTAACCCGAAACCAAATTCCTGATCTATCATGATGGGCCAGAGCCTGAGATGAAGGACAACTGGGGTCGTCCCTTTGTGTACGTGGGTGCGGGGCAAAAAACTGGCTGCGTGCGCGTACTGTTATCCCAGCCTGTCGGAATAAATCGCACAAGATTTTTGTTCGTAGATGGGTTCTGAGGACGATCTGTTTGCGGTCTGCCGCTGGATTTCAAGCCATTATTGGCAGTCCAGCAGATCTAAGATGACGCTACGAGGATCGCCAGAGAGACAACCACGAAGCTCACGATGCCCCACAAAATTTGGACAGGCCAAGGCCGCAATCTTCGAGTGCATCGAAGTCATGTACAACCGCCAGCGACGCCACTCCGGGGTTGGATATCAAACACCTCAAAAGGCCTTCAACAATATGACTTGGAAAATGGCCGCCTAGGGTCAATAACTAAACTGTCCGGTTCTAGGGACGAAGTTCAGAGCAAGCCAAAACGGTTGGAGAGACGGATCAAGTGATCTACGAGTGGCAGTCGCGTCATATATATGTTCCAAAGCCTGAACTCGTTCGCTAGGTTGCCCCTGCGGCTGCAGAGAACGGCAAGAGATATGACACGCAAGGAATAGGCTATTATGGAACCTACATTCCCCACCAAATATTGCATATGTGGATAGCGGTTTGGTCAGTTGCCGGAATGATGGGTCTCCTAGCAGGG
>NZ_JAIMIA010000273.1 GCF_019966495.1 Tateyamaria pelophila | reverse complement strand
AGCGCGGGGTCGCCCTGAGTGTCAGTGCCAAATCCGAAGAGCAGGTCGTATTTCTGCGCTAACGCGAAGGCTGTATCCGTTCCAGAGATCATGGCCTGGTACTTTTCTTCCTGAAACGAGTCGGCAGGAAACGGGAGAGCATCCTCATCGTCATAGAAGGGCTGCAGGCAGATCGAAGTATTCGTCTCCTTCATCAGTTGGGCGGTTTCCTCGTCAATCATCTGGCCATGCTCGACATTCCGGACACCGCCGCGGATCGCGTTCTGGATCGCCTTTGCGGTGTAGGCGTGAACCGTCACGTAGGTGCCCCAGTTCTGCGCCACTTCGACCGCCGCCGCGATTTCCTCGACAGTGTATTGCGAGACGTCCAGCGGATCCGAGGGCGAGGCGACCCCGCCGCCACCCATCAGCTTGATGAAGGCCGCGCCCCGCATCAGGTTCTCGCGCACGCGCTGCAGGACTTGCGCCTTGCCGTCTGCGATGGCGACCGACCCCATCCTTTCCTGCGGGGTAAGATCCCTTGAATAGCTCTGAGGTATATCAATCGTTTGACGGAAATCTGCATGGCCCGACGTTTGGGAGATCATCGACCCCGCAGCGTAGATCCGGGGACCAACGTACATACCCTCGTCGATCACCGACTTTAGATCGAAAACATTGCCGCCCAGGTCCCTGATCGTGGTGAAGCCCCGCATAAGCGTCTTTTCCGCGCCAAGGGCCGCCAGGAGGTTCAACTTGCCCACATCAGCCGCGAACACGTCGCCACTTATATTGGCCGCCATGCTGTGCCAATGGCAGTCTGTCAGGCCAGGCATCAGCGTCCGCCCGCCGCCGTCGATGACCGTGCCGCCCGCGATGGCCAACGGTTCGGTCGACACGGCGGTGATCAGGTTGTCCGTCACCACCACATTGGCGTTTTCGATCAGGGCTTCGTTCACACCGTCAAAGACGTTGACGTTCGTGAACAGGATCGGCCCGGACGCGTCCTGAGCCGCTGCCGGCAGGGCGACACTCGCAGCGACGGCAAGCGCTGCCGTCAAATTTTTTGGGTTCAGTTTCCGCATTGGGTTGCTCCTATTTCGGATGCAGAGGGCAGTTCTGGAAGAACTCAATCGTCGCCTTGCAAGATCGCCCCTCCCCGGGCACGTCGGTCTTGCGTGTCATCGATTGGTCCATAAGTAATTGTTTGTGGGGAGGCACCGGTAGACCCTGCACCCCCGAGAGGTTTATCCACTTATTGCTTCGCCACCGGAGCCAGGTAGAAGTAGTCGAACATCATACGGGCGATCTCGGCAATCGCCCGATCCCTGTCCGAAACGGGTGTCTCGTTGCTGTTCGTGTACACGGCGATGGCAAACCGCCGACCGTCGGGGAGCGTGACATAACCGACGTCGTTGGCAATTCCGCCTGCGGTTCCGGTCTTGTGCGCGACGGGCGTTCCCTTCGGCATCAGCCCCTTGAGACGGCTAGGGCCACTGCGCGTGCGCGACATGACTCCCAGCAGAAACGCGCGGCTTTCCGGGCTCATCGCCGTGCCACCGTCTATGGCAAGCAGCAGTTGCAGCATCGCAAGGGGCGTTGCGTGGTCGCGGGGATCCGCCTCGAAGTCCGGATTGGGATCAACTTGGGCCGACACCAGTGCCGGGTTGTTGCTGATGGCCTCAGCGACATCTTCTGGCGTGACCCCCGGCACGCCGTAGAAATCCATGAGAATTTCGCGGGTCGTCCGATCGACCCTGAAATCAGTGATCCCGAGGTTGCGCAGATACTCGGTCACCGCCGCTGATCCGCCTGCCAGCCCCATGGAAACGTCGGTCGCAGTATTATCGCTTTCCGTGATCATCACCTCGATCAGGTTCGCCACCGAGAGCTGGATCCCAGCGTGGGGGAATGTCTCGGCAAGCGCAAATACGCCAGCGACATACATGTCGGGCGGGACTTCTACCAGTTGGTCGAGACTGAGTTCCCCCCTGTCCACGCGATCCAGCACCGCAGCGGCAATCGCCACCTTGTAGGTGCTGGCCATGGCGAAGGTCTCATCACCATTGAACGCGATGACCTCGTCGCCGCCGATTTCCTGCGCCGCGAAGCCTATGCGCCCGGCAAGCCCTGATGCGATCTGTTCGATCGCGGCACCAACGGACTGTCCTTGCGTTGTCTGGCCGTATGCCGGGCCGAAGGTAGCCGCCGCGGAAACTGCGAGGGCTGCGATAACATGACGATATTTCATTTTTGGTTT
>NZ_JAIMIA010000272.1 GCF_019966495.1 Tateyamaria pelophila | reverse complement strand
TCAGACAGAGCCGCCCGGTTCTCTGCGGTCGCCAGTCCCTCGGTCTCGAACCGGCCCATCTGCGACGTGGATGCGGCATGCGCATCGACGGCACGGCCACCGACAACCTGGCGCATCACGGGATCGAGCGCGAGACGGTCGGCGTCATTGACGTCCCCGTATCCTGCCAACCGGCCGTAGACCGATTGCCGAAACAGCCCGTCGAGCCGGTGGATCGTGTTCTTGCCACGGCGATTATCGCACAGGGCAGCAGACGCCAGATTGGACAGACCGAGCGCGTCATCAAGCTCGCGCATCACCAGAAGGCCGCCATCCGAACTGAGCTGAGCGCCCCGGAATTCCAGCCGCACGCGAGGGTCAAAATCCACACGATCTGCCCGCTGCAAGCCCGCACCCTCTGGGTGATCCATGAAACACATCCTCCGCAGCAACCAACGCCATGATATATATAGAAAATATCACGTTCAAGACAGCGAAATCAGAGATCTACTTGGGGAATGCGGGCTCAAAGCTCAAATCCCATCTGCGGCGCATCGGAGCCAGAACCTACGATGCCTTGTTTGAAGCGCTTGGCGACATCTGCGATCTCTACGAACCAGTAGAATGCTGGAACTTTCTCAAAGCCGCCGGATATGCCTCAGATTAAATGCAAAATGCTTTAATAATAGTTAAACATTCGAAAGTCTTCTTTGAAAATTGACTTCATGATATTCTCGGCTTCTTCAGTATAAAAATTGCCAGTTTGGCTATCCGCAGATGTGATTTTTCCAGATACCTTGGCTTCCAAAGGGTGTGGTTTGGCAAGGGTTTCTGACAGATCAGGATTTACACCAATCGCTGCGAGAACCGGCTTCATATCGCTCGAAAGTCGTTCCAGTTTTACAATCTGATCGAACTGTTCTACCGGTTGGATCAACAATTCCGATTGTGGCCAGAAATGCTTGTTCCAATGCAGCGCCTCTCTCTCAAGATGTTTCAGAAAGGCGAGGAACCCCTCAGGGCTTCTATCGCCGTACCCCTCAAAAATGCTGTATTTATCTTGAGCGCCCGGCGCTATCTTTTGAAGAAATCCTGACAGCACACGGGTTCTGGGGTTTCTCACAACAACGAATGAACGGAAAGTAGGAAGGGACCACAATGATAGCAAGTTCATGTTAGCCGCAGAGTTCATTGATTTTTTGAAATCATCATAATCGTCTCCGGCGCCGCGATCAATCAGGTCAGATAAAAAGGCGGCCACCGTGGAATTGCCAGATTTCTGCATTCGATTGAATATTAACTTCTTCTCAGGATAAATTGCTGTTTGGTTGCGCGATAGGAAATTTGGAAGGTTGATCTGCTGACCACGATAGGCCGCACGGAGAATCATGCGGCGGGTGAATTTTTGGCCTTTTGATGAGAGCTTGCCTAACATTAGATTTTTCCTGACGACCGGATCGCCATTAACTGTCATTCACATCATCGCCGCGCCTGAGCATTCGTCAAGGTCATGAGTGCTCAGAGCCCGACGCGCTTCGCGCTCCTGCCGAGTACGTGAAGCCTGAGCGCGTGTGTCGGCCATGCCAATCGAAGTAAATCCCAAGCGCCGCGCTGACGCATTGATTTGTGTCAGAAGTTCCTGAGCGACGCGAAGGCCCGGATTGGCGATGGGAGTGGTTCCCGTGCGGCTACCTAGAGCTGTGACGCCCTCTTTTTCGATCGAATCAAGCTGGGCAGTGTGGAGCACCATCAACCGGGCCAAACCTGCGAGCGAGATTTGATCTCCTTGAGGCCAGTCGCTGTGCGGGCGGCAATCTTTTAGGGCATTGTACATCTGGCGCGTATTGGCGTTACTTTTCCCGGCAAGCTTTGGCCATAGATGCTTTTTCAGCGCATTTGCGGATGATTCAATCTGTTGTCGGTTAGTTGTCACATTTTTCCGCATAATTCGATCCGTTTCGGGGCCGTTGGGGGCGCGATTAACCTGATTATACAAATGACTCCAATAGCTGGAAGGTTTTAAAGGGCGATTGCTGTCGTCGCTGTTCGATTTGAAGATGGAACGTGGTGCCTGGCGCCCGGTCTAGGATAGAGCACACCCGCCCCTTTCCACATGGAATATGGCGGAGCTACACTTGCCATGTCTTCCCCATCAACTCGTTGAGATTAGGAGGAAGGAAATTTTAACCGACATTCCCCAAGTGGCCTGCCATCTGACGCGAAGATCGCCTGATCAGGCCTGCGGATCAAGTATCTTTTACC
>NZ_JAIMIA010000271.1 GCF_019966495.1 Tateyamaria pelophila | reverse complement strand
GATACAGCCTTCGCGTTAGCGCAGAAATACGACCTGCTCTTCGGATTTGGCACTGACACTCAGGGCGACCCCGCGCTCGCCGCGCGTCAGGGCGCGCAGTTGGCAAAGCTCACCCGCTATTTCAAGCCGTGGGAAGTGCTGAAGATTGCGACCAGCCAGAATTACCAGATCTTAAAGCGTTCCGGGCCGCGCGATCCCTATCCCGGTGACAACGGTGTGGTTCGGGAGGGTGCCTATGCCGACCTGCTTCTGGTCGACGGCAATCCGCTCGAGAACATCGACTTGATCGCCGACCCGGAAAAGAACTTCGTCATTATCATGAAGGACGGCGTGATCTACAAGAATACCATCGAGTGACCTCTTGCTGCAGGTGTTTTACACAAGCGCCTGCAGCGGTTTCTCAAACACATCGAAGGGTGGGTCAAAGGCGGAGCGACCGCGATCCTGATCACCGCAAGCGGGAACGCCAGACCACGACGACACACACTCAGGCAACGACATGGAAGGATTGCACGTAAATGCTTTGGAACCCCTCTATACCGATCTCATTGGGCCTTTTGATTATGGCAAGTGCCGTCTGCGCTCAGGAAGCGAATACGCCGGTTCTCGCACAGATCGCCAACGCAGATCAGTTCGACGACCCGGACGGACAGGAGCAGACACCGGCTGCACAAGGTGAAAAGTCCGCAGCCGAGATCGCCAAGGAGTTGTCTAACCCGAACTCGCCTTTGGCCACCCTTAATTTTAAGCAGATACATACCTCGTTTGACGGGAAACTGCCGGGTGCAAGCAAACAATCCAGCAATGTTTCATTGTTCCAACCGGTTTTCCCCTTCCCGATTGGTGATACCGGCACCACCAACCTGTTCATACGTCCCGCCTTGGCGTACGTCTGGAAGCAACCTGTTTTTAATTCAGACACCGGTAAATTCAAAAACGAGAGCGGCTGGGCAGATATCGGTTATGATGTCGCTATCGGTAAGTCCTACGACAGCGGGTTCGTTGTCGTCGGCGGCGTGCAGGGTACAATTCCGACCAACACCGACGTGTCTGGGGGGCAATGGCGACTTGGGCCCGAGGCCATCGTCGCCAAGCTCGGTAGCAAAGGTTATTGGGCCGTGTTTCCCTCCCATCAATGGGATATTGACGGTGACAGTTACGACTACTCAAACAGTCAACTTGAACTCTTCGCAGGCCTTTACCTGCCGAATGCATGGACGGTCTTCACCGATTCAAAATGGGAATACGACTGGGCAAATGACCAAGCGACGATACCGATCAACCTCTCGGTCAGCAAGGTCGTGAAGATCGGCAAACTTCCGGTCAAGTTTCAAGCGGGCGTAGACTACTACGCCAAGTCAAATAAAGATTTCGGGCAGGATTGGGGAATAACCTTCGGGGTATCTCCGATTGTCCCGAACTTCATCTACAACGCGATTTCCCGCTGAGGCGGAAACTTCAGGCGCGAAAGCGCGTCGGGCGGATCTAATGCAGGGAGGCCAATGTATGCACCCATTGCGGATTGAAAGTCTTGTCTACCGGTGGCCGGGCGGGGAGCGCAGTACACTGGGGATTGGCGCGCTGTCTCTGGCGTCCGGCGAGAGCCTTTTCCTGTTTGGACCGAGCGGCTGCGGAAAATCGACCTTGCTGTCCGCGATCGCGGGAGTGGTCGATGTGCCGAAGGGGGTTATCCGCGTCGCGGATCAGGATCTTGGCGCCCTGCGCGGTGGTGCGCGGGACCGGTTTCGGGTGGATCACATCGGCATGATCTTTCAGGTGTTCAATCTCGTTCCCTGGCTGAGCGCGCTCGAGAATGTCCTTCTGCCCTGCACATTCTCGCAGCGTCGCCGCACACGTGCGGGCGACGATCCTGCGAAAACGGCCCGCCGTCTGCTTGACGAATTGGGTCTGTCCGATCCGTCTCTGGCATCGAAGCAGGCCCACGAGCTAAGTGTCGGGCAACAGCAACGGGTCGCCGCCGCGCGCGCGCTGATCGGCAAACCAGACCTGATCCTGGCGGATGAGCCAACCTCGGCACTGGATGAGGCGGCCAAGATGGCCTTTGTCGATCTGCTGGCGCGGGAATGCGCCGAGGCGGGCAGCGCGCTGCTTTTCGTCAGCCATGACCGCAGCCTTGAGGGTCATTTCAATCGCAGTCTCGACTTCCGCGACCTGAACCAAGGGACCGAATGATGCTGGTTTTCAGTTTACGCAGCCTGTGGAACCGCCGGTTCGTTGCCGGTTTGACGATGCTTGCGATTGGCCTGAGCGTCGCGCTAATCCTTGG
>NZ_JAIMIA010000270.1 GCF_019966495.1 Tateyamaria pelophila | reverse complement strand
GATACAGCCTTCGCGTTAGCGCAGAAATACGACCTGCTCTTCGGATTTGGCACTGACACTCAGGGCGACCCCGCGCTTGCCGCGCGTCAGGGGGCGCAGTTGGCAAAGCTCACCCGCTATTTCGAGCCGTGGGAAGTGCTGAAGATTGCGACCAGCCAGAATTACGAGATCTTAAAGCGTTCCGGGCCGCGCGATCCCTATCCCGGTGACAACGGTGTGGTTCGGGAAGGTGCCTATGCCGACCTGCTTCTGGTTGACGGCAATCCGCTTGAGAATATCGACTTGATCGCCGACCCGGACAAGAACTTCATCATTATCATGAAGGACGGCGTGATCTACAAGAATACCATCGAGTGACCTGTTGCTGCAGGTGTTTTACACAAGCGCCTGCAGCGATTTTTCGAGCACATCGACGGGTGGTGGGTCACAGGCGAAGCGACCGCGATCCTGATCACCGCAAGCGGGAACGCCAGACCACGACGACACACACTCGGGCAACGACATGGAAGGAATGCACGTAAATGCTTTGGAACCCCTCTATACCGATCTCGTTGGGCCTTTTGATTATGGCAAGTGCCGTCTGCGCTCAGGAAGCTACGCCGGTTCTCGCACAGATCGCCAACGCAGATCAGTTCGACGACCCGGAGGGGCAGGAGCAGGCACCGGCTGCACAAGGTGAAAAGTCCACAGCCGAGATTGCCAAGGAGTTGTCTAACCCGAACTCGCCTTTGGCCAGCCTTACATTCAAGCAGATCCATACCTCGTTTGACGGGAAACTGCCGGGTGCAAGCAAACAATCCAGCAATGTTTCATTATTCCAACCGGTTTTTCCCTTCCCGATCGGTGATACCGGCACCACCAACCTGTTCATACGTCCCGCCTTGGCGTACGTCTGGAAGCAACCTGTTTTTAATTCAGACACCGGTAAATTCAAAAACGAGAGCGGCTGGGCAGATATCGGTTATGATGTCGCTATCGGTAAGTCCTACGACAGCGGGTTCGTTGTCGTCGGCGGCGTGCAGGGTACAATTCCGACCAACACCGACGTGTCCGGTGGGCAATGGCGACTTGGGCCCGAGGCCATCGTCGCCAAGCTCGGTAGCAAAGGTTATTGGGCCGTGTTCCCCTCCCATCAATGGGATATTGGCGGTGACAATTACGACTACTCCAACAGTCAACTTGAACTCTTCGCAGGCGTTTACCTGCCGAATGCATGGACGGTATTCACCGATTCAAAATGGGAATACGACTGGGTGAATAATCAAGCGACGATACCGATCAACCTCTCGGCCAGCAAGGTAGTGAAGTTGGGAAAGCTTCCGGTCAAGTTTAAAGCGGGCGTTGATTACTACGCCAAGTCAAATAAGGATTTCGGGCAGGATTGGGGAATAACCTTCGAGATAACTCCGATTGTCCCGAACTTCATCTACGACGCGATTTCCCGCTGATGCGGAAATTTCAGGCGCGAAAGCGCGTCGGGCGGATCTAGTGCCGGGAGACCGATCTGTGCACCCATTGCGGATTGAACGGCTTGTCTACCGGTGGCCGGGCGCGGAGCGCAGTACACTGGGGATTGGCACGCTGTCTCTGGCGTCCGGCGAGAGCCTGTTCCTGTATGGACCGAGCGGCTGCGGAAAATCGACCCTGTTGTCCGCGATCGCGGGGGTCGTCGATGTGCCGAAGGGGGCCATACACGTAGCGGATCAGGATCTTGGCACCCTGCGCGGTGGCGCGCGGGACCGGTTCCGGGTGGATCACATCGGCATGATCTTTCAGGTGTTCAATCTCGTTCCCTGGCTCAGCGCGCTCGAGAACGTCCTTCTGCCCTGCACATTCTCGGAGCGCCGCCGCACCCGTGCGGGCGACGATCCTGCGGAAACGGCCCGCCGTCTGCTTGACGAATTGGGTTTGTCCGACCCGTCTCTGGCATTGAAGTCGGCCCATGAGCTCAGTGTCGGGCAACAGCAACGGGTCGCCGCCGCGCGCGCGCTGATCGGCAAGCCGGACCTGATCCTCGCGGATGAGCCAACCTCGGCGCTTGATGAGGCGGCCAAAGCGGCCTTTGTCGATCTGCTGGCGCGGGAATGCGCCCAAGCGGGCAGCGCGCTGCTCTTCGTCAGCCATGACCGCAGTCTTGAGGGTCATTTCGATCGTATCCTCGACTTCCGCGACCTGAACAGAGGGACCGAATGATGCTGGTTTTTAGTTTGCGCAGCCTGTGGAACCGCCGGTTCGTTGCCGGTTTGACGATGCTTGCGATTGGCCTGAGCGTCGCGCTAATCCTTGG
>NZ_JAIMIA010000026.1 GCF_019966495.1 Tateyamaria pelophila | reverse complement strand
TCCTCCCGCCCGTTGTTTGAACGAAACTGAATCACAAAACTATGCAATCAAACAAGAATTAATGGGTGTGCTGCCTAGTTCGAAGGAGGCAAATGCACGGGCACAGTGCGTGGACGCAATCCTGACTATTTCATCGAAGCGGATGCATGCGCAGAAAGGCCTGCCAGTTTTGGACACACTGACCTGAGCACGGGTCAGGTGCACGCAGCTTTTGTGGCCGGATTATCAGGTGCCTACGTCAAGATCCGCTATACGGATGATATAAGCACCTGAAGTGTTCACAGGCGGCCTGGTTCTCCTCCCGGCCGCCTGCGATGTGGGACTATTGCCCACCGCCGCGGCTGTGCACGTACAGGGCCACGGCACGTACTTGCGCCTCGGAAAGACGTCCCTGCCACGGCGGCATGACGCCATAGCGGGAATAGGTGACCGTCTCTGTGAGGGTCTCGGTATCGCCGCCATAAAGCCAGATCGCATCCGCAAGGTTGGGCGCGCCCAGTTCATAATTCCCCAACCCGTCATCACCATGACACGCCGCGCAATTGTCCAGGAACAATTCCTGACCGGCGGGCAGCACGGTTGCATCATCCGGCGTACCGGACAGAGATTTGACGTATTGGACGACCGCAGCGATCTCTTCCTCTTCAAAGATTTCGCCATAGGCGGGCATCTCTGAGTACCGGGAATCAAGATCTTCCTCGTTGCGGATACCGTGGGCGATGGTGAGGTAGATCGCGTCGATGTCGCCCCCCCACAGCCAATCATCATCCAGCAAGTTGGGATAACCCACGGCGCCGGCAGCACCAGAGCCATGACATTGCGTGCACCACGTCCGGTAAACGGCGCCACCCGAGTCAGTGGCAAATTGCATCAACTCAGGTTCCAGCGGGACTTCAGTTAATTCAGTACTCACGAGGCGTGCGTTGATCGGGGCGTTGGCCTCTTCGACGGCCAGAATATCGGCCGCAACCTCGGCGCGTGTGGAATACCCCAGCACCCCGGCAGTGGCCCTGTTGATCATGGGCCATGCGGGATAAGCAATCGTGTATCCAATCCCCCAGATAATGCAGAGATAGAAGCACCAGAGCCACCAGCGTGGCAAAGGGTTGTTCAACTCTTCGATGCCATCCCATTCATGGCCGGTGGTATCGGGTTCGTTCGGCTTTTTGTCTTTGCTCATTTCTGGTCCTCCTCTGGACCCATGGGGGCATCGTCATGGCGAAAAGGGATTTCGGCAGTGTCGCGATACATGTCGCGGGCCCATGGGCGAAAGACCCAGATGGCCACACCCACGAAGACCGAGAACATTACCAGCAACATCCAACTGTCTGCGAACTCGCGGAGCAAGCTATACGTTTCCATGTTATGCTCTCCCTTTAACGGCTTGCATCGGCGACAAAGGTCGAGAAGTCGACCAGAGTGCCCAACATTTGCAAATAAGCGATCAGCGCATCCGCCTCTGAAATACCCGGAGCACCATCAAAGTTGCGCACCTGAGCACCGGGATACCTTTCGAGCAGCCCGTCAAAGTCACTGTCGGGGTCCGCTTGGGCGCGGAAGTCAGCGCTCGCAAGTTCGATCATCTCGTCCGTATACGGCACACCGACCAGCTGATGCGTTTCCAACAAGTCCTGAATGTAGCGACCCGTGATCTGCTTGCGCTCAAGGAAGCCATATTTTGGCATCACGGACTCTGGCACGACAGATTGCGGATTACGCAGGTGAACCAGATGCCAGTCATCCGAATACCGCCCCCCAACGCGGGCCAGATCTGGCCCGGTCCGCTTGGATCCCCACTGGAACGGGTGGTCATACATGGATTCCGCCGCCAGCGAATAGTGGCCATAGCGCTCGACCTCGTCCCGCAGAGGCCGGATCATCTGGCTGTGACACACATAGCACCCCTCGCGAACATAGATATCGCGCCCTGCCAGTTCGAGCGGAGAATAGGGCCGCATGCCTTCCACTTCCTCGATGGTGTTTTCGAGGTAGAAGAGCGGCACAATCTGTACCAGCCCTCCGATCGTCACCACCAGAAAGCTGAAGATCAGCAGCAGGCTCGCATTGCGTTCAAGGATCTTGTGTTTGTCGAGAATACCCATTGGTCCCTCCTTTATTCAGCAGGGACGGCTGTGGACAGCGGCGCTTTAGCCGGTGCTGCCCTGACAGTCATCCAAAGGTTATAACACATGATGATGGCACCAGAGAGGAACAGAACCCCGCCCAGAGCACGGACAACGTACATTGGGAACTTGGCGCTGACGGTGTCGGCAAAGCTGTTCACGAGGAACCCGTAGGCATCGACTTCACGCCACATCAGGCCTTCCATGATCCCGGTCACCCACATCGAAGAGGCGTAAAGGACGATCCCGATGGTCGCGAGCCAGAAGTGCCAGCTGACGAGGCTCAGGCTGTACAGACGCTCGCGTTTCCATAAGACCGGAGTCAGATAGTAGAGCGCACCAAAGGTGATCAGCCCGTTCCAACCCAGCGCACCGGAATGCACGTGACCAATGGTCCAGTCGGTATAGTGGCTGAGGCTGTTGACCGCCCGGATGGACATCATCGGCCCTTCGAACGTTGACATGCCGTAGAAGGCCAGCGACGTCACCATCATCCGAATGACCGGATCGGTCCGCAGCTTGTCCCAGGCCCCTTGCAAGGTCATCAAACCGTTGATCATACCACCCCAGCTTGGCATCCACAGGATGATCGAGAACACCATACCCAGCGTACCTGCCCAATCCGGTAGTGCAGTGTAGTGCAAGTGGTGCGGACCCGCCCAGATATAAAGAAAGATCAGCGCCCAGAAGTGGATGATCGACAGCTTGTAGCTGAACACGGGACGTTCGGCCTGTTTGGGGATGAAATAGTACATCATCCCCAGGAAGCCGGCCGTCAGGAAGAAGCCAACCGCGTTGTGGCCGTACCACCACTGCACCATCGCATCCTGCACGCCGCTAAAGACTTGCACGGATTTGGAGCCATAGATGCTGACCGGAATGGAGATGTTGTTGATCAGGTGCAGCATCGCAACCGTCACGATAAAGCTGAGCAAGAACCAGTTGGCCACATAGATATGCGGTTCGCGACGCTTGACGATCGTACCAAGAAATACGAGCAGATAGCTGACCCATACGATCGTCAGCCAGATATCGATATACCATTCGGGCTCGGCGTATTCTTTGGACTGGGTTCCACCTAGCAGATAGCCCGTTGCGGCCATCACGATGAACAGCTGGAAGCCCCAGAAAACGAACCACGCCAGGTTGCCACCCCAAAGCCGGGCCGCGCACGTGCGCTGAACGATAAAGAAGGACGTCGCAATCAACGCATTGCCGCCAAAGGCAAAAATGACCGCAGATGTATGCAGGGGACGCAGCCGACCAAAGTTGGCATATCCTTGGGCCCAATCAAAGTTGAGCGCCGGAAATGCCAGCTGAAACGCAATGATGACACCGACCAGGAAACCGGCTATGCCCCAAAAACAGGTGGCAACAACCCCTGCCCTTACGACCCCGTCCATATACTCATTTTGTGGCGCTGGCGGAGCGGCTTCCTCACCAGTCTGTCGTACTTGCCACAAAAACATACCACCCGCGATCAACATGATCAGGATGGCATGAACCTGGTAAGCTACGTCGCGCGCATAATTCGCCGCGATCATCGCGCACAGGGTAATCAAACCCAGCGCAATCAGCTTTATGGTCTGTGCCATATTGCGTTCCCTTCTTATCAAAATGCCAAAGGCCAGAATCCTGGCGCGCACTTTCTTGTTTCGATTGTCCCTTTTGACGTGGTTTCAGGAGGGGGGTCTTTGATCTGGGTCAAGATTTAGCGGACAATCGTTTGACGCTGATCAATGCAGGGCGCACGTATGGGCAGTATTTTGATTGCACTGCAAAAATCATCGCGGAGTCAAACATGACATATTCTTCCATTCTGACGGTAGTGACACATGGCGACGGCGCATTGCGCGGATTGGATACAGCCATCGCGCTGGCCTCCGCCCATGATGCGCATCTGGAGGTTTTGGCCATCGGAATAGACAGATCCGTGCAGGGCTTCGCCTATGCCGAGATGAGCGCATCAATGCTTGAGGTTGGGCTGAAGGGAGCGCAAACCGAAGCTGAAGACCTCGAAGAAGGCGTTAATGCGCGGCTGAAAAACACTGGCCTGCGCGCAGGGGTGACCAAGATCGTCAGTTCGCTTGGGATGATGGCAGGGGTTATCCGACGGCACGCCAGGTTTTCCGACCTTGTCGTCTTGCCCAAGCCCTACGGTCCAAATGCCAATTACGAAGAACCCGCGATCGCCGAATCTGTCATGTTCGACGCACAGGTTCCCGTGCTGATCATTCCGGATGGAATGTCGGACTGGGTACAACCACAACGGACGGCCATCGGCTGGAACGAAAGCGACGAATCGTTGCACGCGGTACGCAGCGCCATTCCCATGCTTGTTGCGGGGGCGACCACCTTTGTGTCGGTCATCGACCCACCGCAACACGGGCAGGATCGGTCCGATCCCGGCGGCCTCGTGGCCCAGTATCTGGCCCGACATGGGGTCCGCTGTGAGATAGATGTTCTGACTCGCAGCATGCCGCATATCAGCGACATTCTGATCCGTCATCTGACCGATCGTGATATTGATATGCTTGTCATGGGGGCCTATGGCCGGGCACGCTGGTCAGAAGCGATGTTTGGAGGCGCCACGCGGGACATGCTGGAAAACTGCCCGGTGCCATTGTTCATGGCGCACTAGATCTGGAAGCCCTGATCGCCGGGGACGGTGGGCGGGGCGTCTTTGCTGTGCCAGCAGGCAAAGCGCGCCGTCTCAGCGGCCCTTCTGTCGCCTAGATCAGAGTTCCGCCGTCGCTGTCATCGCCCGCCTCTTCCATCAACAGGTCCAGATCCGGCACGTGCACCCGGCGCTTACCCTCCAGTACGACAACGCCATCGCGCTTCAAGGCAGACACCTGACGGCTGACCGTCTCCAGCGTCAAACCCAGATAATCCGCCATCGCCTCACGGGTCAGCGGCAGGTCGAACGTCAGAGACCGTGACCCATCCGCAGCACTCGGCACATCACGACGTGCAATGATGGACAGCAAGGATGCAATCTTTTCCCGTGCCGTCTTGCGTCCCAGAACGAGCATCCATTCACGCGCCGCATCCAACTCATCCAACGTCATCTCCAACAGGCGCTCGGCGATATGTGGCGTTGTCTGGATCAACTGCTCAAACGGTGGCTTGCGAAAACAGCACATCACCAGTTTCGAAACCGCGACCACATCATAACTGATACTGCTGCGGCCTGGACGCCCGACAAAATCAGAGGGCAGCAACAATCCAACCATCTGTCTGCGGCCGTCTTCCATGGTTTGCGTCAACGTCGCAGCCCCCGAAACCACAGAGGCGACAAAATCCATCTTATCTCCGGCCCATGCAACTGTCTGGCCCGGTTCGTAGGTGCGATAATACTTGATATCCTCAAGCAGCTTCAATTCACTCGGCTCACAGCGCGCGCACACAGCGCGGTGGCGGATCGGGCAATCCGCACAATTCTGTTTGGCCAGGTCGGGGGTCATCATAGACATTTTAGATCTCAAAAGTTGATCTGCGTCAAAGCGCACTCATTTTGCCCAACCTAGCGTTCAATGCATGAAAACAAAAACCAAATTCGAACGTCTCGGACTATTTGACGCGAAAGTGCCACGCTACACCAGCTATCCGACTGCGCCGCACTTTTCTGACCGGGTCGGATCAGGCCAGATGCGCGAATGGGTTCAGGCTGTACCCGTCGGCGGGCATATCTCGCTCTATATCCATATTCCCTTCTGCAGGCGATTGTGCTGGTTTTGCGCGTGCCGCACGCAAGGCACCGCCACGGCGGCCCCCGTGGCGGCCTATCTCGAAACGCTTTATGCGGAAATCGACCTACTGGCCGAAACACTTCCAGAAGGCGTCACGCTAAATCGTCTGCACTGGGGAGGCGGCACGCCCACATTGCTCACGCCCGAGATGATCGAAATATTGGCACAGCGAATCGCAAAGGTGCTCCCCTTCGCACCCGGTGCCGAATTTTCCGTCGAAATCGACCCCAATGAAATCGACACAGCGCGCGTCGATGCGCTGGTGGCTGCGGGCATGACGCGCGCGTCGATTGGCGTGCAGGATTTCGACCCCCATATCCAATCGGTCATCGGGCGCGATCAAAGCTTTGAGACAACGGCCGAAGCTGTCGAGAAACTGCGAACTGCAGGGATACACAGCCTGAACGCAGACATTCTGTTTGGCCTGCCCCATCAAACGCCCGAACGAATCACCGACAGCGTCACCAAGCTGTTGTCCCTCAATCCCGACCGCGTGGCGCTTTACGGTTACGCACACGTCCCATGGATGGCGCGGCGGCAATCGCTGATTCCATCACAAGCGCTACCGACTCCCGCCGAGCGTCTGAACCTTTTTGAAATTGCACGTAAACTCTTTGACTGGGACGGATATCTCCAGATTGGAATAGACCATTTCGCCGTGCCCAGTGACAGCCTTGCCAAAGCGCAAGCCGCCGGAAAACTCCGTCGCAATTTCCAGGGCTACACGGATGACCAAAGTGACACCCTGATTGGGCTTGGAGCCTCGTCGATCTCCCGCTTTCCCCAAGGATATGCGCAAAACAACCCGGCGACATCGCGCTATGTTGCCGCCATTCGAAGCGGGACTTTCGCGACAAGCCGCGGCCATGCCTTCAGCGGAGACGACCTTCTGCGCGCGCGGATCATCGAACGGATCATGTGCGATTTCGAAGTCACTGCAGGTGAATTCGGTCCAGATGCAGAAAAGGTCCGTGATTGGATGCAATCTGCCGAACAGGCCTTCGACGGCGCAATTGTTCTTCAGAATGATAAACTGGCCATCCCTTTGGACGCGCATGCCCTGACGCGCCTGGTTGCCCGTCACTTTGACACTTATACAGTGCAAGAGGGCAGACACGCGTCAGCGATCTGAAATGGGACGGTGGGCGGGGCGTCTTTGCCGCGCCAGCGGCCAAAGAGCGCCGTACAGCGTCCATCCGGCTGCGGAAAACACTAATCACCGGCGATTAATGCGTCGCTTGCAACAATAGCCGCGTGTAATCGGTCTCGGGGCGCTCAAACAGGTCGTCTGCGGTGCCCTGCTCCACAATGTCTCCCTGTTTCATCACCAGCACTTTGTGGCTCATCGCGCGCACAACCTTTAGATCGTGACTGATGAACAAAAACGCCAGTCCATATTTGCGTTGCAGCCCGCGCAGCAAGTCCACGATCTGAACCTGCACGGTCATGTCCAAAGCCGATGTCGGCTCGTCCAGAACCACAAGCTTGGGGCGCAAAACCATTGCCCGCGCGATGGCTATCCTTTGGCGCTGACCCCCTGAAAACTCATGCGGGTATCGGTCCATCGTGGCAGGGTCCAAGCCGGTCTCGGTCATGACTTCTGCGACCACCTCCCGCAAAGGCCGACCGTCTTCGATCCCGTGCACCCCCAGACCTTCGGCAATGATCTGCATGCAGGTCATGCGCGGGCTGAGCGACCCGAACGGGTCCTGAAACACGATCTGCATGTCCTTGCGCAACCGGCGCAATTCCCGCACGGACCATCCGCGGATGTCCTGTCCCATATAGACAATGCGCCCCTCCGACGGAATCAACCGCATTATCGCAAGCGCCAGCGTGGTCTTGCCCGATCCGCTTTCGCCGACGATCCCGACGGTTTCACCCTTTCGGACCTGAAAATTCGCGTCATTGACCGCTTTGACATGACCCACAGTCCTACGCAGCAAGCCTGCCGTAATCGGGAACCACACCTTCAGATGTTCTGCCTCTGCCACAACCTCCGCCTCTTCGGGCACCGGATCAGGCTGGCCTGAAGGCTCGGCAGCCAGAAGTTTTTGCGTATAAGGGTGCTGTGGATTGTCAAAAATTTCACCTGTGCGACCGGCCTCCACGATCAGACCATTCTGCATCACACAGACCTTGTCAGCGATGCGCCGGACAATGCCCAGATCATGGGTGATAAACAGCAAACCCATGCCTTCGGTGTCTTTCAGCTCGGCCAACAGATCAAGGATCTGAGCCTGAATGGTGACGTCCAGCGCTGTCGTCGGCTCGTCCGCAATCAGGACGTCCGGCTTGTTGGCCAGGGCCATCGCGATCATGACGCGCTGACGCTGCCCACCCGAAAGCTGATGCGGATAGGCGTTCAGGCGGGACTCGGCATCGCGAATACCCACCTTATCCAGCAATTCCAGAATGCGGCCACGGGCCTCTGCCCCCATGATCCCCTGATGCAAGGCAAGGCTTTCGCCCAATTGCTTTTCAATGGTGTGCAGCGGGTTGAGCGAGGTCATCGGCTCCTGAAAGATGAACGAGATGTCGTTGCCACGCACCTTGCGCAACAGCCGTTCATCCGCCCCGATCATCTGTTGACCATCATAGGTCACGGAGCCGGACACCTCGGCGCTGTCCCCCAGCAAAGAAACTGTCGACAAGGCCGACACCGATTTGCCCGACCCGGATTCGCCCACCAACGCCACAGTTTCACCGCGTCCAACGGAAAACGAAACGCCTCTGACCGCCTCAGTCAGGTGGCCATCCTGCCGGAAACCCACCCGCAGGTCTTTCACCTCAAGGAGTGCTGTCATGAAAACGTCTTTCGTGGATCAAAGGCATCGCGCACACCTTCAAAAATGAAGATCAACAAGCTCAGCATCAGGGCAAAAACGGTGAAGGCCGTGAAGGCCAGCCATGGCGCTTGCAGGTTCTGCTTGGCCTGCAAGGTCAATTCGCCAAGCGACGGCGCAGAGGACGGCAAGCCAAAGCCGAGGAAATCCAGGACGGCAAGCGACGAAATCGTACCCGTAATGATGAAGGGCAGCATCGTCAGTGTCGCAACCATCGCATTCGGCAACATGTGACGGAACATGATCGTCAGGTTGCTGACACCCAAGGCGCGCGCTGCCCGCACATATTCAAGATTGCGCGCGCGCAGGAATTCAGCGCGCACAACGCCCACAAGGCCAGTCCAGCCAAACAGGACCAGCAAGAAGACCAATAGCCAGAAACTTCGCCCCAGAATGGCGAACATGATGATGATCACGTAAAGGCTTGGCGTTGACGACCAGATCTCGATGGCGCGTTGAAAGATCAGGTCGGTCCGACCGCCAAAATAACCCTGCACTGCACCCGCCATAATCCCGATCACGGCGGATGCCCCTGTCACGATCAGCGTAAACAGCACCGACAGTCGGAACCCGTGGATCACCCGCGCCAACACGTCCCGCTTGGTTCCATCCGTGCCCAACAGGTTATCACGGTTCGGCGCGAGCGGGGCCGCGCCGGGCCGGTCGACCGCGGTGTCGAAGCTGTATGGGATCGGCGGCCAGATCGCCCAGCCTTTGGTAATGGGTTCGCCATTGACGAAACCGTCCTGCGCGTCTTCGATCACACCTTCGGGGTCGTCAAAACAGGCGTCAAGGCCACCGGAAACGATCAGGCACTTGACCTCGATATCGCGATAAGACGCCTCGGTCTGGAAGTCTCCGCCAAAAGCCGTCTCGGGATAAAAGTTCCAGATCGGCGTGAAAAACTCGTTCTGAAAACGGATCAGGATTGGTTTGTCATAGGCAAGGAATTCGGCAAACAGGCTCAGGCCAAACAGAATGCCAAAGATCCACAGAGACCAATATGCCCGGCGGTTCTTGCAGAAATTGCGCCAGCGCCGTTGATTGAGAGGAGAGAGCGCCATCAGCCTTCCCTTCGCTCGAAGTCGATGCGCGGATCGACCAAAACGTACATGAGGTCCGACAGGATACCGACCAGCAGGCCCATGAGGCCAAAGATATAGAGCGTACCAAAGACGATCGGGTAATCGCGCGCCACTGCCGCCTCGAACCCGAGGCGCCCCAGACCATCAAGGCTGAATATCGTTTCGATGATCAGGGAGCCGCCGAAAAACACCCCGATGAAGACCGCCGGGAACCCGGCAATCACGATCAGCATCGCGTTGCGGAAGACGTGGCCATACAAAACGGAACGTTCCGACAGGCCCTTGGCCCGCGCCGTCATGACGTAAAGCTTTTTGATCTCGTCCAGAAAGCTGTTCTTGGTGAGCAATGTCAGGGTCGCAAACGCCCCGATCGTCCCCGCAAGGACCGGTAAGGTAATGTGCCAGAAGTAATCAACCACTTTACCCCAAGCGGAAAGCTCGTCGAAATTGTCCGATGTCAGGCCCCGGAGCGGAAAAATCTGCCAATAGGTGCCGCCGGCGAACAGCACGAGCAGCAAGATCGCAAACAGAAATCCCGGGATGGCGTAGGCGGCGATGATTGCCCCGCTGGTCCAGGTATCAAAGGGAGTGCCGTCCTTCACCGCCTTTCGGATGCCTAGGGGGATCGATACCAGATAGGCGATGATCGTCGACCACAGCCCCAGCGTGATCGACACCGGCAACTTTTCAAGCACCAGATCTATGACCGAAATCGACCTGAAATAACTTTCTCCGAAGTCAAATCGGACGTAATTCCAGACCATGTTCAGAAAACGCTGAACCGGTGGCTTGTCGAAACCGAACTCTTTTTCCAATTCTGCGATGAATTCCGGCGGCAAACCGCGGGCGCCCACATAGGTGCTGTCGGACGCCGTATTCAGCTCATCTGCACCACCATCGGTGTTGCCGCCGGCAAATCCACTAAACACATCGCCGCCGCCTTGCGCACGGGCAATGGCTTGTTCGACCGGGCCACCCGGTACGAATTGGGTGAGGCTGAAGTTGACCAACAAGATGCCCAGCAAGGTCGGAATGACCAAGAGCATTCGTCGCAGAATATAAGGTCCCATGGGATTACCTCAATGCCCCCGAAGCTTTGAGGGCTGCGGCCTTTTCCTCGTTGTACCACCAGAAATCAAGCTGGCCCAACGCGTAGGGCGGGATCGTTTCGGGATGTTCAAACATGTCGTAATAAGCCACCCAATGGGACGGATTATACCAAACCGGGATCATGATGAATTCGTGCCGCAATGCGCGGTCCAGCGCCATCAACGATGCCTCTTCCTCAGCACGGGTTTCGGCGCTGAGCGATGCTTCGATGATAGCATCGACCAGCGGGCTGGCCAGACCGGCCGGATTGAACAAGGAGAATTCCGCCGCTTCAGAGCCGAACCGTTGCATCAGCCCTGTGCCCGTCCCCAGAAACGCCGCATAGGCATCATAGACCAGATCATAGTCGCGATCCCGTTCACGCGAGGTGTACTGAGACGAATCCACCTTTTCGAACTCAATCTCGATACCGAGTTTTCGGACGTTGGACACGAAGTTTTCCATCGCGCCGCTCAACGTGTCCGGAGACGAAGAGTTGAACAGGTAGTTCAGCGACAGCACTTCACCGTTTGCGTTGCGGCGAATGCCGTCATCGCCAACGAGCCATCCGGCGTCATCCAGCAGCGCCATGGCTTTGCGGGCGTTGCGGCGATCAAACAGGCGTGCCTCATCCGACGTATGGGGCATGCGGGCGGCTTGGGTCAGCATATCTTCGGGAACCAGGTCGCCGAGGCTTTGCAGGAATGCCAACTCGTCGCCTTCCGGCAACCCTGTCGCCATGAGCGGTGTGTCTTGCGTAAAGGATGAACGCTGTTTGAACAGACCGTATTGCAGCGACGCATTGGTCCACTCGAAATTATAGGCCAGCGCGATGGCCTCGCGCACCCGGCGATCCTGCAACTGCGGACGCATCAGGTTAAAAACGATACCCGTCGGGACCGGAGGAGAGCCATCGGGCAAATCGGCCTTTACGATCGCACCGCTACGCACTTTGGGATTGTCATAGCCGGTCGCCCATTTCTTTGAATCATTCTCTGTGCGGAAGGTAAACTCACCCGCCAGAAACGCCTGAAACGCCGCTTCGGCATCACCGAAGTACTCAATCCGGATCGAATCGAAATTGTTGCGGCCAACGTTGAAGGGCAGATCATTCCCCCAATAGTCCGGGTTCCGCTTGTAGACCACGCGACGGTTCACATCGACGCTATCAACGACATATGGACCCGAGCCCGGTGAAATCTCCAAACGGCTTTCATCCAGGCCAGCGCCGGTCTCTTCGTACCATTTCTTGGACCATGCGGGCACAAATCCTACCTGATCGATTAGGGACCGACGGGAGATACCTTCGGTGAAATAGAACTTGATGGTGTGATCATCCAGCACTTCGACCTTGGGAATACGCTGGCGCACCGCGTCCGCGTAGGACTTCAGCCCTTCATCCAGCAGCAGGTTGTGGCTGAAGGCGATATCATGCGCCGTTACGGGTGTGCCGTCAGAAAACCGCGCCTCGGGCCGCATATGGAAAATGACCCAGTTTTTCCCGTCGTCATATTCAATCCGCTCCGCCAGCAAACCGTAATACTCGCCGTAAACATCTGCCGGCGCCGAGGTTCCGTTGACCCCTTCACCCAACAGGCTCTCATAGATCGATGACGACAGCGCCGCGGCTCGCCCTTTGCGCGTATAGGGGTGCATCGAATCAAAGGTGCCAACCGTGCCCAAAGAGATTTCTCCACCCTTTGGCGCGTCTGGGTTCACGTAATCGAAATGGGTGAAATCTTCGTCATATGTCAGGTCGCCGTAAAACGAATATCCGTGTGTCGTTGTGATGGGCTCATGTTCGTCGGCACGGACGACAGTCGTCGCGAGCAATGTAAGCAACAGCCCGAACAGGCCTAGCCCTCCCCACATCGACAAACTGTTCCTGGTCGTGGTGACACGGGCAGTGGCATGGGCACGTGGACGGATATTGTGCATTGCGGTCTCCTCTGTTGAACGGCGACTGAGCCTCGATCTTGGATTTAAGGTAATGACGACAATCACCAATATGCAACGTGCGATTAAGTGTGTTTGGTGCCGCAACTGTGAGCACCCTGTAACATCAGGCACAAAAAAAGGCCGCGTGCATCTTTGCGCGCGGCCTATTGATGGTTCCAACTGAAACAATCAGTCGTCGAGGCTGTCGAGATATGCGATCACATTTGCTCGGTCTTCGACCTTGGGAAGACCGTTGAAGCCCATTGAGGTGCCAGGCGCATAGCCTTTTGGGTTGATCAGAAATTCATTGAGATTTTCAGGTGTCCAGACTTCGGCGACCTCTTCCAACGCGCCGGAATAAGATGTGAAGCCCGTCGCGGAGTCGACCGCGCGGCCGACGACGCCGTGAAGGTAAGGACCGGTCGCATTTGCACCTGCTTCGGCTTTGTGGCACGCGCTGCATTTGCGGAATACTTTCGCGCCTTCGCCAATATCAGCAGATGCAAGAACCTCCGCAAATGGCACTTCGGCCACTTCGGGTTCCGGCTCGCCCTCGCCGGTATCGATCACGTAGGACTGCACTCCGCCGTGACTGCCTGTGTAAAATAGTGCATCGGCCGCCCATTTTCCCAGCAACAGGATCAGCAACGCACCGCAGAAACTGCCCGCGATTTTGGTGAAGGTCATCGTGTCAAACATAAGGCTTACACTTTCGTGGATTGTCATCTTTGCTTCGGCGGGTATCTATTGCTTCCCCTCGTCGCTGGCAAGCTATACTAACCGCGACCAATCGCCCTGTCCAAAAAAGATTGGGGCACAAAGCCACGAGGGACGTCGGATGCCACAACGGATTGCGTTCCAGGGAGACCTGGGCGCTTACAGTCACGAGGCCTGTTTGAAGGCCCGCCCAGAGGCAACACCCGTCCCATGCGCCACGTTCGAAGACGTTATAGGTGCAGTGCGTGAAGGGCGCGCCGACATGGCCATGCTGCCTGTCGAAAACACGACCTATGGCCGCGTCGCCGACATCCACCGCCTTCTGCCGGAAAGCGGGCTGCACATCGTGGACGAGGCCTTTGTCCGGGTGCGTATTTCGCTGATGGCGATGCCGGGGCAGACGCTGGGTGATATCAAACATGTGCGCGCCCATCTGGTACTGATTCCGCAAGCCAAGGCCTTCCTGAACGCCCACGGGATCACCGCCGAGGCGGCGGCAGACAGTGCTGGTGCTGCGGCGGATATCGCGCAAGCAGGCGAAATGGGTGTCGGCGCGCTGGCCTCTGCCGTTGCGGCGGACATCCACGGATTGGAAATCCTGTCGCGTGACATCGAAGATCAAGGGCATAACACCACGCGGTTCCTGCTGATGTCACCGCTGGCAGATCATCGCGCGCGCGCGGCCCACATGATCACCACATTCGTATTCGAAGTGCGCAACATCCCCGCAGCGCTTTACAAGGCGATGGGTGGTTTTGCGACCAATGGCGTCAACATGACCAAGCTGGAAAGCTATATGGTGGGCGGAACATTCACGGCCACCCAGTTCTACGCGGATATCGAAGGTCACCCCGATGATCCTGCCGTCGCGCGGGCATTGGAAGAGTTGGATTATTTCACAAACAAGCTTGATATTCTCGGCGTCTATCCGGCGGCAGCCCGGCGCGATTGACCGCAGGCGACGTCAGGCCGAGCGTTCGAGCCGCTCTTCGAGACCTTTGGCATAATCCGCAACCCGCAACTTGAATCGCTTGCTGAGGGTCACCTTTGCCAGCTTCAGAGATTGAATCAACAACCGTGCCGAAAGGTTCAACGGCAACATTTCCAGTGCAATCGACATGCGCGTTCTGGTGCGCGACAACGCAATGAGTTCAATCGAAAACGTCCCGTCCATCCCGGCAGATTTGGCCGAAAACACCATTTCGTTCGGC
The DNA here is from genome assembly GCF_019966495.1 of Tateyamaria pelophila. Taxonomy (GTDB): domain Bacteria; phylum Pseudomonadota; class Alphaproteobacteria; order Rhodobacterales; family Rhodobacteraceae; genus Tateyamaria; species Tateyamaria pelophila. The sequence continues at coordinate 41,348 of NZ_JAIMIA010000026.1, read as the reverse complement.
ACGTCAAAACGCGACAACTCCAATTCTACATTCCGCTGGCGACCCCGCATGGTAAAATCGACCTGCCACCGCATTCCGACACCGGGTTCGTGCAATGTATCGATTCGCTGCACTTCGGCACCGCGCCGCATGGCCTGTCGCTCAAACCCCTCAAAATCACATAGTGCTGAAAACACCTGCTCAATCGGCGCATTGATATCTTCTCTGGTCGAAAACTTCATCTAAAACGCCTGTGCTTGTTGTGTCTATGTTTCTTGTTTTCGATCAAATTAGGTTAATCCAAGGTGTCCGCAAGCCAGTTTTCAATCAAAAAATGTGCTATTGCGCCTTTGCGTGCGGGCAGCACAGTCGGGTGATCACCGGCAAAGATGGTCATCATATCTTCGCGCGTAACCCACATGGCGTCTTCGATTTCGGTCGGATCTATGATGATCTCTTTGCTTGTGGCTTGGCCACGACAGCCAAACATCAAGGACGCCGGAAAGGGCCAGGGCTGGCTGGCCAGATAGTCAACCGCTCCCACGGTCACACCCGCCTCTTCGAACACTTCGCGCCGCACAGCGGCTTCCAGCGTTTCGCCTGGCTCGACAAAACCGGCCAGCAAGGAATACATCCCTTCTGGCCAACCGGGCGACCGACCCATCAGGACTGAATTGCCATGGGTGATCAGCATGATGACAACCGGATCGGTGCGCGGAAAGTGATGCGCTCCGCATGCAGGGCATGTACTTTGCCATCCCCCCTGGGTCACTTCGGACGCGGCCCCGCATTTGGAGCAAAACCGGTGACTTTGATGCCAGCCGAATATTGCCTTGGCGGTCGCGGCCAGTTCCGCGTCCCTTGGTGTCAACCACGTCATGATACGGCGCAGTTCAACGAAAACCTCGATCTGATCAAAGGCCGGGTGATGCTGTTCTGTCGGATCCAAAAAACCGCCCAGCAATCCCTCATCGAGGTCCTCCGGTTCCCATGCCGACAGGTCATGGGCAAATCGCGGCGCGCCGTCTTCGCGCCCCAGAAAAATCGACCGTGTATCGACCTCCGTCAAGACCGGATGGCCCAATGGCACTTGCAACACATGCGCCGGACGGGTGCGCACAATCAAGACCTTGCCGCGCCACAGCAAAATCGTACGCGCGTCCGGATCACGCCGTGCCGCTTCCAGAGCGCATGGATCGCCCCGCACCTCTGCGGCACGATCAAGTCCAGATCCTCCAAATGTCACTGATTCCGCGTGGCGCATTCCGTTGGACCTTATTTTTGTGGCAAACCTGTCACCGAGTGGCACGAGCGTGTCTGCGGTGCAATGGGTTGCAAACGTATTAAGCCCGGCTCACTTTATGACTTGAGTATTTTCAGACACGCGCCAAACTCTCGGTATGATTGATTTTTCCAGTCGCACTTCCCGCTTTGCGAGCGCCCATCTCCGCCTCCTTGCAACAACCGACGTCCATGCGCACATGACGGGTTGGGACGCCCGCCAGAAAAGAATGAGGACAGGGCTAGGGCTGGACAGGCTGGCGATCACCATTCAAGAGGCCCGCGATAAGGCACAGGGCCAGACCCTTTTGTTCGACAACGGCGATGTATTGCAAGGCACAGCTGAGGCGGACATCTGCGCCGCATCCGAAAGCAAAACGCCGCATCCCTGGCCCGCCGTCGCCAACGCTCTGGGCTATGACGCCCTGGGCTTGGGAAATCACGATTTTGACTACGGGTTGGGGTTTCTTGAAACCATCGTCGATCGGCTGACTGCACCTGTAATATGTGCCAGCATTTCCGAGGGGCATATCAACGGCGTACTTCCCGGAGCGGTAATCCCATTGATGATGGAATGCGATGACGGGGTTTGCCGTCCGCTGTCCGTCGGGGTCTTTTCCGTGCTTCCGCCGCAAACGCTCATCTGGAACCACAGCAATCTGTCAGGGCGGATTACTTTCGACACCGGTGTCGATGCTGCCACCCGCGCCGTGCATAGTTTGCGCAATGTCGGCGCCGAGTTGATCGTGGCGCTTTGCCACAGTGGCCTGTCCGCCAAAACCGAGGCCAACACAGAGAACTTTTCCGCCCAGGTGGCCAGTCAGGTACCGGGGGTAGATGCAATAATCATGGGGCACACCCATCGCCGTTTTCCGGATGAGGATCATGGGATCGGCCCGTTGGCAGATCCGGTTCAAGGAACACTTGCAGGGCTACCTGCGGTGATGCCGGAATTTGCGGCCCGATCGCTTGGGATCATTGACCGCGTTCTGACATGGGAAGGAGGCCGCTGGCATGTGGCACGTCATACGGTGTCACTGCGGTCCGCCGCCCATTCGGATACGGATCGTTCGATCAGTCACTTGGCCGCTCCATCCATCGCGGCAACCCGTGCAATCATGGAAACACCCGTCTCGGCCACGGGGCACCACATTCACAGCTACTTTAACGCACTGCAAACCGGGACAGAACATGCGCTGGTCGCGCGTACGATGACCGGTGTCATCGCGGAGTATGTCAAGGATACGCCACACGCCGCATTGCCCTTGATCGCATCCGTTTCATCTTCGGCGGTAGGCGGACATGGCGGTGTAACCAATTTCATCGATATCCCAAAGGGACCAATCCTTGCGCGCCATGTTGCGATGATTTGCCCCTATCAGAACGACATCTGGGCGGCGGTTCTGACTGGGGCCGATCTATGGAACTGGGCGGAGCGTTCTGCCGCATATTTTGGGGCCAGCCGCGAAACCACTTCGGCTTTGGCCAATCCGGATGCGCCGTTTTTCAGCTTTGACAGCTTAATGGGGCTGGAGGCCGTGATCGATCCTTTCGCACCACCGCGCTATGATGTGTCAGGAGGGCTGATTGATCCCAATGCTCGCCGCATATGCGCACTGCGCTTCAATGGGCACGACATAACAGCGGACGAAAGATACCTCATTGCGATGTCGAGCTACCGTGGCGCGGGCGGAGGGAGCTTTCCCGGACTTTCGACCGCCGAGACAATTCTGCAAACGAAGACCGATTTGGCAAAAGCGATGCACAGGGACCTCAGCGAAACACCCGTGAGCGATGATCCGGCCCCAACGGCGTGGCGCTTTGTCTCCGGCCTGAACCGACAGGTGATCATCGAGACGTCGCCGGACGCGGCCCGCCACCTCGATGACATATCCTGCTTTGATCCAGATCCGGTCGGGCTGACGAACGATGGTTTTTTGCAGATACGCGTCACCATATGAGCAGCCCTTGCGTGCCAGCCCAAGGCCGCTTATATCACGCTTTGAGAGGTTGGCGCGGGCAAGCGCCTCGCCAACCCGGTCAGATCCGGAAGGAAGCAGCCGCAACGAGCCCCGCTTGGGTCGATGTCAATCTCTCACCTACGCCTTGGCAATCGGGGCAACGGCACTTGGTTTCCTGTGCTTTTACATGGAAAATGCAAGCTTATTCACCGCCATAACCAGCACGTGTCGCAGACCAAATCCAAACTCGGTCGGTCTTGCACTTAAGCCTTCTGGCGATGATTCTGTTCTACGCCGTGAGACGGGTCGGCATGGCCAGTGCACGTCCAATCAAAGTTCGACGGCGCGATCGTGACCCGTTCAGTGCAATCCCAACATCCAAGGACGGCGAGCGGTGCTCCAAACCAATGCCCTGCCGATAAAGTAAGGGGTGGAACCGGGAATTCCACTCCCTGACGTTACCACGACGCCAAGCGGTGCTAGACGCCGCCGCCCACCGCCATTAGGTTTGGCGGAACGCTCCGAATCCAAAAGCAGGCATATGTCCGACGCATCCCCGAAATATCAGGTGCTTGCACGCAAATACCGGCCCGAGACCTTTGCGGATCTGGTGGGCCAGGATGCCATGGTGCGCACGCTGAAAAACGCGTTTCAAGCGGATCGTATCGCCCAAGCCTTCGTGATGACGGGCATTCGGGGCACAGGCAAGACAACGACCGCGCGGATCATCGCCAAAGGGATGAACTGCATCGGTCCCGACGGAGAAGGCGGACCGACAACCGAACCCTGTGGTCAATGCGAACATTGCGTCGCCATCATGGAAGGGCGTCACGTTGACGTGCTGGAAATGGACGCGGCCTCGAATACCTCCGTCAACGACATCCGCGAGATTATCGACAGTGTGCATTACCGCGCGGCCTCCGCCCGTTACAAAATCTATATCATCGACGAAGTGCACATGCTGTCCAACAGCGCTTTCAACGCGCTGCTGAAAACGCTCGAAGAGCCGCCCGCCCACGTGAAATTCATCTTTGCCACAACCGAAATCCGCAAAGTGCCGGTGACCGTCCTCTCCCGCTGCCAGCGCTTTGACCTGCGCCGGATCGAACCCGAAGTCATGATTGCCTTGCTGCGCAAAATCGCAGCTGGTGAAAATGCCGAGATTGCAGATGACGCGCTGGCGCTGATCACCCGCGCCGCCGAAGGGTCCGCCCGCGATGCGACGTCGCTGCTGGATCAGGCGATTTCCCACGGGGCGGGTGAGACATCCGCCGATCAGGTCCGCGCCATGCTTGGTCTGGCCGACCGGGGCCGTGTACTCGACCTGTTCGATATGATCCTCAAGGGCGATGCTGCGGGCGCGCTGACCGAACTGGGCGGACAATATGCCGACGGGGCCGATCCGATGGCGGTGCTGCGCGATCTGGCCGAAATCACCCATTGGGTTTCGGTCGTGAAAATCACGCCCGAAGCGGCTGACGATCCAACGATCTCACCCGACGAACGCAGCCGCGGCCAGCAGATGGCCGAAGCGCTGTCGATGCGGGTGCTGACGCGGCTGTGGCAAATGCTGCTGAAGGCGCTGGACGAAGTGGCCGCCGCCCCGAACGCGATGATGGCCGCGGAAATGGCCATCATTCGGCTGACCCACGTCGCCGAACTGCCCAGCCCCGAAGAACTGGTGCGCAAACTGAACGCCGCGCCTGCGCCTGCGGCCACGCCAACAGGCACAGCCAGCGCACCATCGCCGCCCTCCGGCGCACACGCCGTACAGCAGGCACAGACACGCATGGTCTCAAACCCAAATGCATCGGGCCAGACCACCGCGCTTGCCCAGGACCAGAATGCGGCCCTCGCCCGCTATCCCAGCTTTGAGCATGTGCTTGAACTGATCCGCACAAACCGGGACGTGAAGCTGCTCGTCGACGTTGAAACAACGCTGCGGCTGGCCAATTACCAGCCCGGACGCATCGAATTCGTGCCCACCGACCGCGCCCCGCGCGACCTGGCGCAACGCCTGGGCGCGCGGCTGCAAATGTGGACGGGCAATCGCTGGGCCGTGACCGTCGTCAACGAAGGTGGCGCCGACACCGTGGCCGAACTGCGCGACGCGGCCGAAAACGCCCTGCGAACCCAGGCCGAAAGCCACCCACTGGTGCAGGCCGTTCTGGCCCATTTTCCAAAGGCAAAGATCACCGACATCCGCACGCCCCAAGATATCGCCAACGAGGCCCATATCGAAGCGCTGCCCGAAGTGGACGATGAATGGGACCCCTTCGAAGAGGATTGATCCTCGCGGCCCTGCCCGGGACGGCGCTGGCCGAGACTTGCGCGCTCCAGCGCCCCAACTGGGACGGCGGGCCCGTGTCCGGCATGGACGAGGCGCTCCAACTCGCGTCTTCGCCCATTACCCTGATCCTGCTCGCGCTGACGCTCCTGACCCTGCGGTTTCGCAGCCAATGGGGCGGCGTTGTGGTTGTCGTGCTCTGGACCATTCTGGTATCAATGCTGACCATGCTGGACCCAACGGGCACACGCGAATTAGGCATGGCCGAAGGATGCGTCGGTTCGCCCACCTTGTTCATTGCGGCAGTGGCTGCAATATGTGTGGCAACTATTCTTTACACCGCCCCGCGCAGCAGCGGGGCCTGACACTTGGAGACGAACACATGCTCAAAGGTTTAGGCGGTCTCGGCGATATGGCCGGGATGATGAAAAAAGCACAGGAAATGCAGACCAAGATGGCCGAAATGCAAGAGGACCTGCAAAACGTCATGGTCACCGGCGAGAGCGGCGCAGGGCTTGTCAAAGCGACGGCCACTGCCAAAGGCGAGTTGACAGCGCTGGACATCGACCCTTCGATCTTCAACGGCGACGACAAGGAAGTGGTCGAAGACCTGATCCTCGCCGCCATCAAGGACGCGCAAGTCAAGGCAAGCGAAAAAGCGCAGGAAGAAATGGGGAAGCTGACCGAAGGGCTTGGCCTGCCTGCGGGCATGAAGCTTCCGTTCTAGGATGAACCCATTGCTTCATCTTGCCAAGTAAACTCCCGCCGGAGGCTCCCTCCCGCGCATCATGGAATGTCATTTGAGCAGCACACGCGACATCGACGCCCTGATCGACTTGATGGCCAAACTGCCGGGCCTCGGCCCGCGTTCGGCCCGGCGCGCGGTGCTGCATCTGATCCGCAAGCGCGCCCTGTTGCTCACACCGCTGGCAGACATGATGCAGACGGTGGCCGCCACCGCGCGGGAATGCCTGAACTGCGGCAATGTGGGCACGGCGGACGTCTGCGATATCTGTGTCTCGGAAAAGCGGGCCACTGGCGAGCTTTGCGTCGTCGAAGATGTCGCCGACCTCTGGGCCATGGAACGCTCCGGTTCGTTCAAGGGGCGCTATCACGTTCTGGGCGGCACGTTATCTGCGCTGGACGCCATCGGCCCATCGGAACTGCGCATCCCGCGCTTGATCGACCGGGTGGCGACCGAGAATATCACCGAAGTGATACTGGCCCTGAACGCCACAATTGACGGCCAAACCACGGCCCACTACATCGCCGACCAGCTTGACGGACAGGTGTCGCTCACTTCCCTCGCGCAAGGCGTGCCAATCGGCGGCGAGTTGGATTATCTGGACGACGGTACGATCACCGCAGCGCTCAGAGCGCGCAAGTCGGTCTGAACGAGCTTAGCCGCTCAACCCCAGCTGGCGGACGATCGTCGCACTGTCATAATAATCTCGCCCTTCGACAACCAGTCCGTCCCTGACCCGCATGACCGAGCAATAACGGACCTCCGCCCGCTTGCCGGTGGGTGCGAAATCTCCAAGACTAGAACGCAAAACACCTGTATGCGTGCCGGTGTTTCGAAATTCGACCGTCGCCCATTCCCCGCATTGGCTGACGATCACGTTTTCAACCTTGCAAAGCCCGTCCGGAAACGCCTCGCGCCAGCGATGATAGTCCGCCTTGTAAGCGTCTTTCCCCGGCAGCTTCTCGGCGCGGGCAATATCTTCGAAATCGCAATCTTCCGCGATCACGGCGGCGCCGCGTTCCGGGTCCCGCATATCCCACGATTCATGAAATTGCCGCACGATTTTTTCGGTCGGATGCATTGTCAGTCCTTCCTTATCATTGCCACACATGTGGGAGTACCATGGCTGTTCATGCAAAAGATGAAGGGAAAGAGTGTCCATGACAACCCAACTGCGCCGCCAAACCTTGCTTCAGCCAAAAACCGTTTCAAAATTGAAGATTGCAACACGCAGCCCCTCATGCGCGACGGGCTGAAACGGCGATAGAGGCACGGGACGTCCCCAAATGGGGGGTCTCAAGCGCGACCAACCAAGTCGCGGCCTGGCGCGGATCGCTACTGTCCTTGATGGCGGCCGGAACGGCCTCCTGCCGATCGACGGTCAGGTCCTCGCCATAGACACTGTCGCCGACCTCTGCCGCCGACACGGCAGTATCACGCGCAGATATCCTGTCACTGTGCAGGTCACAAACCACAGGTACAACCGTTGCCTCCGGTACAGATGCGTATTGGTTTGTCAGGTGATTTTGAAAAAAACGTGCGCGCCTTTCTCCAGGCGCGCCCACTTCAAATCCAAAGACGATTTCCGTCGGCAATGACGATCAGATCACGGCTGTTCATCTTCGTCGTCTTTGCCGCCCTTGGGCAGGTTGAACAGGCTATCGGCGTCAACAAGCGTTGATTCTTCTTCCTCGTCGTCGTCCACATCCATGGAGAGAGAGAATGTCTCCAGCCCTTCAATCGCCGTTGGTATCTTGGGCTCGGACTCCATGCCGAGGCTCTGCTCGGTGCTGACCAGTTTGCGGCGTTCATCATCCGTCATCACAGGCGCATCAGCGGCTTTCTTGGCGGCGGCCTTTTGCACAGCGGCGTCGAGTTCGGACTGCTTGGTCAGACCAAGGGCGACGGGATCAACCGGCTGGATGTTGGAAATGTTCCAGTGTGTACGCTCGCGAATCGACTGGATCGTCGGTTTGGTGGTGCCAACCAACTTGGAGATCTGACCATCGGTCAACTCCGGATGGAACTTGACCAACCAATAGATCGCAGCCGGGCGGTCCTGCCGCTTGGACAGCGGAGTGTAGCGGGGGCCCCGGCGTTTTTCCTCGCCAACGGCAGCGGCGTTGAATTTCAACGTCAGCCGGTGAAGCGGGTTTTTCTCCGCCGCGTCGATCTCGTCCTGTGTCAGCTGATTGTTTGTCACAGGATCAAAGCCTTTGACGCCCGCGGCCACATCACCGTCGGCAATACCCTGAACTTCCAGTTCGTGCATCTCGACGAAATCGGCGATCTGCTTGAAACTCAATGTCGTATTGTCCACCAGCCAGACGGCGGTGGCTTTGGCCATGATCGGTTTTGCCATGTTGCGTGCTCCTTCGCGCATATCTTTCCCGTCGCCTGAAATAGGCGGCCTTGGCATCCAAGGCGGGTTTCCGTTGTGGGGGAACTTGAGTGGGATATAGTCGCCACGGATGAAAAAGGAAAGCCCAATGCGTGCGCTCTTGATCTGGCTGATGATGGCTCTGCCCGCCCTGAGCGACGGAGAAAGAGCAGGTGAATTCGACTATTACGTCCTCAGCCTGAGCTGGTCGCCAAACTGGTGTGCCTATGAGGGCGATGCACGCGGGTCCGAGCAATGCGACGCACGTCACGATCATGGATGGATCCTGCATGGGCTCTGGCCCCAATTTCATCGCGGCTACCCTTCGTATTGCCAATCCGGCGAACGGCCCCCATCACGACGTATGACGGCGGACATGGCCGACATCATGGGCACCGGCGGCCTCGCATGGCATCAATGGAAGAAACACGGCACCTGCACAGGACTCTCCGCGCCCGCTTACTACGCCTTGTCGCGCGAAGCCTACGGACGCGTCGTCCGACCGCCCGTGTTTCGGCAGTTGGACCAGACCGTGAAATTGCCCGCATCCGTCGTTGAAGACGCATTCCTGCAATCCAATCCAGAGTTTCAGCGGGATGGTGTCACCATCACCTGCCGCGCCGGACATATCCAGGAGGCCCGAATTTGCTTGTCGCGCACGCTTGAACCTGTCCCTTGCGGGCAGGACGTTGTACGCGATTGCACCGCGCGCGACGCGGTATTTACGCCAGTGCGCTAAAGCTCGATCACGGTCGAGCCCGTCGTCTGACGCGCCTCCAAAGCCCGGTGGGCATCCGCAATATCGTCCAGCTTGAACCGCTGATCGATACGCAAAGTGACATCGCCCTTCACAACTTTTTCAAACAATCGCTCCGCCATGGCACGCAGAGTTTCGGGCGCGCTAATATGTGTAAACAGCGTCGGGCGCGTGATCTTGAGCGATCCTTTCTGCCCCAGAATTCCGATGTTCAACGGCGGAACCGGACCAGACGCATTGCCAAAGGAAATGAACATGCCCAACGGTTTCAAACAATCGAGCGAGCCGTCAAAGGTATCCTTTCCGACTGCGTCCATGACCACATCGACGCCGTTCCCCCCTGTGAGGTCACGCACCACGGGCACAAAATCCTCAGCTTTGTAGTCAATGCAATGCGCCGCGCCATTTTCCAACGCCATCCGACACTTCTCAGGGCCGCCCGCAGTGCCAATCAGGGTAATGCCCTCCGACTTCGCCCACTGGCATGCAATCAAGCCGACGCCACCGGCAGCGGCCTGAAACAAGACGGTATCACCTGCGCTGATCGGCGTGGTGCGATGAAACAGGTACTCCGTCGTCAACCCCTTGAGCATCATGGCGGCAGCAACGTCAAACGGCACCTCGTCCGGCAGTTTCACGACATGTGCGGCCGGCATCACGCGGGCTTCGGCATAGGCACCGGGCGGCATCGCGGCATAGGCCGCGCGATCACCGGCTGCCAAATGCGTCACGCCCTCACCCACAGCCTCAATAACGCCCGCGGCTTCCATACCCAATGCGTGCGGCAATTCCATCGGATACAAGCCCGTGCGTTGGTAAACATCGATGAAGTTCAAACCGATCGCCTTATGTGCGATGCAGATTTCTCCCGGCCCAGGCGCGCCCACAGGGCGGTCCACGATCCGAAATTGCTCCGGGCCACCATGGCCCTCAATAATTGCAGTCTTAGCCATGCTCTGATCCTTCTTCATTTTGCCGGTTAAACTCTGGGGGGAGGCCAAAGGCCGGGGGGCAACGCCCCCAAGAAAATTCGCCGAATTTTCTCAGCCCGCGACGTCCAAAACGATTTTTCCAATATGGCCGCTGCTCTCCATGCGCGCATGCGCGTCAGCGGCATCGGCCAACGCAAATTCCGAATCCATGACGGGGCCAATGCGGCGCGCCGCCAATAGCGGCCAAACCGCTTCACGCAGATCTTGCGCGATTCGCGCCTTGGCAAGGTCGCTTTGCGGGCGCAAGGTGCTGCCCGTCATCGTAAGGCGGCGGGTCATGAGCTGTACGAAATTCAACTCGACCTTCGGACCTTGTAGAAACGCGATCTGAACCAAACGCCCATCATCCGCCAGAGCACTCAGGTTGCGCGGAATGTAGGGCCCGCCAACCATATCGAGGATAAGATCCGCTCCACCCTCCGCCTTTACCACCTCAACAAAATCGGCGTCCCGATAATTGATCGCGATCTCCGCGCCCAAGCCTCGGCACGCCTGGCATTTCTCATCCGATCCGGCCGTCACAAAAACGCGCGCGCCGAAATGGTGCGCCAACTGTATCGCAGTTGTACCAATCCCGCTGGATCCGCCATGGACCAAAAACCGCTCTCCGCCCTTCAGGCCACCGCGCATAAAAACGTTGGACCAGACGGTGAAAAAGGTCTCTGGCAGGCAAGCCGCCTCTTTCAAACTCAATCCTTCGGGCACCGGCAGGCAATGGGCCGCGGGGGTCGCCACATATTCGGCATAGCCGCCACCGGGCAATAACGCGCAAACTTGGTCGCCCACCGCCCATTCACTGACGCCGGTACCAACAGCCGAGATGGTGCCGGACGCTTCAAGGCCCGGCAGATCACTTGCGCCGTCAGGCGGATTGTAGAGACCCGCGCGTTGCAAGGCGTCGGGACGATTCACGCCGGCAAAGGCAACTTCAATGACGACCTGCCCGTGTCCAGGCACGGGCCGCGGGCGCGAAACGGGTTTCAACACCTCCGGTCCGCCATGGCTGCTGATTTCAACGGCGCGCATTTCTGTGGTCATCGGGTCATCCTTTTTGCTGCCCTTTGGGTATCAAGCACAGCGCGGTATGAAAACCATTGTGATGAGTCTCGCGATGCCGTCGGCGACGATGCAGGTCAGGCGCGCGCTTCAGCGACGCCTGTATTACCGGCGCGGTCCCCAACTGCCTGGCAAATCAATATCCGGCACCTTCATTGGCGCTCTGACTTTGCTCAGCAACCAGTTCGGTCCTGTCAAGAGTGCGCTCAGCGCCTTGTTGTCTCGGACCTTCGCCTTGACCTTCTCGATCCGCATCACGTCCTCGATCCGCCGGTCCAGAAATTCCCACGTCGCCTGATTGTCGATGCTGTCATCGCCCAGCCAATATAAAACCGTCGCACTGTACACGCCGGACAACGTGGCGCGTTTGGTGTACCAGTTCACATCATCCGAACGGTCACCCAGCGTATCCCAGATCTTGTCGGCGGTACCCCAGATTGCCTTGGCCCCGTCTGCCGCGTGCATGGGCAAGGCAAAAAGCGTCGTACCGCGGCGCACAGCTTCCTTGTCCGTAACCGCCTCGATGCGGAACCGCACCGCGGCCGCGATCTTGTCGCGAAACCGTTCTGGCAAGTCTCCCGATTTCATTCGCGCAATCATCGCGGCATCACCCCGCGCATGATAGGCCAGCGCAAAATCAAGGGCACCGCGCGGACAGAGCGCCCGCACCATCGCCAAGTCGATTTCCGCATCTTTTGCAGCGGCTTTTAAAGTTGCTTCGGACCAGCCGTCAAAGGGCACATGCATCAAAGCAGCGTCCAGCAACCGATCAATTTTATCATTCGGGTTTTCTGTCATGGAATACACCTAGGGCGATCAGCCCATGCGGGCAAGAGCACGTAGAACGCGCCGCCATTTCCTTCATGTGGAAAGCCCGCCAAAACCGAACAGACTTAAAGGCCATGATATTTTGAGCGGCAAAGCAGTTCAGAATATGGTGCTTGCCAACCTGAACGCGAGCACGGCAGTCTTGGCAGGCATGACCGCAGGGCCACCCGCCAACGTTTTGTCCTTTTGATCCGACTGCAAAATGCTGGACAACTGCGGAAAAGTTTGTTAGGCGACCAATTCCTGCAAATCCTTGCAACTCATATCTAGAAAGGTGGTGAAAACCACATGCAGGTTAGTGTTCGCGACAACAATGTCGATCAGGCGCTCCGCGCTCTGAAGAAAAAGCTGCAGCGCGAAGGCGTTTTCCGCGAAATGAAGCTCAAGCAACATTTCGAGAAGCCCTCCGAGAAAAAAGCGCGCGAGAAAGCTGAAGCGATCCGCCGTGCTCGTAAGTTGGCACGCAAAAAAGCGCAACGCGAAGGTATGATGTAAATCATCCGAGCAATGCTCTGAAAGTTACAGCCCTCGCAGCCATGCTGCGGGGGTTTGTTTTTGTCGTCAGTCAGGTTGGTGGCAAATTCATTTCATGGTGACGGGCCCGTCAGCGCAGGACGATGCAAGGTCCGAAAATGCAGCCGCTTTTTCCTTGCCAACTGGAATTCTGAATCCCAGCCCAGAAAACATAAGACTGCAAGATCAGCTTTTCGGTTCTCGCTATAAGCGAACTTCCGCCAGCGAATTGCCGGCGCTTGACCCATACGCCAGCGTCAATCCACCATGAACATGCGCGATCTTGACCGCTTTCCGAACGGTTCATGTTCGCAGAGGGGTTTTACGTCACAAATCTGTGCCTCTACTTCGATAATATCCGCGCGAGTCACGAGACTTACAGACTTGTTTTAGCCTGGACCTATTCAACAGAGAGAGAGCCATGATCGATCAGAATACAGCCGAATTGTCCGCCGACGAGTGGGACGAGATCAACTTTCCACGCCCCGAAACCCATGATTTCGACGATGTCGTAGAACGCGCCATATCACGCCGTGGATTCCTGGGCGGGGCACTTGCGTTCGGATCGGGCGCCGCCGTGATGGGCGCGTCGATGCTCAAGGGTACGACGGCGATGGCTTCGCAATCGGATCGCTTTGCCTTTGCCCAACTGCCGATCCAAACGGATGGTACCGTACACGTCCCCGAAGGCTACAACTGGGATGTACTGGTGCGCTGGGGCGATCCGCTCTTTTCCGATGCGCCAGAATTTGACCCCGTAAATGGCCATCCAACCGAAGGCTCCGACCGCGTTTTTGGTGAAAATACCGACGGCATGGAACTCTACCATATCGACGGGCACGAGGTGATCGCGGTCAACAGCGAATACGCCAACCGCAAGACCAATCTGCCCAACGCGGAAGACGGGGTTCCAAGAGACGCCGACGATGTGTTGTTGCTGCAAAACCTGCAGGGGGTCACTGTCTTTGAACTCGCAGAAGGCCCGGAGGGGTGGTCGGTCGTTGTCGACAGCCCGTTCAACCGCCGGATCACGCACAACACACCCATGACCATTGATGGGCCCGCGGCAGGCCATGACCTGATGAAAACCGCAGATGATCCATCGGGCACAATGTCGCTGGGCACGATGAACAACTGCGGCGCCGGCCGCACGCCCTGGGGCACGTATCTGACCTGCGAGGAAAACTTCAACGGTTACTTCGGAGCAACCGGCGACATGCCAACGGACGAAGCCACCGCCGCCGGATATTCCCGCTATGGCGTCGGCCCGGATGGCTGGGGCTACGACTATCACAAATGGGACGCCCGCTTTGACGTGAGCCAGAACCCGAACGAGCCGCACCGCGTCGGATATATCGTCGAAATCGATCCATCGGATGCAAGCTCGACCCCGGTCAAGCATACGGCTCTGGGACGGTTCAAGCATGAAAACGCGGCCTATGCGCTGTCGCCCGATGGTCGTCTGATCATCTATATGGGGGACGACGAGCGTGGCGAGTTCATGTACAAGTGGCTCAGCCGAGATCTGTATGTGCCAGGCGGTGACACCTCGACCCTGCTTAGCGAAGGTCAGCTTTATGTCGCCAAATTCAATGACGACATGAGCGGCGAATGGATGGCGCTGACACCGGCGGCAACAGGCATGTCCGAAGCTGAAATCGCGATCTTTACACGTACGGCGGCGTCCAAGCTTGGGGCAACCACGATGGACCGTCCCGAGTGGGTCGCGGTGAACCCGCGCGCGGTCGAGGGGTATTGCTGCCTGACCAATAACAAGAACCGGGGTGTGGCACCGAACGCCGGTGGCGATGATACATCTGCCAACGGTCCAAACCCTCGGGATGCCAACAACTTCGGCCAAATCGTGCGCTGGCGTCCATCGGGCAATAACCATGCCTCGAACACGTTCGAGTGGGATCTTTACGTGATGGCGGGCAACCCCACCAATCAGGAAGGTCTCTACAAAGGGTCGTCCAACGTGAACGAAGGCAACATGTTCAACTCGCCCGACGGGATGATGTTCGACAGCGCGGGCATCATGTGGATCCAGACCGATGGCGATGACGGCAACGAAGGCGAGTTTGAGGGCATGGGGAACAACCAGATGCTCGCAGGCGACCCTGTCACCGGCGAAATCCGGCGGTTCCTGACCGGCCCGAACGGCTCCGAAGTGACCGGCCTGACATGGTCGACAGATCGGCGGACCATGTTTGTCGGCATCCAGCACCCGGGCAGCCCCTTCCCGGATGGCGAAGGCAGCCTGCCCCGCTCGGCCATCGTGACGGTCAAGCGCGACGACAATAATCTCGTCGGCTAAACGCCGCGAAACGCGTTGCCGGGCTTTGTCGCAAAAGCCCGGCAACACTTCAGATTTGGATCAAACCGGCAAGGCCGTCGTTTTGAAAACGGTGCGCAAGGCAAAGCTCGACTGCATCTGCGCCACCCCTGGCAGCCGCGCCAGATATTGGCGATGAATACGGGCGAAATCCTCGGTTCCCTCCGCCACCACCTTCAGAATGTAATCCGCCGTCCCCGCCATCAGGTGGCACTCCAGCACATCGGGAATGCGCGCCACGGCTTTTTCGAACGCCTCCAGCACCTCATCTGCCTGCCCTTGCAGCGTGATTTCGACAAACACAGTGGTCGGTACGCCCATCATGCGCGCATCCAACAGGGCCACGTAATCGCGGATGTACCCTGCCTCTTCCAATCGCTGCACCCGGCGGTGGCAGGCGGAGGCAGATAGATTGACGGCCTCACTCAGGTCGGCATTGGACATGCGCCCCCGTCGCTGAAGCGCCGAAAGGATACGTCGATCTGTTGCATCAAGGGTCATGGACCGTGATTTCTTTCTCTAAACTGAAGATTACAACAAGATTATTCGATAAATACCCTCAAAGACAGGACCATTTTCGCATCCCCTTGCACGGCATTCGCATGATACTCATCTCAAAGCAGGAGGATCCAAATGAAAATCGGTTGCCCGAAAGAGATCAAACCACAGGAATTCCGCGTGGGCATGACGCCCAACGCCGCCCAAGAAGCCGTTGCGCACGGCCACCACGTTATCATCGAAACAAAGGCAGGCGAGGGAGCCGGGTTTCCCGACGCAGACTATATCGAGGCGGGCGCACAGATCGTGGACACGGCCGAAGAGGTTTTTGCAACGGCAGACATGATCGTCAAGGTCAAGGAACCACAGGCGGTAGAGCGCAAGATGCTGCGCGAAGGGCAAGTATTGTTTACCTATCTGCATCTGGCACCTGACCCGGACCAGACCCACGACTTGCTGGCCTCTGGCTGCACCGCCATCGCGTACGAAACGGTGACAGATTCCGCAGGCGGCCTGCCGTTGCTGGCCCCGATGTCCGAAGTGGCGGGGCGCCTCGCGCCACAAGTCGGCGCGTGGACGCTGCAAAAGGCCAATGGCGGACGTGGCGTGTTGATGGGTGGCGTCCCGGGCGTCGGCCCGGCTCGTGTGGTTGTGATCGGCGGCGGCGTCGTCGGCACGCACGCCGCGCGCGTTGCCGCAGGTATGGGGGCAGACGTCACCGTATTGGATCGGTCATTGCCGCGCATGCGCTACCTCGACGATGTGTTCGGGACGCAGTTCAAGACCAGCTATGCCAGCAAGGGCAACACGGCGGAACTGGTCGCACTGGCCGATATGGTTGTGGGTGCCGTGCTTATCCCCGGTGCCGCCGCGCCAAAACTGGTAACGCGAGAACAGCTTGGGACCATGAAACCCGGAGCCGCCATCGTCGATGTCGCCATCGATCAGGGCGGGTGCTTTGAAACATCTCGCGCCACGACGCACGAAGACCCGATCTATGACGTGGATGGCATCATGCACTACTGCGTAGCCAACATGCCCGGAGCCGTCGCGCGGACCTCGACCATCGCCCTTGGGAACGCAACGATGCCCTTCATGCTGGCGTTGGCAAACAAGGGATGGCGGCAAGCCTGCGAAGATGACGACCATCTCCTCGCCGGGCTGAACGTGCACGCAGGCAGGCTGACATATTATGCTGTCGGCAAGGCGCTGGGGATCGATGTGTTGTCCCCAAACCTCGCCCTCAAGCTTTAGCGCACGCACATCTGCCCACAGGGTGGCAAAAGTTTTGACCGGCATACCCGTCCATCCAGAATCACCACCGTCAGGAGATACATACTGGCCGACCTCAGCGCTTTCCCAATCACTCAGAAGTGGACGCCAAAGAACCCGGACGTCCTGCAACTGTTCTCATTCCCAACCCCGAACGGTGTCAAAATATCGATCGCCCTCGAAGAAATGGAGGTCCCCTTTGAGGCGCATCTGGTGACCCTGTCAGAGGCGGATGTCAAAAGCCCGGAATTCCGCTCCCTGAACCCGAACGCCAAAATCCCGGCCATCATCGACCCCAATGGGCCAGACGGACCATTGGGTTTGTTCGAATCCGGCGCCATCCTGCTCTATCTGGCCGAAAAGACCGGCAAGCTCATCGGCATCACCGCCGCAGATAAGGCCACCATCATTCAATGGGTCATGTTCCAGATGAGCGGCCTCGGCCCGATGCTGGGACAATTGGGTTTCTACGTGAAGTTTGCGGGCGCCGCATGGGAGGACAAACGGCCAAGACAGCGCCATGCGAATGAGGCAAAACGACTTCTCGCCGTGCTCGAAAATCAACTCGATGGCCGCGAGTGGATCGCAGGCATTTTTTCAATCGCAGATATCGCAATCGCGCCTTGGCTGAATGCTTTGAATTACTATGGGACCAAAGATCTCGTCGACTGGGAGAGCCACCCAAATCTGATCGCCTACCTCGATCGTTTCATGGCCCGTCCGGCAGTCGCCCGGGCCATGAACATACCTGCTCGCCCCTGACATTTTCTTTCGGCCCAAAATATCTCGGGGGAGCCGTAAGGCCGCGGGGCCAGAGCCCCCACCCGGCGCAAATCCTTAGCGCGTTACAGTACATCTCAAACGAGCCCACGCATTTGCGCTGATATCTTTTCCGCGATCATGATCGTCGGCGCATTGGTGTTGCCGCCAATCAGACGGGGAAACAGTGACGCATCCACGATGCGCAACCCGTTCACACCCCGCACGCGGCCTGCAAGGTCGGTGACGGCCATATCATCTATGCCCATCTTGCAGGTCCCCACCGGATGATAAATCGTATCGGCCCGGGAACGAATGTCCGCTTCCAGCGCGGCATCTGTTCCGTCATGGGGATAAAGCCTCTCGCCACGCCACAGATCCAGCGGTGCAGCCGTCAAGATGCTCTCCATCTGGCGGGCGCCGTTCATCAACACGCTCAGATCACGCGGATCGCTCAAGTACTGAGGATCAATGCGTGGTGGCGCTGCGGGATCGGACGACTGCAAACCCACATGCCCACGGCTCCAAGGTCGCAACACGCACACATGGCAGGAATATCCGAACTTCACATGAATCTTGCGCATATGATCATCCACGATCGCGATCACAAAATGCAGTTGCAGATCTGGGCGGGCCACCTCAGGGCTTGATTTCAGAAACGCACCGCCCTCGGCAAAGGGAGATGCAAACAGTCCGGAACCATCCTTGCGCCAGCGCAACCCCGCCTGTCCAAGTTTCATCAAGCCCTTGAGACCCAATCCAACAACATCATCACGTTTGGAATGGTAACTCAGGGTGTAGTCCAGATGGTCCTGCAGGTTCCGGCCAACCCCGGGCAGCTCTTGAACTACGTCGATCCCATGGTCGGCCAATTCATCTCGCGGCCCGATTCCCGACAGCATCAACAACTGTGGCGACCCAAAGGCACCGGAGGACAGGATCACCTCACGGCCTGCCTCAATCCGTTTGGTCTTGCCGCCATGTTGCACCCGAACACCCACGGCGCGCCCATCCTGCGTCTCGACCTTTTGGGCCATCGCACGGGTCAACACAGTCAGATTGCTGCGGCGCATCACGGCGTCCGGCAAATAGGCCGCCGCAGCCGAACACCGCTCGCCCCTGGCAGGGCCGCTATGGTACTGGGTTACCTGATACAGGCCGACGCCTTCCTGATCGGGCCCGTTGAAATCATCGTTTACACGGATCTGTTGCTGCGCGGCGGCCTTGACAAAGGCTTGGGTGATTGCACGCGGCTCAGATTGCTCGGCGACCTGCAATGGCCCATCCGCGCCGTGCAAATCATCGGCGCCGCGCTCATTTCCCTCTGCCATTCGGAACCAGGGCAGAACACCGCTCCAATCCCAACCTTCGCACCCCAAATCAGCCCATTCGTCATAATCGCCGGGATGACCCCGCACATACAGCATTGCGTTGATCGCGCTGGATCCGCCCAACACCTTGCCCCGAGGCTGAAACCCGCGCCGCCGATTCAGGCCCGCCTGCGGTTCCGTCTGAAAAGCCCAGTTGTTGATCTTGGGTCGCCCGGAGATCATGCCTGCGATCAGTGCAGGCGCGCGCACCAGAATGCTTCTTCCGAGTCCACCTGCTTCAATCAAACAGACCGAAACGCTTGCGTCCTCGCTCAAACGGGATGCCATCACGCATCCCGCGGACCCCCCGCCAACAATCACATAGTCAAACTTCAAGGACACCCTCCTCCGGCTTTAAGCCTAAAAGGGGCGCGCGCGACGCAAGCATGCCACTGGGTCGGCGGGTGGGCGCATTTCGGGCCAAGGGCCCGAAACAGAGCCACCTGGCGGCTATCCCGGCAAACTGCCCGTCAGAACATAGCGCAATATCTCGACAACCTGCGCCGGGTCCTGCGCCACGGCCAGGGCGGCAGCATCCACTTCCTTCAATGCATGGGCATGATCCGGCCCGTGCAAAATGATCAGCGACTTGCCAAGGGCTGCGGCATACCCCGCATCAAAAGCGGCATTCCATTGCTTGTACTGCTCGCCAAAACGCACGACAACGATATCGGCATCCGCGATACCCTTGCGCGTCCGGATTGCATTCACCATCGCCCCTTTGTGGTCATGCCAATACTTGTTCGGCTCAGCACCCAAAATTGCGACGCCGCAATCGTCGCTGGCCGCATGGTCCGTGACAGGGCCAGAAAACGCCACATCCATCCCCGCGGCTCCATCTACGATCTGCTCTCGCCAGTCGGTGTGGATTTCACCGGAAAGATATACGTTCAGTGTCATAACAAAGCTCCTTTGTGCGTTGGGATATACCCTGCATCCCAACGCCGCAAATGCAAGGTCACGCGCGTTCGGCAACCACGAAATGATTGGGCGGACGCACCGGGTAGTTGCCCGTTTCAATGATGCGAAACCCCGCCGCTTCGACTTGCCGATCAAGTCCGGCAATGCTCTCGAACTTGACATATGGCGCTTTGCCGATCCACTGCATCACAGGAATAAGGCGTTTGAGCAGACTGAATTTCCACCCCAGCGAAGGCTCTGCCAGACAGGGTGTTTTCGAGATGAACAGGCCACCCGGTGCCAACAAGCTGTGAATGCGGGCCAGAGTCGACGGCACATCTTCTATGAGATGCAACAAGTTGAAGCCCATCACAATATCAAACCCACCAGCATCCAACCCCGCATCAAACACATCCGCCCGCAAGAACTGCACATTATCAGCGCCCTCGCGCGCTTCTGCCTGTGCGATCATGCCTGCCGAAAAATCCGTCGCAAGAATGTTTGCAGCATGCGGCGCGAGGCGCAAAGCTGTACTGCCTGTGCCGCAGCCAAGTTCGAGAACGCGTGCTTGAGGCGTCAGGTGCGAGACGACCCGCTCCAGTGTTTGTTCGTAGGCGGCCATATCGGAAATGGGTCGGTTTGCGTAACTCACGGCAATTCCGTCCCAGAATGTATCTTTGGATTTCATGAGGTTTCTCCTTCACAGATGCATATAACTGGTGACCGTCCTACTTTGCATTGCCTAAATCTGTTCATCGAATATACAAATTTGCATGGAACGCTCTTTTGATTGGAACCGAATGCGCGCCTTTCTGGCCACCGCAGAAACCGGATCATTGTCGGCCGCGGCCCGGCATTTGGGCCTGACCCAACCCACTTTGGGCCGCCAGGTCACCGCGTTGGAAGAAGAGATTGGTCTGATCCTGTTTCAGCGCACAGCCCGCTCCATGGCGCTGACAGACGCCGGGCGCGACCTGTTGATCGAGGCGCGTGCAATGGGCGAAGCAGCAGGGCGGATCACACTGCTTGCGCAAGCACGCGCACAAGCACTGGACGGCACGTTGAAAGTCACCGCCAGCGACATGATGAGTGCCTACGTTTTGCCTGACATCATGTTGCAGTTGCGCGGCATCGCACCGCGACTGCGCATCGATGTCATCGCGGCCAATGATATCCGTGACATCCTCAAGCGCGAGGCTGATATCGCAATCCGTCACGTGCGACCCGACCAACCCGACCTGATCGCGCGACTGGTCCGCGAGGCAACGGGGCATCTCTATGCCTCCAAAGATTACGTTGCCACACGCGGAGCGCCAAAGACCGTCGCAGATCTGGCCGCGCACGATTTCATAAGCTTCGGCGACGATATTCGACTGATCGAGGCACTGGCCGCCCGAGGGATCATCGTACCGCCGCAAAACATGCGCTCAGGTTCCACCAGCGGGATCACGACGTGGGAACTGGTGCGACGGGGCTTCGGCATCCTGCCGATGTCAGACGATATCGCAGCGCAGTTCCCTTACGTCGTCCAGGTCTTGCCGGATCACCCGGCTATCACCTTTCCGATCTGGCTGGTCACGCACCGCGAACTGCACACCAGCCGACGAATCCGGCTGGTGTTCGATCTGATCGCCGAAATGCTGGCCGACCCCTAGCCGCGCAAGCTTCCGCCCGTAGCTTTGGTCACCTTGTCGATTACCTTTTGCGCCACGGCTTCGATATCCGCGTCCTTCAACGTTGTGTCGCGGGGCTGTAACCGCACCGTGATGGCAAGCGATTTCTTGCCCTCG
Organism: Tateyamaria pelophila; assembly: GCF_019966495.1. Classification (GTDB taxonomy): domain Bacteria; phylum Pseudomonadota; class Alphaproteobacteria; order Rhodobacterales; family Rhodobacteraceae; genus Tateyamaria; species Tateyamaria pelophila. The sequence continues at coordinate 19,645 of NZ_JAIMIA010000026.1, read as the reverse complement.
CCCAATGATCCGCCGATGAACTCGTCAAAAACGCGCACGTCCTCGATCAACGCCTTATCCGCACCACTCGCGGCATTCACCAGCGTCAGCGCCTCAACATCCGCGTCGACGACAAAGGCAAAATCGCGCTCGACCGCCTGCAAATCACTGATCGCCAAAGCACCCCGGTTTGCACCCGCTTTACGCGGCAATGGGACCTCCTGTGGCCACAGGGTAAAGGCCATCGCCGGGCCTTTGATGTCCATGGCGTCCAGCACACGGGGGTGCAGTTCGCCGTAAATGCCCAGAACTTTCTTGGGACCCAGACAAATCATGCCGTGACGGCCCGGATGCCACCAATCCGATGCACCGCGCAAAATCTGGACCTTCGCAGGCGCTCCCATCGCGGCCAGCACAGCCTCGGCATCCGCTTTGACGTCATAGACATCGACTGGGCGCGATGCGCCGTGCACATCCTTGGGGCCAGTCCGGCCGACCAGCAAACCACTGACGAGCAGGTGTTCTTCACCGGGCTCGCCGCCATGGAAAGCAGGGCCAACCTCGAACAGGGCCATGTCCATAAAGCCACGTGCCTGGTTGCGGGCGGCGGCCTGCAAAAGACCGGGCAACAATGCGGGCCGCATATGGCTCATGTCGCTGGAGATCGGGTTTTCCAGTTTTGTCGCATCATCGCCGCCACCAAACAGCGCGGCCGAGGCCTGATCGATAAAGCTGTAGGTTACGCATTCGTTATAGCCCAGGGCCGCTGCTGTCCGACGCGCCGCCTGTTGGCGCCGTTGCATCGGGGTCATCACCGGCTTTGGCACGCCGCTTGTCACACGAGGCAAGGGTTTGCCCACCAGCTTGGTCAGGGACGCAACACGCGCGACCTCTTCGACAAGATCAGCTTCGCCCATGACATCGGGGCGCCAGCTGGGCACATGGGCCATGTCGCCGTCCAGACGAAAGCCAAGGGCGGTCAGGGTCTGGCGTTGCTCGGATTCAGGAATGTCCATGCCGACGAGGCTTTGCACCCGTGCTGCATTCAGCCGATAGGCCCGCGTGGTATCCGGAACAGCCCCTGCCTGCACGCGGCTCGACACTTCGCCCCCCGCGTGTTCGACAATCATCTCGCAGGCCAGATCAAGCCCGACGGGAGTGAAGGCGGGGTCGATGCCCCGCTCAAACCGATAGCGGGCGTCCGAGTTGATCCGCAAAGCACGGCCTGTATAGGCAGTGCGCACCGGATCGAAGTAAGCCGCTTCGACAAAGACGTTCACGGTCTCTTCGGTGCAGCCGCTGCGCAGGCCGCCCATGACACCGCCGATACTTTCGACACCGTCGGCATCGGAAATCAGGGTCATATCCGAACTGAAAGTGTATTCTTTTTCATCCAGACCGACGAGGGTCTCGCCCCCCTTGGCGCGGTGCACGCGCAAGGTATTGCCCGCCACCTTGTCAGCGTCAAAGACGTGCAAAGGGCGGTTGCAATCAACGGTGAAATAGTTGGTCACATCCACGAGAAAGGAAATCGGGCGCAGGCCAATGGCACGCAAGCGATCCTGCAACCACTGCGGGCTGGGGCCATTCGTGACGCCCCGGATCAGGCGGCCGAAGAACACCGGGCACTGTCCCAGCGTGTCGTCGTCGATAGAAACTGTGATCGGACAGGGGAAGGCCCCTTCCAGTGACGGCTGGGATGCAGGCTTCAATTTGCCCACGCCACGCGCCGCGAGGTCACGGGCGATGCCGCGCACGCCCAGTGCGTCGGGGCGATTCGGCGTAATGGCAATCTCGATCACCGGGTCGACCTTGGCAGGATCGTTCTCAGCCAGCCAATCGACAAAGCGGTCACCGACCTCGCCCGAGGGCAGTTCGATGATCCCGTCATGCTCTTCGCTCAACTCCATCTCGCGCTCGGAGGCCATCATGCCAAAGCTTTCGATGCCACGGATCTTGCCAACGCCAATGGTGGTGTCGATGCCGGGCACATAGACACCTGGTTTGGCAACAACTACGGTGATGCCCTCGCGGGCATTCGGCGCGCCACAGATGATCTGTTTCATGCCCTCGTCGGTGTTGACCTGACAGACCCGCAGGCGATCCGCATCCGGGTGCTTTTCGGCGCTCACAACTTTGCCGATGGTAAAATCGGCCAGCTTGGCGCCGCGATCCTCGACACCTTCGACTTCAAGGCCGAGGTCGGTCAATGCGTATGTGATCTCGTCCACGGATGCTGTCGTGTCGAGGTGCTGTTTTAGCCAGGAAAGCGTGAATTTCATCGGTCAAAGCCCTTGCGTGCGCGGTCGTCCTGCAATGGCAAAGATCAGTCCAAGGTGCAAGGTCGCTGGGCGTATCAGGATACGCCTTACGGGGATTCTGTACACGGCGGTGACCGCCAGCCCGTAAGGCGGACGCATCGTCCGCCCGGATCAAGGGTAACTTGGAGGCAAACCCAAAAGCTCATCGAGTTGGCGGGCAAACCATCCGTGCGGAATGAAATGTCCGCCATTGTGCAGATCGAGGCTGACACGGCCGTGCTGGCAGGCCTCCCAAACGGTCCGTTCAAGGGTCAGAAACTCCACCTGGCTCCAAGAGCCAATCGACTGTGCCTGAACGTGATCGCAACCCAATGCCGCGCGCCACAATGCAACCGGATAGGTGACATCTCCCCCCGGTCCCATCGGGAAGTCCATGACCGTGTCTTTTATCCCATGCACATGCCGAACTTCTTGCGGGGCTTGCGGGCAGTTTTCCGACTGAGGCAGGGTGCCCGCGACCGCGAGCAACGCCCGCACGTCGTTGCCGTTTTCGCAGACATAGCGCCACGCCATCGCCGAGCCGTAAGAATAGCCCGAAATAAATATGTTCTCGCGATCTATCGGAAACCGTTTCGCCGCGTCCTCAATCACTGCCGCGGCAAAGGCCACATCCTCGGTATCGCTGGTCCAGAAATCCCAGGTCTTGTTCACTCCGTTCGGCGCCAACAGCAACACGCTGCGCCGCCCGGTTGCGCCGGATATCCGTTGATGCTGGACAGGCAACGCCCCGGTCCGTGCCCAGCCATGAAAGTGCAGCATCACAGGCAACGGACTTTGCCCATCCCATCCGTCCGGCACGTTGACATGGTAAGATCGATCGCCAATCTGGCAGGGCACCTCAAGCTGGCACTCCGGTTCGACTGCAGCAGCGGGGACGGCCCAAAGACAAGCCAACAGAACAAAAACATATTTCATGGCCGCGACCCTACAGTCCAATGAAGTCCTGTCATCTCAAAATTGCGTCGGTCGTCGCGCCCCTTGTGCATTGTTCCAACATTCGAATCCCTTTTGGCACGCAAGAGCATTTCGCGCCAAACCCGGATGCTGGGTTTGCATGCAAGGCGAACAGAACCGCGTACAGACAGCCGCGTTTTGGAGATCACCGATGCCCCAGAAAAGCGCACGATAGAAGTAAGAAAAAACGGATGGCCGCGCTGAACCTGAATTTGGTATCATCAATTTCGAACACGGCTTCTACTCAGGTGTATTGGCTCACAGGTCATTTGACGTCTCCGAATTGCGGGCCTTGATTGTTTCCAACCATCGGTCCACCAGAACGATGGGCGCAAAGACGATTGTCCAGCCCACAGCATTGATCATCGTAAATGTCAGTTTCAATCCGGGCGCCATCTCGGATCGCCAGAGGAAAACATGACTGATCACGATCAGTCCGATTATGCACGCAACTATGAATTTGACCATACGTCGAAAGTAGAGCAGTTTTCTCAAACAGCCAATGAAACGCCAGCCCCCCCGCGCATTTGGGCAGCAAGCCGACCCTCCGGAGGGGATTTTGGGGGAATAGACAAGGGCGGACCGGTGTTTTTGCCCGGCCCGTCATTTCGCCCAATCGGCGATGGTTTGCCTTAACGGCTCAGACCGCCATGCAGCGTCGGGACGTCCAGAGCCGCAAATCCATAATGCCGCAACCAGCGCAGGTCACTGTCGAAGAAGGCCCGCAGGTCCGGGATGCCGTATTTCAGCATCGCAATCCGGTCGATTCCCATGCCAAAGGCAAAGCCTTGCCATTGCTCCGGATCAATACCGCCAGCCAGCAAAACCTTGGGGTGCACCATGCCGGAGCCCAGAATTTCCAACCAATCGTCACCTTCGCCGACCTTCAGGGTACCGCCCTCCCAGGAACAGCGAATGTCGACCTCGGCCGAGGGTTCGGTGAAGGGGAAATGCGAGGCTCGGAAGCGCAGGTCGACGCCATCTACCTCGAAATAGGACTTCACGAACTCTTCCAGAACCCATTTCAGGTTCGCCATGGAAATGTCCTTGCCGATCGCAAGCCCTTCGACCTGATGAAACATGGGCGTATGGGTCTGGTCATAATCCGCGCGGTACACACCGCCGGGGCAGATAATTCGCATGGGCGCGCCAGTGGCTTCCATCGAGCGGATCTGAACAGGCGAGGTGTGGGTGCGTAGCACATGGGGCGGGCGATCGTCGCCTTCGGCCCGGTGCATATAGAACGTGTCCATCTCGGCCCGAGCAGGATGGTGGCCTGGAATATTGAGCGCGTCAAAATTGTACCAATCGGTATCAATGCGGGGACCTTCGGCAACGGAAAATCCCATGTCGGCAAAAATGGCCGTTACCTCTTCGGTGACCTGACTGATGGGGTGGATGGTGCCATGACGGTCCGGACGCGTCGGCAATGTCACATCCAGCCATTCAGACCGCAGGCGCGCATCCAGAGCGGCATCCGCAAGGCCCGCTTTTTTCGCTGCAAGCGCAGAATTGATCTCAGCCTTCAGTGCGTTCAGTGCCGGGCCTGCAACCTGACGTTCTTCTGCAGTCATGCGCCCCAATTCGCGCATTTTGAGCGACACTTCGCCTTTCTTGCCAACAGCCGCCAGGCGAATGTCTTCCAGCACAGCCTCATCCGAGGCCTCGGCAATCTGAGACAGGTATTTCGCTTTGAGATCATCCATAGTGTTTACTCCGCGCTCGCTCAGAGGCGGAGTAGACTTTCGTCAGCAACAGTGCAAGCCGTGCGGTGCGGTTGGTTGGATATCGGCCAGTGGCAACAGGGCGAAATGATCTGGCGATCGCGTTACGTTTCACATCGCTTCCAAAGCGCGAAGGCGGTAAGGTCTCAAAGTTGTTTTCGCAGTGATATGCTGCCGTGAGATTCAACCATTTCAGAATCGCATCGCTAATCCGCTCCATTCCAATGCATAGGCTGACATACGGCTCGAGGAACTTGAGTTTCTCTGCCCAGAGGCAGCGGGGTTTCGTGCATCCAGGTCTGCCAGATCTGAAATGAAGCCATCTAAACTTTGCACACATGGTAGATGGGAGTCATATCCATCGGATCTTTCGTCGGATCCTGGACCAAATGCAGATATGCGCAGACGTTGGTGACGCTTGATCAGGCGCTAGCCTGAAGGTGGCGGAACTCAGGTCGCCGCCTGACCGCGTAGCACATCAGAGGCAGGATATATGCCTGCACCCGATCAGGCGTTTCCAAGACTCTGAATTCACTCGCAGCAACCGGGGGATCCATACGTGTTGGAGCATTTCACGGCTGATGGCGCAGGTGATGCATCGTTTGGATTTCGATTTAGTCGCCGTCCGTGTTCCTGCTTGCCTCTTCAAGCGCCACTGAAGATGCGGAATGCAAAGGGGCACTCAGGCCTCTCATGCTCATATTCGGCACATTCAGATCGGACAATTGTGACACATGATCTGTGAGAGCAGTCAAATTTTTCAAAGTGCTTTCAACTATGACGGAAACTTTGGAAGACGGGACGTCCGCGCGTGTCACAAGTGTTGCATACACTGCGTAGCTCTTTATCGCCTGTCGTTGCAGGGGATACGTATCGGCAGCGATTTCCGTAGCAACAAAGCCCGGGGAATCCGAAAAAACTCTCGTAAAGATTGGCCCTGAGGGCGCTATTATTCTTGCCTCACACTCCGCCAACGCACGAGCGACACTTTCGGATGGATGTCCAACAACAAAAAAGGTGGCGTCAATTGTACCATCACAGAGACCGGAAACGGCTTGAGCCGTCGTCAATTCAGAAAACACGCCGAATTCGTTCACGTTCATTCCTGCGCGGCTCAGTATCGCCTTTGCTGTCGCATGACGTCCTGACGACGGCAATCCAATGTCGACCCGCTTGCCGGGCAGATCCTCGGATCGGTATATTCCACTGTCACGCCCTGCCAGGATTGTGACCACCTCTGGATAGAGCGACAAAACGCTGCGCAGGTTGGGCATGGCGTTGCCTGCAAACGGACCTGTGCCCTCATATGCCGCAAGCTGCCAATCAGATTGAGCAAATGCAAAATCCAACTCCCCTTGATGAAGCATCTTCAAATTATAGATCGAACCGCTTGTCGGCTCCGGGCTGCATCTGACCGTTTCGACATTTGCCAGGTTGATCGGTGCGCACAAAGCCTTGGCGGTCGCGTAATACCCGCCGCCGAGATCTCCGGCGCCGATATTGATGAAGGTAAGATCCTGAGCGCTTGCCGTTGAGGCAAAGATGGCCAGCACAGAAGCAAAGGCAAAACGTATCATTCGAATATTCCACCCGGAAAACAACGTCGACGTTGCCGGGACGCTAGTCTGGATTCAGGATGACGTCCATTGCTGAAATACGCCTTTCAGCTCGGAAAAAAATGCGTCAGATTGGGCAAAGCCAAACAGCCCCAGTGCAAACGATTAGCGATGGGAAAACAAAGAATGCCGGATTTTGTCTATGACATGCCGATTGCAACGCTTGCGGTCTGGTCCTCGGTTCTCGCGATTTGCGTGATGGTCGTGGGCCTGTTGGTTGTAAAGCCGGTTTTCCGTGTCCTGATCGGAACCGGTCCTGATTTCAATAGTTCCGTCAATTATGCGACATCCAGCTTCAGCCTGTTCAACGGCCTTCTGCTTGGCCTTCTGACGGTTGCAGCCTACCAAAACCTTGAAAGAGTGCGGGAAAGCATCACCAACGAAGCGACCTCTCTGGGCAGTTTGTATGCTCAGATTGCGGCCTATCCAGAGCCGATACGCTCGGAAGTAAAATGGCTCATGCGTGACTACACCCTTTACACAATCTACGAAGAGTGGCCGGCCCACCGTCAAGGTGAAATTCTGAACGGAGGGTTCAACCGGGCAGATGCGATCCGGCGATCCTTGTCACAATTTGAACCAGAAACCGAAAGGGAGCGGGTCATACACTATCAGGCGATGGCTTCGTTTCAAGAATTCTCAACGGAAAGGCAAAAGCGTCTGACCGGCGTCACAACCGAGATCCCGGCCGTGCTTTGGTATGCCGTCATTGTGGGAGCAGGGATCAACATGTTTTTGCTGGTCCTACTGAAGATGCGAGTGCTGCCGCATTTTGTGCTTGGATCGATTATCGCCTTTTTTCTGGGCGTTATCCTGTTCGTTATTGTCACGCTCGATCGTCCTCTGCGCGGGCCATCCGGTCTTTCTCCATTCGCATATGAATTGCTATGGGACCGCCTGATGATCTGGGACGAGCCCGTCGAACAGGAGAGTATTTGATGGCAACTTTTCGTGTCCGGGAAGTCGAGGGAATGCGGCAGCTCTCCATTGATATCACCGATGAAACCGTACGTGCAGCCTATGGCGCATTGTCGAACATGAATGGCACCATCCGGTTCACGCCCCGCCTGCCCAAGTTCGGTGACTTCTTTCGCGCCATCTTCACTCGGGAATCGCGAATTCGCCCGTATTACAGGGGAACTGGTTCGATCAACCTTCAACCCTCCCTTCGTGGGTTCCACGTCTTTCAAGTGCGTCCAGAAGAACGCTGGATCCTCGAGACAGGTGCGTATTGGGCCAGCGAAGGTGGCGTAGAACTCGGTGTGACCAAAGAGCCTTTCTGGGCAAGTTTGTGGGCGGGTGACGGGATTTTCGCATGGAAAACGACCATGACAGGGAGCGGGCAAGCGGCCGTGAACGCGCCGGGGCCTGTAGAAGTCATTGAAGTCGACAATGGCGAAATTAAAGTTCAGGGGCGCTTGGTCATCGGACGAACGAGTGGTTTGAAGTTCAAGTCACAACGGGCGGCGTCATTTCCACGAAACCTGATATCCGGACAAGATCGTCTCAGAGTTTATGAGGGGACTGGAAAAGTTCTTGTTTCATGGACCCCATATTGGAACCAGCATCTCTACCAAAGGATGACAGACGAAGAAAACGTTCAAAGTACACTGTTTGAATGAGACAGGACTCCCTCGGGCTGCCGACCGATTTATCTGCTTGATGCTGTCAGGTCTCTGTGGAGCGTCTCCGCAGGCCAAGCGAGCGTCTTAAGCAAGCTGTTTTGCCTGATCGAAATCGCGGCCGTTTTTGGCGCGTAAGACCCGCAGCAATTGGTTTTCATGCAGGGGAAAACGGCCCAATTTACGTCTTGTTGGTCTGTTTGCATGCGTTATAAACTTTGTTGGCATAAACGTTAAAATGGAAGTCCAACATGCTCGAACGAGGATTGAACCGCGTTTCATTGACAAATCTCCGCCTTTTGGCTTCCGTTTTGGTTGCGATGGCGTTCCTGCTTTTGCCACAGCTTGCGAATGCTCAGCAAACCGCTGAGGAAGCAGCCGCGGCCAACGCGGCAGATGCGGCCACCTCGGCGGCAGTGGACCAATCGGCACGAGATGTTGAAACCGGTCTCACGCAAGAAGTCCTAAACAGTGAAATCGATCCTCAAGAACTCGAACTGCGCCTGATACCCATGACCAAGCCCGAGCTCGAACTGCTGGCTGAAAAGTGGCTTGAGATCGTGCGGGAAAAGACCGAAGAGGTCATGTCCGCACAGATTGCCATCAGCCGTTCCGAGGGTGAAGTAGAAAGTGCCGCGCGCGAAAACCTGGCGGAACTCGCACGCGAGCGAGGACTCCTTTTCGAGAAATATTCCAAGGTAATTTCATCCTTTGAGAAAAAAGGAGGCGATCCAGCCCTCGTATCTGATTATCGGGCCTATCGCTCGTCGGTTATTGTGGAAGAAAAACGGACATCCGATTTCCGGACGTTGGCTTCGCAAGTGCTGAGCTGGGCGACGGATCGGGAGGGCGGCATTCAATTTGCGATCCAGGTCGGTATTATCGTCGCCTCGCTGACCGCACTGTTGATTGCTGCCAGAATCGTGCGAGGATTTGCGCGCAAGTGGTTCGTCCATGTTCCAAACTTGTCCAAGCTGTTGCAGGTCTTTCTGGCCACTGCAGTTTACTGGCTGGTGCTGGCCATCGGCCTGATGGTCGTGCTTTCAGGCCTGGGCATAGATATCTCGCCGGTTTTTGCGCTGATTGGCGGCGCGTCCTTTATCATGGCATTTGCCTTTCAGGACACCTTGGGAAACCTTGCCAGTGGCTTGATGATCATGATCAACCGGCCATTTGACGAAGGCCACTATGTAGATGTCGGCGGTGTCGCAGGGACGGTGAAATCCGTGAGTATCGTGGCGACGACGGTCGTGACCCCAGATAACCAGGTTATTGTCATTCCAAACAAAAACGTCTGGGGAAATGTGATCACCAATGTGACCGCGAGTCTGACGCGTCGTGTTGATCTGGTATTCGGTATCGCATACGAGGATTCGATCCCGGATGCGCTGCGGGTCATAGAGGAAACCACAAAGGCACACCCTCTGGTTATGGACCATCCCGAACCGGTGATCCGCGTGAATGAGTTGGCCGACAGTTCCGTCAACTTTATTTGTCGTCCATGGGCGAAAACTTCCGACTACTGGGATGTCTATTGGGATCTCACGCGGCAGATAAAGGAAAACTTCGACGCCGCGGGAATTTCCATCCCTTACCCACAGCAGGACCTGCACATCAAATCAGAGACCGCCAAGCCGCAGTTAACGTTATCTGCTGAATGATGCGCAGTAGCGCCATGCAGAGCAGGCTATGGTTTTGCACCTTTACGGATGGCGATGCCTGACAGCGGGTGTTTCCTCTAAAGCAGCCAAAAATTGCCGTTGAACGCATTTGCAGGCAGGCTTTTGTCATAAGGACGAAATGGTATCGTAAAGTTTCCTGACGTTGGTCACGGATGCCTGACAATCGAAGTTTACCGTCACTTCAATACAAGTGACATCGCGCCAGATTTGGAGGGCCAGTGATCTCCTGTCGCGGGCGTCCGTGGATGACATTTCATGGTGTGAAAGGTGAAACAGGTTGGCGGGAGGATCATGGATGGCCAGAAAATTGCTGCAAATGGCTGGGCGATTTGTAATTATTCATCCCCCGTCGCCGTGTCGGTTAGTGAGAATTGTCAGACCGATTTTTCAGACCCTTGAGATTCCAAGCTTTACCGTGCAGGGTCTTTGCAACAAGGCTCTGTAAACAGATATCGCCATGGCCCATCGTTGTTTTCAGCCCAATATGTCACCTGTGAGTGCTGTCTTCGGATCTCGTCAAGGCGTTCGGCGTTGAATTTGCGAGACAACTATTGCAACGTCAAAAACAGGTTGCAACAGATATGAATGAAGCAGTGTTCCGAGCGCGCACCGGATGAAACATTCTACTCTCAAAAACATTGGATCAGACGATGAAACAAATAATCCCTCTGCTTTTTATGTTCTCCGCGCCCCCCCTGCTGGCCGATGAAACCCGCCAGCTGGACCCACACGAGCACGGTGTTGGCGCGCTTAACATTGCCATCGACGGCCCGACGGTTGTGATGGCGTTTCAAGCCCCCGGTGCTGATATTGTCGGGTTTGAGTATGCCGCAAAAAAGTGAAGCCGACCGGGCCACGGTCGATGCCGCAGTCGCAACACTTGCCCGCCCATTGGATCTGTTTGTGCTGCCCGCAGCGGCCGCGTGTTCCGTCACCAAGGCCAGCGCTGAACTGGAGAGCGACGACGGTCACGATAGGCATGACGCACACGCGGACCACAGCGATCACGATGACGAACATGCGCATGCCGATGATGACGACCATGCCGAACAGTCTGGTCATACGGAATTTCATGCGGAGTACACACTCACCTGCGCGCAGCCCGAAGCGTTGACGCAGATTGAGTTTGCATATTTCGACGCGTTCGAAAATGCACGTGAGGTTGAGGTGCAGATCATAACCGGATCCGGCGCTCAGGCCTTTGAAGTGGAACGTGATGCACCAACTCTCGATTTGCGGAGCTTGTTTTAAAATTGCCAGACAGAGTCCTGCATTTAAGGGGCGTCCACTTTCAATGGCCCGGCCGCGCGGCTTTTACTTTGGCAGTACCGAACTTCAGCGTCGCGTCGGGTGAAACGGTGCTGCTGCTTGGAGAAAGCGGGTCCGGCAAATCCACGCTTCTGTCACTGATCTGCGGCACCATGCTCGCCGATGACGGAAAGGTCTTTGTTGCAGGAACCGACCTTGCGACACTGTCAGGTGGCGGTCGTGACAGGTTTCGGGCAGAGCAAATCGGGGTGATCTTTCAACAGTTCAACCTGCTGCCCTTTGGCACGGTTGCCGATAATATCCTGTTACCGCTGCGCTTTGCCCCAAAGCGGCGCCTGAGGGCGGGCGACGCAAGGGCCACCGCTGTGGACCTCTGTGCTGCCCTAGGATTGCCACAAGACCTCTTCACAACGCGGGCCCATACCCTGAGTGTCGGCCAGCAACAAAGGGTTGCAGTGGCACGTGCGTTGATTGGGCAACCGCCGCTGATCGTCGCGGATGAACCCACTTCGGCACTGGATGCGAACAGCCAGGCGGCATTTCTCGATGTTCTCATTGCCCAGACCCGGGCAAACAACGCCGCTCTGCTTATGGTCAGCCACGATCCGCGGTTGAGTGCGCGGTTCGACCGGGTGGTCCACATGGAAGATATAGCCCAGATCGAACGGGCTGCCGCGTGATCCTGCGCCTTGCCATCGCATCGCTGGCCGCGCGGGCGCTTACGGTGGCCATGACCGTGCTCGCCATTGCGCTTTCGGTTGCACTCTTTCTTGGTGTGGAAAAGGTACGCACGGGCGCAAAGGCCAGCTTTGCCGATACAATCTCCGGCACCGATCTGATTGTGGGCGCCCGATCGGGATCAGTGCAATTGCTGCTGTATTCCGTTTTTCGGATCGGGAACGCGACGAACAATGTCACTTGGGAAAGTTACAACGATATCGCGGCGCGCGCGGACGTTGAGTGGATCGTGCCGATCTCGCTTGGCGACAGTCACCGACAGTTTCGCGTGATGGGCACCACCCAGGGCTTTTTTGAACACTACAAATACCGTCAGGGTCGCGCACTTGAAGTTGCAGATGGCGCCACCATGACGGATCTTTTTGACACGGTCATTGGAGCGGATGTCGCATCTACGTTGGGCTATAGCGTAGATGATCCTATCGTGGTCTCCCATGGTCTTGCGTCTTTTACCGAGCACGAAGACCACCCGTTTCGGGTCTCGGGCATTCTTGCCAAGACCGGGACACCCGTGGACCGAACAGTCATCGTCAGCCTTGAAGCGATCGAGGCGATCCATGTGGACTGGCAAAGCGGCGCACAGCGTCCCGGTCAGGCAACCCCGGCGGACGTCATTCGCACGATGGACCTGAAACCCAAAGCCGTGACTGCCGCTTTGGTTGGCGTTGCCAGCCCGCTGCAAACCTTTGCGCTGCAACGCGCGATCAATGAGTATCCCGAGGAACCCTTGCTCGCGATCTTGCCCGGTGTCGCGTTGCAGGAGCTATGGGGGATCGTGGGCATTGCAGAGACGGCGCTGTTGGCTGTTTCGGCCATGGTGGTAGTCACTGCCTTGATCGGCATGATGGCCACGATCTTTTCCAGCCTGAATGAACGACGTCGAGAAATGGCGATATTTCGCGCCATGGGAGCAAGTCCGGTGACAATCCTGAGCCTGTTGGTGTTGGAGGCGATGTTGATGGCCGCCGTTGGTGCGGTTCTGGGGCTTGCACTGCTTTACCTTGGTCTCAGTCTCGCGCGGCCGCTTGTCGACAGCGCGTTTGGCCTTTGGCTTCCCATAGATGCCCCAAGTATGCACGAGGTGTGGGTCACCCTTGTTGTTGTCCTCGCTGGCGTAATTGTGAGCTTGGTGCCAGCCCTGCGGGCCTATCGGATGTCCCTTGCGGATGGTATGATGGTTAAAACATAACGCCCGTTTTCAGGTGAAATTGACCGCCAATCAAGGTCGGCAAGATGGAGTTTCTTGAATGGTCACCAAACCTCGCAATAGAGCCTTCAACGCCGACAGTGCATTCGCACGCAAACAATTGCGGTGGGATCGCAAATTGCGTGGAACGGTCTGCGCCGTGATGATGACTTTTGGAGCAACAGCGTCGCTGGCCTGTGGATTTCACACCTATCTGCCAGAAAAAACGGCCGTGGATTGGATTATCAATAGCGATCATTTGATCGTAGCCCGAAATTCGCCGGAAAATGAATTCCAGTTTGAGGTTCTGCAAACGCTTCGCGGGACAGCGCCATCCGTCAAGATCACCCATCTGGTCGATACGCGCACGCGCACCCGATTTGCGGCAAACCCGCAGGATGCCTCTTTGTTTGCCTTTGATCAGGACGCGCAAGACTGGAAGTTTGTGGCATATCTCACGCCTGACTACAGAAACGTGGTCGATGAGGTGCTTGCACGCGCACCAAACTGGCAGGACACGTATGATCCCGATCGCTTCCAGTTCTTCGAAGCGCTTCAGGATCACCCAGATGAAGTGCTTCGTATGCTGGCCTTGCGGGAAATCGACCAGGCCCCTTATGGCCTGCTCAGGACCATGGATGTTCGTATTCCAACAGATGACTTGCTGGCGGAATTGTGGAGCCTGAACGGATATCCGTATCAACCGATCAGGGTCCTGCTGTTGGGCTTGACGGATGACCAGGAAGCACGCGACGAACTGTACGATTTCATTGATCGCGTCGCGTCGTGGAACTGGGCGAACAACCTTGGGGCTTATGCAACCGCGTTGGTGGAAATTGACGGCGGCGTTGGCGTTGAAGTGTTGGAAGAGAAATTTCTTTCGGACACCTCCCAACCGCTCGATAAACTGGAGCAAGTCGTCGAAGCATTGGCCATTCACAACGACATTGGCACACCGGACCTGAGATCGGTGATCAGCGCGTCGATTGCCCGGCTTGTCGCTTTGCGTCCCGAGACGGCACCGCTTGTTGCACGCCAGTTCGGAAACCGCCAGGATTGGTCCCAAGCGCTTGCGCTGGAATCGGTCGTCAGGGAAAGAGCCTTGTCAAACGGCCAGGATATTCTCCAGGTTGCTGTCTATGTGGCACAGGGTCGGAATGCAGCATTGCAAAGCACACTCAAGATCGAGGACTAGAAATGCGATCCACGTCTTTCAGCTTCAACTCTACTCCGACTGTACGATCACTTTCGCGCAGTACGGTTCTGACGGTCCTCACGGCAACCGTAGCCTTCCCGAAGCTCGCCTTTGCAGAGAAAATCGTGACTCTGAATTGGAGTGACCTGCTCCCAGAGAATGAACCCTTTGTGCCTGATGTCCTGCAAGGTGTCATCGAGCATGAAAACGCGCCGCTCTTGAGCCAACAACCGGAGTCCAGCGGTGTGAGGCCAGATTGGAACGGTCAAACAGTCAGCTTATCCGGCTTTATTGTTCCCATTGATTATCAAGGCGTGGGTGTCACTGCATTCATACTTGTTCCCTATGTCGGGGCCTGCGTGCATGTTCCGCCGCCGCCCGCCAATCAACTGGTGTTTGTCACAACCGAAGAGCCCTATGAGAGTAGCGGGCTCTTCGAGCCGGTTACCGTGGTTGGCATGTTCGGGGTGTCATCCTTGTCGACCCAACTTGCCGATATCGGGTATGCACTTTCTGCCGACAAAATCGATCCGTACAAAATGTAGAATGACGTGCACGTCATTGCGTTTCCTTTTGAAACCGCGAGTAGCTTTGCCGGGATTGTGTCGAATACTCTGTCGTTAAGAGAGTGGGGCCTTCAGCCAGACACAATTATCCAGCGAATTGCCCAGAGCCGGATAGCCTCGGTCAGTCTAATTGTCTTTTGGGGATCATAAGAACGTCTTCGATGCCCGCCAAAGTGGCAGCGGCTTTGAGCTAGAGCCGTGAAGTTAAAAAACACTCTTCGCCATATCTATGCCGACAATATCCATAGTTTCCAGTTTATTGACCTTATGATGGTTTCCATCTCGCAACCCTATCAGATCAGAGATCAGGGAATGTTCACTCCAACACAATCGGGCGCAGGCATCCCACGCCATCGCTCAGGCCACGAGTTGCGTTTCCGTATGAGACTTGATCATGGCCGCGACAATCTGCCCTTCGGACTGCGGCGCATCGAAGGCGACTTCGGTGAATTGCGCGGTGCGGCCCATATGCGGGTTTTCCATCAGGATCTGATGGGTCCGTCCAATCTGTGCCGCGAGGTGCCGGGTCACCTGTCGCGTACCGACCGCTCGCAATTGTGCGGCGCGGTCCTTGATCACGGCACCGTGCACCTGAGGCATGCGGGCCGCAGGGGTTCCCGGCCGTGGCGAATAGGGGAACACATGCAGCCAGGTCAGATCGCAGTCTTCGACCAATTTCAATGAATTGGCGAAATGCGCTTCGGTTTCTGTCGGAAAGCCCGCGATGATATCTGCACCGAATGTCATATCGGGTCGCAACTTCCGGGCCTCTTGCGCAAAGTTGATTGCGTCGTCCCGCAAATGCCGTCGCTTCATGCGCTTGAGTATCAGGTCGTCGCCGTGTTGCAGGCTGAGATGGAGGTGTGGCATAAGCCGTTGCTCGCTTGCGATGGCCTCCATCAACGCATCATCCACTTCGATCGAGTCGATTGAACTGATCCGAAGCCGCGCCAGATCGGGCACCAGTTTCAGGATCCGTAACACCAGATCCCCCAGTCGCGGAGCAGAAGGCAAATCTGCGCCCCATGATGTCAGGTCGACCCCGGTCAGCACGACCTCGTTAAAGCCGCGGTCCACCAGTCGCTTGATCTGGTCCACAACAACACCGGCAGGCACCGAGCGCGAGTTGCCGCGCCCAAACGGAATGATGCAGAAGGTGCAACGGTGATCGCACCCATTCTGGACCTGAACATAGGCCCGGCTGCGCGTCCCGAAGCCGTCAATCAGGTGTCCTGCGGTTTCGGTCACGGACATGATATCGTCGACCTGCACGGCTTCGGTTCCGAAGTCACCGGCAAGGCCTGCCCACGTGGCCGCCTGCATTTTTTCGGTGTTGCCGATGACGGCATTGACCTCGTCCATGGCCGCGAATGTACCGGGTTCTGTTTGTGCCGCGCAGCCTGTGACGATGATCTTTGCATCCGGGTGGTCCCGGCGTAATTTGCGGATGTCCTGACGGGCTTTGCGCACCGCCTCCGCCGTCACGGCGCAGGTGTTTACCACGACGGCATTGCCAAGCCCCGCTTGTGCTGCCAATTCCTGCATCGCCTTGGTTTCGTAGGCGTTCAGGCGGCACCCGTGATTGGAGAAGACGGGCGCCGTCATAGCCCGTCCAGGAAAGCTTGTGTCAGAACGCCATCAAAAACATGTGCTGTAGGTCCGGACATCCACACGCCGTCTTCGCGCCACTCCACATGCAGCGTGCCGCCATCAAGGTCGATGCGCACAGCCCGCCCGGTGAGGCCCAGACGCGCCGCTGCGACGGCCGTGGCACAGGAGGACGAGCCAGAGGCCAGTGTGATGCCTGTGCCGCGCTCCCACACGCGCATGCGGATATGATCGTGGCCGATGATCTGGGCAAATTGTACATTCGTCCGTTCGGGAAAGAGCGGGTGACGCTCCATCTCGGCACCGCGCCGGGCGAGATCGATGGCATGCACGTCATCGACAAAAAAAGTGCAATGCGGGTTGCCCATGCCGGTTGCGACGGGCGTTCCGTCAATGGGCAATGCCAGGGTATCTGTGACCTGAGCCAGTGGGATGTCTTGCCAGTCGAGTTGAGGATGCCCCATGTTGACGGAAGTCATGCCGTCATCGCCCCGCACAGCGCAAAGCGCGCCGCGCCCTGTCACTGTTATGTCAAGTTTTGAAGCGCCGGTCAGGGCCATTTCCCGGGCAGCGATACAGCGCGTGGCATTCCCGCACGCCGCAGACTGCGAACCGTCTGCATTGTAAAACGTAATGGTCACATCCTGACCTTCCGAGATCACCGCGAGTTGGTCGAACCCGACACCGCGATGCCGATCCGCGAGCGATTGGACCAAAGCAGGCGTCACCCGGCCTGCAGACACGCGTGTATCTATCACGACAAAGTCGTTGCCGAGGCCGTGCATTTTCATGAACGGCCAATCAGAGGGAGTGTGATCGTGCATCCGCCGCATATAGCGGTGTGATTTCAAGGAATCCAGTATGTCGCAGCGAAACCTTTGGCTTTTGGCTTGACCCGGGCTCTGACCCTCTCTAATTGACCCGCCTAGTGGGGCCGTTAGCTCAGTTGGTAGAGCAGCTGACTTTTAATCAGCGGGTCGCAGGTTCGAATCCTGCACGGCTCACCATTAAATCAAAGATCAAGCAGATTTTGCCCATCGTGGCTGTCTCAGGGTGGGCAACCTGTGGGCAGTTTTATGGGGTTTGCTTTTGGTGTTGGCGGATGCCATACCGTGCGACCGTTTTTCTCAGAAAGGTCCGCTCATGTCCCATTTATCGCTCGCTTCCGATATCGAAACGCTCAACGCAGAAATCTGCGACCGGGAATTCCAGTTCATGTTTCCCGAGAAAGGTTCGGGTGATCCGTATTTTGCCCGCTTCGTCTGTGCCCGTTGTGGCTTCGAGGGCGAGGAAGCTTTCGGGCCGTTGACGTCCTTGGAGGATGTGAACGCGCAGGCCAAGGCGCTGTTTGTTGCTGGGGTCGAGTGCGCTGCGGGGGCGTGATCTGATAGTATCCGTTCGAAACAACAATGCCCCCGGTCGGATAATCGGACGACGTGGTGCGTCGAACGCCGGGCGATGATGCAAGTCTGAGCTGATTGGCTCGACGGGGTTCGGGTCGAAGCGTCCGTCGTGGCGATGGCTGCTGAGTAACCAAGCTAGGGCGCAGAATACCTTAGCACTCACTTACGTAAGAGGAGAAATGGAAGTGGACTGGTTTTACGAAATTACGGGGTTTACCGAGATCGACTACGCGACGACCAAGTCTCTGCTATCCGTAAATGAGGGATCGTTGGTCTCCGCAAGAAATAATCGCCGATCTGCTGTGGGCAAATTTACTCTGTCCAATCTGCGAGACCTTCGAAACTCTGGCATTGAATGCAATCAGGAAAAACCAGTGCATGTCTCAAACATCGTTGCAGATGTGCGCAAGCTGCATTCCGACCCGGAGAATGAAGGCGCTCTTTTCCAAGTCGCCTCGCAAGTCAACATGCTTGAAATGATAGGCCCAGATGTCACGCCAGAGGACGGTGTCACAAGGTATCAATTTGATCGCACGCAAGGTCCAGCATGTGCGATGGCGGCCGGAGCCGCGACAATTTACAGAAATTATTTTGTCCCTGTAGGCGGAAAATATGGGCAAACCGCGTCCAACCAGATGAACGGGTTAACAGGCTTGGCGGACGGCCTTGGGGCGCTGCTGGGGAAAAGAGGGGAGGATATCCTCCCAGTAAGGAACGGATACGCCTTACCAACTCATGCGAACTTGTTGGCAATTGCGAACATACTGGACGAGATGCCCTCAGAAGAGCAAGACAGGCTCGCTGAATACCTCGAAATTGGCGTTCATACTGATGTTGAAGTCACGGACGTGGTGGCGCGTGAACCGCTGCTTGTCACCCAAGCCTTTTGCTCAGCGATGCCTGTGGCCTATTCTGGAATTGACGCAAAGTATTGGGAACCGCTCGCCAAACTTGTGCTAAACGCTGCCTATGAAGCGACGCTTTGGGTGGGACTGAAAAACGCTATGAACGGTAGGTCCAATAGGGTCTTGCTAACCCGCTTGGGCGGCGGTGCATTCGGGAACCGGAGTTTTTGGATCGATGAAGCCATGGAGACGGCACTCCATAAGTTTCAGAAAAGTGGCCTGGAGATTGTCATTGTCAGTTACGGCAGCGTGCCAGTATCCATGATGGAGTTGGCTGGCAAATTTTCGGATCAATGAAACGAATTCGGGTTCGTTTCCGAGCAAAGGTCAGGACGGCGAACTCCGCTGACGCCGTCGTGCCGTGCGATCAGCCCGCTTATTCGTACCACTGGCCCTTTGTTAGATGATCAGGTCGCGGTCTCGTTTCAGCGCTTTTTAGCCCTCTACATGGAGCCCAGGCCGAATAGAAGCTGTCATGACCCCGGACTCTACTGCAGCGTCGGACAGGGCAAACACACGCGATTTTTCAGAAAGGAAAAACCCATGACCCACCTATCTCTTGCTGCCGACAATTTGGCAGACGAACTGGAAATCTGCACGAAGGAAATGCAGTTCATGCTTGCCGACAAAGGTAGCGCCGATCCGCCCTTCGTGCGGTTCGTCTGCGCGCGCTGTAGCTTTGAAGGCAACGAGGCCATGGACCCGCGATCGACCCTGCTCGACTTGAAAAAACAGGCTGAGGCGATGTTCGACGCTGCCGTCGAATGGCAGACGCTTGCGTGAAAATACCCTACAGCGTCTAGAGCGTGTTGCACTTAATTGGCCTCATAGCCTGCTGCTCTGAAGAAGTTATAGCATTCCTCGTCTGAGAACAGGC
>NZ_JAIMIA010000269.1 GCF_019966495.1 Tateyamaria pelophila | reverse complement strand
GAGGTAAAAGATACTTGATCCGCAGGCCTGATCAGGCGATCTTCGCGTCAGATGGCAGGCCACTTGGGGAATGTCGGCTAAAGGGATATTCTATTTTCAATTCACCAAATTTGGTATCTGGAAAGTGGACAAGACCAGCACGTCCTTACTGTCATCTGAAGCGATTGGCTTGCCAACCGTTTGCGCGTTTTCGTGGGATATTGCCCAGGAATGCGCAATTCTATCTTCAGAGGCGCAAATGGTGTTGGGCACACGCAGTCCCATGAGCGCCGATGATTTTTTCAAGTGTGTTCACTCCGATGACCGCCTGACGCTCGAAGCGGAAGCCGTTCAGCATTTTGCGCAAGGCGGAGAATTTACCCGCGCTTTCAAGTTCGTCAGGCCGGATGGAGCGATGCGCCACATCATATGGCATTCGTCCTTTGAGCGACCCGCCGATGCGGCGCTTGAGCGGATCGGCGGTCTGTTTATAGACGTTACGCAATCTCGTATGGCAAACCCAGCGGTCGCCCCGGATCGCGAAACAGTGTTAGGGTCCTATGATCTCGACCTCCACAGCGGAGAGTTGCAGTGGTCTCCCGAATTGCGATCCGTTTTTAACAGGCAGGAGGGGGTTTCCGTGACGGAGGAAGCCGTGCGCGAGTGTATACACCCTGACGATCGGGGGTGGGTCGTGGCCCGCATGCACGCGCTCAAGTCGATACCTGGCCCCTATGCGCTCAGTTTCAGGGTGGTCCAGCCGGATGGCGAAGTGTTGCGGGTACGAGACACGGGCATGGCGCATGGCTCGGACGATCCGACGCGCCGACAGGTCAGCCGCGTAACCGGGCAACTCATCGACGTTTCCGATGCCTCTGACGGAAATGACCTCAGCGCGCTGGCCAACGACACCTTCTGGCGGTTGGTCGATACTGCACCGATTGGCGTTTATCTCGTCGATGCCGACATGAAGATGGCACGCGTCAATAAAAGCGGGCTGGCCGCGTTCGCCGAAATTGACAACCTGATCGGGCGCAGTCTCGACGAGATACTGCACATCCTCTGGCCTGATCATTTTGCCGCCGAGGCGGTTGCACAGTTCCGTCACACACTTGATAGCGGGGATCGGTATGACGCGGAGCCGGTGATCGAGGACCGTGCAGACCGCAAGACGCTGGAAGCCTATGACTGGAGTATCGAGCGCATCATGATGGAGGACGGAAGGCCCGGCGTCCTGTGCTATTTCTATGACCTCACCGAAAGGGTGCGCAATGAGCGGGCGCTGGAAGAACAGCGCCAATTGCTGAGCCTTGCGTACAAATCCGCCAACATGGGTGCGTGGGAAGTAGATGTGAACAGCGGTGACACGGTCGTGACCCCGCATCTGTCGGCACTTTTCGGGCACCCGGACTTCAAGGGCAGCTTTACTGAACTGTTCGAGCGTGCGATCCATCCGGACGATCTTTCACGCTTTAACGAGGCATTCATGGCGTCGGTGGAGTCCGGCAAGCGGTTTGATGAGGATTTCCGGATCCGAGTGAACGGAGAGACCCGCTATATCGCCACGAGCGGAGAGGCCATTTATGACTTCGAAGGGCGTCCTTCCAAGTTCATCGGCATCAATCAGGATGTCACCGACCGAAAAATGGCCGAGTTCGCCGTACTTCACAGCGAACGTCGGTTGCGGGCCGTCATCAACAAGACGATCGCGTTTATGGGGGTCCTCACACCGGAGGGCATATTGCAGGATGTCAATGAACCCGCCTTGGAATTTGCAGGTCTACCCGCAACCGAACTGCTGGGCAAACCGTTCTACGAGACATTCTGGTGGACTCATGATGAGACAGCTTCCAATCGGTGCAGGGACGCCGTAATCGCCGGGCAGGCGGGTCAGACAGAACGTTTCGATGTGGTCGTCCGTGGCGCGGGGGACACTTTGGTCACGATCGATTTCATGCTTGCGCCGGTCTTTGACGATGACGGCAATTTGCAAATGTTGGTCGCGTCAGGCTTTGATATTTCTGCACGGGAGGAGGCCCGCGCCAGAGAGAAAGACCTGATGGGCGAGATCAATCATCGCACCAAGAACATTCTGGCGCTTGTTCAGTCCGTGGCGCGTCAAACGGCCAAGAGCGGTGACGGGGATTTCCTTCCGCGCTTCGAAGGCCGACTGAATGCGTTGGCAAAAGCGCAGGACCTTCTGTTTGAAAGCTCGGTTGACAAGGTTGAACTTCATGACCTGATCGGATCGCAGTTAAACCCCGACATTCCCCAAGTGGCCTGCCATCTGACGCGAAGATCGCCTGATCAGGCCTGCGGATCAAGTATCTTTTACCTC
>NZ_JAIMIA010000268.1 GCF_019966495.1 Tateyamaria pelophila | reverse complement strand
GGTAAAAGATACTTGATCCGCAGGCCTGATCAGGCGATCTTCGCGTCAGATGGCAGGCCACTTGGGGAATGTCGGTTCCAAGTTTGCGTCTTGCAACGAGAGCGTCCGGCCTTCTCTGTATGCCGTCACGGCTCAGACAGCCCTTTGTCCGTTTGGTGCGGTGGCGGATCGTGGCGAAGGCGCTTCCAATCGGATTTGACGTCTGGATGCTCTGCCAGTGTTGGGCCGGAAAGTTGAAGAAGGTCATCAGTTCCTCGCGATCTTTGATCAGGCACTCAGTGGCTTTGGGGTGGCGTGATGCACCCGAAGCCCGTGGCCCTCATTTTTGGGGAGTAGATCAATGCCGCGTCAGTCTCCCCCGTTCCATTCCGAAGCTGGATGGGTGCGTATCTCATTGGATAGTCCCTGTATGAGACGCAGGGGAATCGCGTTTGGGTTTATTTCGTCGCATCAAGATCGAAAATCATCAAAACCTCACCACGAATTCGACGAGAGACCCGAGAAGTTCTTCTTCAGCTCACCCTCTCGTCTCTCAGATTTCCAAACGCGATTGCCCTGGTATGAGACGTGCAACAGTTCGACTTTCAGGTTTGTCACTGAAAAAATTGGAGGATACATGTTGTAGGCTCTTGTCGAAGTCTGACCAGCTGAAAGCTCTGAGAGTTAGATCATCCAAAACACTTGCGGCAGCCGTTTCGATTTCACTAAGCGGTTTACGAACGCTTCGATTTGCACCAGCCAGAATTTCGTCCAGGTTTCCCGACCCAACCTCGTCAGCGGAAAAGGGAAATGCGTCTTGAAACAAGCTGTTAGGGTTTGGCGCGATGTAGACTAAAGCTACGGGTTTCATTTTCCCCATCATTTCGCGTTCAATAGCCAACGCTAACAGATACTTTGCAAGTTGGTCCAATGAGGTCTTGGCGTCAAACTTCAGTTCAACGCCAAGACTCCAGTTTTTGCCAGTAAAAAATCCGTCCGGCTGACAAATGTCATAGAGTTTTGGCTGCCCAAATTCTGGCCCAAGTTCTCGCCCATAGCTTTTCAAGCTATCCTTGACATGGTAGCCAAGTAACCGACAAAAAATGTCGTTAGTGATTTCTCCATCCAGAATTCCGAATGTTAACTCGAAAATGTGATTGAAGGTTTCTTCATGCCGCCGAACAAGCTTGGTGAACTCTCTACCTGTAGTAACTCGTCGATACAGGGGGCCAGTTGGATTTGTCATACTTACGGGAACAGAGACCCTGTCACCCGTAGCTTCCCAAT
Source organism: Tateyamaria pelophila (assembly GCF_019966495.1). Lineage (GTDB taxonomy): Bacteria > Pseudomonadota > Alphaproteobacteria > Rhodobacterales > Rhodobacteraceae > Tateyamaria > Tateyamaria pelophila. Next base: position 1,067 of record NZ_JAIMIA010000268.1, on the reverse strand, counting down.
GTCGCCGCGGGATGGATTTGAGGCCAAGGTATTTCGGCGTCCAGTATAGCTGTTCCAAAGCATCCCAGTATTTTTCTGTCCAATTCAATTGCATTCCTGTTTCCTCAAAATTGTAATCATCTTACTATTATAAATGTGCCTTAAAGATAAAGGACTGTGCATTTGGTTGGCCACACTGCGTAAACTATATTGGATTTGGCTACGTCGATCTGGAGGTCAGCGACACCAACAACATTAACACCAGCAATACGAAGGACTTGGGCCAGAAACATTGGTGCAAATTTTCCTGCGCTGACCACGCCGAAACGAACAGGATTTTCCTGCTCTTGGCGTTCATGGAGTTGTTCATATAGGCTCATGGTGTTCTCCGTGACCCGAGTCAGACATAGGCATGAAACACCCGATGATACCTGCTCCAGCACAATTTGAAGGCACATATTCTGACTTCTTTACCAAGTTCGTATTGCCTACCTACATCAAGGTGCGGCGCTCCGGGCGGATCGTCAGCGTGGCAGCCATAGTGGCTGTAGCGGTCAACACTGACGGGCGGCGCGAGGTATTGGGCATTGCCATCCAGCCCAGCGAAGCCCAGGTGTTCTGGGACGAATTCCGACGCTCGCTGTCGGATCGGGGCCTGCGGGGCACCAAGCTTATAGGAAACGTATGGGCTGAATGTCTTTGATCAAAAGAAAGCACAGCCAAATTCTGTTTGCTGACCGGGCAGATTGTTGGAACCGAATGGCACTCTGCCATGTCTCTTCGTTGATATTGCCAACAGGGTCGCCTCACTTGCCGCTTGTTCGCAGCAAGTGTCGATGCAAGTCTGGCACTTGGTCCGGGTTTCATGCTAACCAGAGCGCGTACGTTCCAACCAAAGCGATCCCTTCTATGACCCGGCTCTATTTTAGTCTTGTCCATCGCCCCCTCCTTCGGCCTTCACTTATCGTTGCCGCGGTTTTTGCGCTTTGCGTAAGTGGGCAAGGTGATGCCCAGGCACAAATGTCCGGCGGCGGCATGAAGCATGGAATGCATGGTCATGGTTCGGACGGCATGGGACATGACGAGAT
>NZ_JAIMIA010000267.1 GCF_019966495.1 Tateyamaria pelophila | reverse complement strand
TCAGCAAAGAAGAAGTGGCGAAAGATCTCCGGACCAAACCGCCTGCCCGAAGTCATTCAGGGGGTTGAGTTCAAGGACGGGATCAAGCAACTTCAAAACGCCGCCTGATGAAGCCCGTCACCAACTTTTGGGCATATCTCCTTGCGGGCTGTTCAGTTACTGCTCGGGCATACCAAGATGGACAGCACGGTCAGGTATCTTGGCGTCGAGCTTGAGGATGCACTCGCCATTGCTGAAGCGATCGAAATCTAGCGAAATGGGCCGTCTTCACGGACGGCCCGCCGCGGACCTTCGAAACTTCATACGGCGGTGCGGTGCAGTCCGTCATCGCTTACGTTCGCCGCACCCGCGAAATCGAGTGATGCACGAACTTACTCTATGCGGCCAAAGCTGATGTCGGACCCTACGCTTTTTGTCGAAGAACCAATGCCAATTGGTCGTTTTCGTGCGCAGGACCAAACTCAGTGGCAATTGAGTTGCCAGAGCCTTCCATTGCTGTTTGAAAGCGTCAAGCCGTTCAAGAAATGTCTCGGAGCCTGCTTTGACCACAACACTTATCGTTCTGGCGCATCCCGATCCACGTTCCTTCAACGGTGCATGGGCAAACGCAACTAAAAGCGCATGTGAAGCGCTAGGTGATACGGTTCTCTGCTCTGATCTTGTAGCAATGGGGTTCGACCCAGTCGAACGTGCGAGCCATTATCCTCGTGAGCAGGCTGATCCCTGCTTTGATGCGCTCAAAGCGCAGGAAGAGGCCGCCGATCAGCATCGTCTTCCTGCAGACGTCAATCTGGAAATCGAAAAGCTACGTCGTGCCGATCGCGTTGTATTTCACTTCCCGATTTGGTGGTTTGCGCCTCCTGCAATTCTCAAGGGTTGGTTTGATCGGGTGTTGGCGCATGGCGCACTTCACTCTGTGGAGCATCGCTTTGACGCTGGTCACTTTCGTGGCCGGAAGGTCCTGTTTTGCGCAACCACCGGATCGGGCGAAACAGAAAGCGCCTTCAACGGGAAGGAAGGCGACATTCAGATGTTGCTTTGGCCTGCGGCCTACACGCTCAGGTACCTTGGGTTTTCAGTTGCAGTTCCCGAAATCGTGCATGGTGTTCATGGATATCACCGAGGTGCCAGACAAGAGGCTCTTCAGGGTCGCCTTGCCAGTGTTTTGGATGCACAAGACAGGCTGATGGCGGAATTCGAAAGCCGTGCCCTTCTTCAGTTCAATGCGGACACCGACTTCGATGAAGACGGTAGGCTCAAAGCAGATCGTCCAAGTTTGAGCCACTTCATTAGAAAAGATCCATGACAGACTTTGCCTAGTGAGCCACCTACGGCTTGCAGCTGCCTTCCGCACCACAGCAGGTTCTTTGTGTTCCATGCCATTGTGAACAACACGGACGGCCCATTGCTGCCGTTGACCACTAGGCCCGGATGCTGCGATTGCAGCCCGCTTTGCGGTCATTCGCTGCACGCGCAAAATGGAGGGTACGTCGAATTAGCGGTCTGCGGGACCAACCGGGTGTTTGAGTTGCACAAGCGAACGTCCGCTCCGCTCGTAAAACCTAACGCATTCCAGCGCCCGAAAGCGCTGCCGTCAACGCATCCGCTTCTTTCTGAACGGGATACGGGAAGATACGCTTTGAGTGGGCAAGGCTGTACTTGGGCGCGATTTCATTGATCCTCGCAACGCCCTGCTTTGCGCCCTCGGTGTCACCAACCTCCCAAAGCGCGCGCACCATTTGGACTCGTGCTGGAACAAAACGCGGGACGCGATCCAATACAGATTGAAAGTGCCCTATCGCTACCTCCTGCTCCCCCAATAAAAGGTGGCGATGGCCTTGCGGGAATTCCCAACTGGGCGGCAGAAAACTGTCTTTTGAGAACACAGTCTCCAGAAGCGGTCCGGCGTCTTGCGGGCGTGCAAGGCGGTTCATGGTCTCGCCGTAGGCCAGATAAGCCTCGGCGTTTTCAGGGTTGCGCGTCAAGGCTGCGTCAAAGGCAGCGATGGTTTCCTGGGGTCGCCCAAGATACCCGAGCACCCAACCGAGCCGCGCATATCCGAGTGCCGCGTTGCCGTCTCGCCTGATGGCTTCGCGCGCAAGACCCTCTGCGGCATCCAGCGTTTTGTCACTGCCGGGCAATCCAAAAACATATAGCGTGGTGCGGCAATAGGCCTGCTGCGCGTAGGCGTTGGCAAAATCAGGGTCCAGTTCTGCCGCTTTCGCGAAGTGCGAAAGCGCTTCGAAAAAGGCTTGAGGCTCATAGCGAAAGTACGCGTAGCGGCCTTTTTGGTAGGCGTCATATGCCTTAGAGTGTTGATTTTCGCTGAGAAGTGACCCGGTAGCCCCCCAGATTTTCACTGAGAACTGACCCATGTGAACACATTGCCC
>NZ_JAIMIA010000266.1 GCF_019966495.1 Tateyamaria pelophila | reverse complement strand
GCCGCCGAACAAGCAAAGGGGCCTGGGCGCCCAGCTCAAAGAGCGACACCGGCTAACATCCAAGCTGATTGACGCGCCGCGACAATCAAAAACACAAAACCCTTGATCGCGATAGAAAACGACGGCATCGTCTCAAGTGTCGCGACCAAGGATTCTCATCCTGATTGACGCGCTCCTCGCATCCAGATTGTCGCGCTACACTCGCCCGCCCTTTGGCCACAAAGCTATTTTGTGCGACGGAATTTGGCGCTATGGCCGTATTACATTCATGAAGCAGAATATAAAGGTGATTATCATGACTTTCCACTTCCCCCTAGGCGTTTTCTTGACAGCTGCACTGGCACTTCCGGCAGCCGCGCAACAGGGCGTTCCCGGCGCCCATTTCCTTGAGAACTGGGACTTGAACGAAGATGGCCAAGTTACGGTTGCTGAAGCAACAGAGAAGCGCGGTGACGTGTTCTATATGTTCGATCAGGATGAAAACGGCACGCTTGATGCTGCAGAATATGATCTATTTGACGAAACTCGAAAGGCCGATATGGAGGCCAATGCGGGTGGGCATAACGGTCAGATGCGAGGGGTCTCTCAAGCTATGGCGCGTGAATTCAATGACGTCGATAAGGATGGGTTGGTGACCGAGGAGGAGTTTCTCTCGCAGGTTCCCGCATGGTTCTTGATGATGGATCGAGATGGGGACAATGTACTCACAACAAATGATTTTGGCCATCAAAGAGGATAAAGGTAACACCACGGCAAATCGGAATTTGCGATGGCGTTATCTCCGCATTCGCTGTGGTGAGATCAAATTTACGGCTGCAAAGTCCGTTGACCGACGTCTCATCAGTCAAAATACCGGGCTCTGCACCAACGGCAACAATGACGGGTCGCGCCGTAGCATCTTGAGTGGGTCTTAGAGGTTGGTTCTTGGCCGTGAGTGACGGCGTCGACGAACTAATCGACTCAAGCTTTCCAAATGGCGGCAAGTCTGACCAGAACCCAAAACATCCTTTTGTTCCATTCCGGATACTCTATCGTAGCAGCATGACCAACGAAGACAATTTTGATGCTTACAAACCCGGAAAAATTGCAATTCTGGTGGAAGATGCCGGTGTAAACAAAGCACAGCTTCCGGTGTTTCAGATGTTTGTACTCGCTGTCCTTGCAGGTGCCTTTATTGGATTCGGCGGGGCTGCTTACACTGCCGTCATGTCTGGAGTGGACGGAGCATTTGGTCCCGCAAGGCTACTTGGCGGGATCGTGTTTTCGCTCGGTCTCATTCTGGTCATTGTCGGTGGTGCAGAATTGTTTACCGGAAATGCTTTGATGGTCATGGCCGCTGTTGATCGGAAAATATCTGTACGCCAACTGCTGCGAAGTTGGGCTGTTGTCTACCTTGGAAATCTTATAGGCGCAGCGGGGCTTGCGCTGGCCTTCGGGTTTTCCGGCATTTTGCAGGGCCCTTTGGAAGCTACGGCAATAGCAATCGTTCAAGCCAAAACCGCGTTGGACCCGATTGAAGCATTCGTTCGAGGCGCATTGTGCAACGCACTCGTGTGCCTCGCAATCTGGTTAAGTTTTGCTGCCAGGACCGTGGCGGGAAAAGTGCTGGCGGTCCTCTGGCCAATCAGCGCCTTCGTGTTGCTTGGGCTCGAGCACTCCGTCGCAAACATGTATTTCTTTCCTCAGGGCTGGTTGGCTGGGTCGGACGTGCCTGTTGGAATGGCAGTGACCAATTTGCTCTGGGTCACGTTGGGGAACATTATGGGCGGCGCTGGCGGCGTCGCATTGGCATACCGATATGCGTTCCTCGGTGGGTCTGCAAATGGCCCATCCGGGCGATAAAGAATGGCTGGGCAAGGCCGCGATCATGGGCGCGCTGAGCCTCTATCTGGACTCCATAAACATGTTCATGATGCTGCGGACCTTGTTCGAGAACAGAAAAAAAACCGTCGAGACTGTGCAGAATTTTGTGCCCCGGCGTGATAACCGCCACCGACCAACTCGCACATGCGTTGAAGGACTCGTCCTATGACGTTGTGATGATCGGGGCCGGGGTCCGCAAGGATGACGACCATTTCCTGATCTGTGAAAAGCTGGTGAACCTGGTCCACGAAGACGCGCCCAGAGCGCGTATTGTCTTCAACACCGGGTCCACAGTCTCCGACGCTACTATCCAGCGTTGGGCATAAAGGGCGAAGCGCCGCATGGCATATCAACCCAAGAGCACCGCAAGGCACTTCGGCGGCGTTGCAAAGTCGATCCTGTCAAAGCGGTTTCGCATTTCTGCTCTCCAAGGGAAAAATAGTACGCCTACCTAGGCAGCACACCCATTAATTCTTGTTTGATTGCATAGTTTTGTGATTCAGTTTCGTTCAAACAACGGGCGGGAGGA
>NZ_JAIMIA010000265.1 GCF_019966495.1 Tateyamaria pelophila | reverse complement strand
ACCGTCAGACCCGCCCAATTTGGGCGAAACGCGGGGGTTGGGCCTCTCCAGTCGGGCTACGCCCTCCCTGCGACGCCCAACCCCCGCGTTCTCATCCTGATTGACGCTGGATTCTCATCTTGTTTGTCGCGCTGCACTCGACGCTGTTGGTCAATGATTTCCTGATCAAGGCCGACAAGGAACCGGAACCCGAGGAACAGAAGAAATGGGGCACACGGGCCACGCTGGGCTTCATGGTCATTGCCGTCGCTTGGGCGCCGTTCATTCAATATTTCGGTGGGCTTTGGGACTATATCCAACAGGCGTTTTCGGTCTTGGTGCCCCCGCTGGTCGTCTGTTTCACCCTCGGTGCGCTCTGGCCCCGCGGAACGGCGAACGCCGCGTTCTGGACGTTGGTCGGTGGCCATCTTCTCGGTCTGGGCATCTTTGTCGCCAACCAGTTGGGCATCTGGCCGCTGCACTTTACGATCAACGTGACCATAATGACCTGTGTGTCCGCTGCCATCTTCGTCGGGCTCAGCCTCATGGGCGACGCGGACGAAGATGTCGATCAAAACGCCCTTTGGTCGCGTGAGGCCGCGTTCGATACCAAAGCTTGCAACGCACCGATCTGGGCAAACGTCAAAACGCACGCATGGATATTGGGGGCGCTCATGGTCGGGACACTGGTCCTTTTCTGGTGATGACAATCGGCCGCTTCCACGGAACCGCCTTGGCGACGATGCGTTCTGCTACCGACACCTGACACAAAGTACGGAAAGGTCACGCGATGGACTTTGGATTGAATGGAAAAACCGCCCTGATCACCGGAGGTGCATCTGGTATTGGCCGCGCCACCGCACAAGCCTTGCTTGACGAAGGGGCATCAGTGATCCTAGTCGATCTGAAAGGGAACGCCGTGTCAGACGCGGCATCGGAACTGGGACAGGGCGTGGTAGCCCTGCAAGCTGACTTGACCGACCCGCGCCAGATCGATGGGTTGGCCGCATCAGTGGAAGAACGGTTCACAATGCCGGACATTCTTGTGTGCGCGGCCGGAGTCACAGGCGCCAAGGGGCACCCGTTGGAGATGAAGGACGCGGATTGGCAACATGCGTGGGACACGGATTTCATGTCAGTGGTCCGCACCATGCGCAAATTCATCCCTCCGATGGAGCGCAAGGGCTGGGGCCGTGCGGTTGTCGTCACCAGCGAGAACGCCGTCCAGCCCTATCCGGAAGAGGCTGTCTACAACGTCGCCAAGGCGGGCTTGCTGAATTTCGCGAAAGGCCTGTCGCGGGTGACGGCGAGGAACGGGGTTCTGGTCAACTCCGTGTCGCCTGCGTTCATCGAGACCCCGATGACCGATGGCATGATGGATAAGCGGGCCGACAAGCAAGGCGTCAGTCGTGATCAAGCCGTCGAGAGCTTTCTTGATGAGGAGCGCCCCTATCTTGAGCTCAAACGCCGGGGAAAGCCCGAGGAAGTGGCCGCTGCAATTGCCTTCCTATGCTCAGACAAAGCGAGCTTTGTCGTGGGTGCGAATTACCGCGTGGACGGCGGTTCTGTCGGAGCCATGGCGACCTGACGCGTCCACATCCGGAATTGCACACGGGTCGGCGGGGATGTACGCACGACCCGCAAAAACTTTCCAAAATGGAACGCGTGGCTGGCCATGTGGTTTGGTGCTGTCATTGCATTGACCCCAACCCAAGCCGAGGCCATGCGTCAATAAACCTTTGGAATGCACAAGGTTTATCTTATCAAGATGGCTGAGGCACTCCAAAGAGGAAAATGTGCGAAGGAGACAGGACCAAATCGTCCCAATTGAACAGCCAACACGTTGACGCAGACCGCCCCGGCAAGCGAAAGACTCGCCATGTAAATGCGCTTTGCCCGCGCAATACGGATAACCACATCATGAAACCTTGTAATCAGCGAAACTGACCCTGTGACAGAAACAAAGAGCCGCGCCACAAACATCCACTGCCATGTTTGCCAGAAGGCTTTCCCGCTCTCCCGGATGCGGCCTTGGATTTCCGTCAGACCGGGCGTTTCCGAACTGGTCAACGCAGCGTATCCCGGCTGGGAAGCGGGCAAGTACATCTGTCACGCCGATCTCGCAACGTTCCGCGGTGCTTATGTCGAAGTGCTGCTCGAGAGAGAGCGCGGCGAATTGAGCGATCTGGACCGACAGGTTATCGAAAGCCTGCAATCTGACCAATTGGTCTCTCAGAACCCGTCAGATGAGATCGAGGACTCCACGTCATTTGGGGAGCGCATGGCCGACAAGGTGGCCGCGTTCGGCGGCAGCTGGCCGTTCATCATTTCATTCACCACAATCCTGATTCTTTGGCCGACATTCCCCAAGTGGCCTGCCATCTGACGCGAAGATCGCCTGATCAGGCCTGCGGATCAAGTATCTTTTACCTC
>NZ_JAIMIA010000264.1 GCF_019966495.1 Tateyamaria pelophila | reverse complement strand
TCTGTGGCAAGCCAGACCCGCTTGGCTGAGCGCAGCGCCTCACGAATGGCTTTGAGCTTGGCCGCTTTGTTTCCACCCTTTGCCGGTCGTGTGCCGTAAAGTTCGTCGGGGCGCAGCAGGACCGGGGACCAACGCTTCCATTCCGGCACCACATCCTCTGGTTCAAGCAAGTCAAACAAATGCCCCTCGGCGGGTAGAACCATGCCGTAGCGAGACCCAATGGCGGCGCGGACGTCTTTCGCCTGGCTGGTCTTCTCGGTGATGACGATCTGATCGGCCATGACGCACTCGTTCGGAATTCAATGTTTTGCAATACTAGAACGTAAAGTGAACAGATGTCATTCACAAATTGGCCTGTGGCGAGACCTCGCAATACTGCGGCGGAACCGCAGCCTCATAATCCATGAGAATTGCCATTAGGCCTCGGTCAGAGACCAGAACCCATATTTTGGGCCATGCTAACTTTTCAACTGGGCGAGATAGGCGTCGTGGGTTTGAGTTAACCGAAGTTCTCGATTCTCCGGGCAAGCTCGGCACACACGGCCAGATTCTCAGTCGCATATCTTGGCGACCATACACTGGCTGCACTCACCGTCCGATCCGGTATGAAGGCGGCAACCGCAAAAACAGAAAAAATCGGATCAACAAGTTTGTTTAGGTGAACGAAATTCAGCCCAAAAATCGCGCAGAGCTTGCCACTGAGACCAGAAACCCCACTCCTGACACCAAAGCAACCGCACGACTTGCTCAGATGGCTTGATTGGTGCGTGAAACGGCCGCAATATACTTGGGGAATATCGGGTAAATTCTGATCGCATTGGACAAACATTTCTTATGATCCACTCTCCGTTTATGGCCATTCTTGCTTGTATCGGTCTGGGCTTGCTCACCGCTTGTTCCGCTCCTTTTGAGAATACCGCGCAGCCTTCAGTATCTCAAGAACCCTACGGACCGGTGGTTGATGGTGACATTACAATCCCTGCCGTTCCCCCCCAGTACCTTCAAGACCCTAACCGTCGAACCGAAGTTCGGTATAGCGGCTTGGAAAAGCCTGGTACCATTGTCGTCGATCCCTACGCAAAGTTTCTCTATTTTATTGAAGCGTCTGGACAAGCCACTCGATATCCCATTGCCGTCGGCAGAGAAGGACGTGGGTTTAAAGGACGCGCTACCATTAAGCGCAAAGAAAACTGGCCAGGCTGGGCGCCGACCAAGAATATGATCCGTTCCGAGCCGGAGTATTATGCTGCCTTCGCTCGAGGTATCCCGGGCGGAATTGCCAGCCCGCTCGGCGCCCGCGCCTTGTACCTGTACCGCGGAGGGCGTGATACTCTGTTCCGCATTCACGGCACGAACAACTTGAAGTCGATTGGCAACGCCAACTCTGCTGGTTGCATCCGCCTGTTTAATCAGGATGTGATCCACCTGTTCGAACGCACGCCAATGGGCACAGAAGTGGTGGTTCGGACTTACGAGGAATCTGTCGTGGCGGAAGGTGTGGAATTGGCCAACCGCGGTGTGGAACTGCCACCGACCTTTGTAGATCCAGACGAAATATACGCAGCCGTCGAGGCCGAAAAACTAAGAAGAGCCCAAAGCCAATAGTATAACAATCGAAAGAGCCGAAAGAGATGCCGTAATAGGGCTTTACGTGAATCGTCACTGTTTCGGCATCTTGATGTGCACCAATTCTGCGGCTGCGGATCGAACTGCGTGATGAGTTGGCGGTCTTGGAAAAGCTGCTGCGTGATATGGCCAGACAGGATACGGCGTGCGAACTGATGATGACGATTCCGGGTGTCGGAGCAATTGGTGCGCTGACGGTACGTTCGGCCATTGACGATTCCTCCCGTTTCCGATCCTCACAAGATGTCGGCCCCTGGGTTGGGCTGACCCCGCGGCGCGAACAGTCAGGAGAGCGTGACATCACCGACCACATCACGCGAGCGGATGACGAAGCGCTACGCACAAGCACCTCGTCCAGGCGACCTCACCGGAGGTCAAGGAACTGCGCTCGGAGGCGACCGCGCTCAAGGAAGTCGTTGCCGACCTGACCTTGGAAAATCGCCTGCTCAAAAAAAGCATGATCGGGGATCTGGAGCGGCAGATCGCCGCCTTCGTCGACTATTACAACAACGAGCGCTACCACGAGAGCCTCGGCAACCTGACGCCCGCCGACGTCTACTTCGGCCGCGATGAGCACATCCTGAAACAGCGAGAGGAGATAAAACGCAAAACCATGCTCAAGCGGCGCTTGCGCCACCAAACTGAAAACGCATAAACTCAATCAAGGATGAGCCAGAGCCTCCAATAACGAAACCGCTCTGATGTCCCAATTTATCTGAAGACGGACAATAAAGAAGGGCACTTCGTTTCCAAGCCCCTGCTTGGTCAAAAACCGCTCACTTGAAATCACCTTTAACCCGACATTCCCCAAGTGGCCTGCCATCTGACGCGAAGATCGCCTGATCAGGCCTGCGGATCAAGTATCTTTTACCTC
>NZ_JAIMIA010000263.1 GCF_019966495.1 Tateyamaria pelophila | reverse complement strand
GTAAGCGCGGGCTGATCACCCATCGGTTAGCGGCTTGACTGTGTTTGCATGGTGGGAGCGGTCAGTCTATCAGCTTTGCGTCTTTCGCGCGTTTGATTGTGTCCAAGACGCTTGTGAGGGTGCCGATTGCGCCGAAAGTTTCGTGCTTGGTCATGTTTTCGTTGCTCTCAAAGGCGTCCATGCCTTGGGTCAGGAGCGCCATGATTTGTGCTTTATCGATGGCTTTCATTCGCAATGCTTCGACGATGATGGTTTCCATGAGCATCTGCTGCGCCGCGATCTGTCCCGCGATCACCTCGATGCTGCGCTCGACGTCCTTGATTTTGCTCATGAGTGCCGCGCCTCGTCTGGTTTGAAGTTCCATGGCAGGAGGTCTTGGATATCTTCCTGCATATGTCCGTTCAGTATCTTTTCCAGAACGTGTTCGAGATAGGCCTGCGGGTTGATGCCGTTCAGTTTGCAGGTGCCGACCAGCGATGCCATGCGGGCCCAAGTGACCGCGCCGTCGTCATTGCCTGCGAAGAGTGCATTTTTCCTCGTGAGAGGAATCGGTCTGATCGCATTCTCGACAGGGTTGGTATCCATCTCAACGCGTCCATCGTCCAGAAACCGGGTCAGCCCGTCCCATCGTTTGAGACCGTATCTGATGTGACGCGTGAGGTCTGAGCTTGACGATAGCATGTCAAGTTGCGCCTCCAGCCACGGACGTAAGGCTTCTACGATGGGCTTGGAGAGCTTTTGCCTGATGGCGCGCCGGACGTCGGGGTCTTTGCCGCGGATCTCGGCCTCGATCCGGTAGAGCTGCCTGATACGTTCCTTCATCTCGGTGCAAATTGGAGAAGAGGTCGTGCGGCTGTATTCCACAAACCGGCGTCGCCAATGGGTCCAACAGTAGGTGATGCCCCACGGCTGGTTTGTCTTCTTCGGATCACCCAGGGCATCGTATCCGGCATAGCCATCCACGGTTAGAGAGCCGCCCTTGAAGCCGGTGAATATCTTTTTTGCAGTCTCTGTGCTGCGACTTCTCGAGTGCTGGAATACCACGATGGGTGGGTCGCTGCCGCCCCACCCGCGCTGGTCGCGAACCACAGCCCAAAGATAGTCCTTGCGGGTTTTGCCGGTGCGTGGAGCCAGGACAGGTACCGTGGTTTCGTCCGCGAAGAGACGGTCACTGGCTTTCAGTTCGTCAATCATGGCGTCGATGATAGGGGCCAGCTGGAAGGCGATACGGCCTGCCCAGTTTGCAAGCATGGTGCGGTCGATTTCGATGCCGTCGCGTCGCCAGATTTCGGCTTGGCGATAAAACGGAAGATGATCGCAAAACTTCGCGACCACGGAATGGACAGCGAACCGGTTCGTGCCCAGACCGCGCGGGACCAGAAACTCCGGTGCCGGTGCCTGCGCGTGGGATCTCCCATCGCATGTGCGGCACATGTACTTGGGGCGCACGGTGACAAGGACGCGGAACTGGGCGGGCACGACGTCGAGGCGTTGGGTGCGGTCTTCCCCGACCTTCACCATCTCGCCACACCCACAAGGGCAGAGCGTACTGTCGGGTTCGATCACCTCTTCAACACGTTCGAGATGGTCCGGCAAATTGCCTTTGTTCCGCTTGGCTGAAGAGCGCTTTCGTGATGCCTTACCAAGTGCCTTGTCCGCAGCATCGCCCGCCGCCGCCAACTGCCCCTCGGCGACCTCGACGTCTTCTACGAAGAGGTTGCGTTGATCCGGGTCGCCCTTCTCAGAACTCGGCCCGAACCGCGCGTGCCTGGCCTGAGACAGCATACGTTCCAGACGCGCATTCGCCGCCGCAAGGTCGGCATTCGAGCTTTCCAACAAAGCGTTTTGCACTGTGACACGAGCAAATTCCGCCTCAGCGGCGGCAAGACGCCGTTCCAACTCGGCAACGTATTTGCGGTCGATCGGGGCGGTGGCAGGCATGACCAACTATACATCGGCACGTGTAATCCTGCCGCAAAAATCGCTGCCATGAGTCACCCTGCCGCAGGCTATCCAGCCAATCTTGGCTGCCGCCGACGCTCAGCCCGAACCGCCTTCCAGTCCAACCCTTCAAAGAGCGCCGAGAACTGCGCAGGGGTAAGCTTGATCACTCCGTCCGCTGGCCGGGGCCACTGGAATTGGCCGCCCTCAAGGTGCTTGTAGACCAATACCAAACCAGTCTGATCCCAAAGTAGGATTTTGATCCTGTCACCCCGTTTCGAACGGAAGACAAACACCGCCCCGCTGTAGGGATCACGCCCCAGAACCGTCTGGATCACGAGCGACAGACCCGCATGCCCCTTGCGAAAGTCGACCGGCCGCGTCACCAGGAAAACGTGATACTTGCCGCCTGGCAGGATCATGACGCCGCCCTGAGCGCAGCAATGACGCGGCCAAGGTGCTCGGGATCGAAACCGGTCGGAACCAGCATCCGAACACCACCGATCTCCAGAACAATCGTCCCGGGCGCGTCAGGCGGCATGTGCCCGCTATCCCCTCCACCCG
>NZ_JAIMIA010000262.1 GCF_019966495.1 Tateyamaria pelophila | reverse complement strand
TCAGCAAAGAAGAAGTGGCGAAAGATCTCCGGACCAAACCGCCTGCCCGAAGTCATTCAGGGGGTTGAGTTCAAGGACGGGATCAAGCAACTTCAAAACGCCGCCTGATGAAGCCCGTCACCAACTTTTGGGCATATCTCGATCGACCTTGCGGGTCTCAAAAGCCCCTGCGCTGTCCACTGCGATCTTGAGCGTATAGTCGAACGGTTTGCCGAAATCGTCGACAGATAGCAGCGATCCTTTGGATTCAACATCGAGCATATAGCGCATCAGATAGTTGTCTTTGGCTTCTGGCTTGACGCCATCGAGCAAGTTTTGCTGACCGTCGGTTCGTGCGAATGTTAGGTTATTGAGCGCATCTTCGTAGCGTCGATTTTCATGACTTTTAAGGCGCGGCTCAAACCGGTTTCCGGTGTAGTCGGCTTTCCATTTTTCCAGTCACCCGTTCTGGCCGGCTGGAATGGAGTATAACCGACAATTGTTATGTGTTTGCAAAATAGTGGGAATTTTGGAGCGGAATATCATGCAGCGAAGTACGAAAGCAATTTTATGCTCGGATCAGTACTGAAATGACTGATTGTTTCGCAGTCCGCAAACGTCATGAAGGTGCAGACTCCCGGAGTACTTTGAGATAAGACCGCGCTTTGTCAGCAAACTCATCTCGCGCGATACTGCTTCACGATGTGTACTGATGCGTGCGGCCAGATCAAAATGAGTCGGTGCTGGATCAATAACGAATTTCCCCTCTTGGGCATCGGTTGCGCCTGCCAGCCGCAAAAGTTCCAGGATCAACCGATCGCGGACAAGCATGGTGCTGAACTCAAAGATCCGCTGGGTCATGCTTCTGGCTTGATGGGAAAAATAACGCAGCAAAGCCCATCGGAAACTCTTGCTTCCATCAACCATTGTTTCGAATTGCGCAGCCGACAGAACACCAACCTGCAATTCCGTTGCGGCGACGACGCTTGCGGACCGCGGGGCTCCATCGATGGCGGACATCTCGCCGAAGATATCGCCCGTCCGGATGTCGCGATACGCAACCACTTTGCCTTCGCTGGAGAAAATCGTCGCCCGCGCGCGCCCGTCGAGGAGAAAGAACACCTCGGCATCTTCATCCTGCTGTGTCAACACGACCTCGTCGCGACTGCACCTCCGGGTGGTTAGCTTGCCAATCAGAAGGTCACGGTCCTCGCGCGTAAGGGCATCGAGAAATCGGAGCGCATCATGTGGTCCATCGGTAATCCCCCCATTTTTAATGGGGTCCAGCCGTAGAATTCACGCGGCTGTTTTCAGTTTCATGGCGGGTGTCATTCCACCGATGCCCATGTTGGGTCGCCTGTCCAGCCTTGGCCTGTGTCATGCATGGCGGTGTCGATACGCTTATTGATTGCTTTGATCAGTTAGATGTTCCACCTCCTGATGGTCCGGGATTTTTTGCCTTTTTTGTGCCGTCGGATGAGGCCTATCGCAGATGGCCACATTACCCCGTCGCGGCGCGTCCGGAGTCTGGACGGGCTGCTGGTGGTCGCGGGCTTACCCGGGAAATCTGCCGTTCCAGCGGCATCGGAGAAGCTGTTGAACGCGCGAGTTGCTGCGCCTGGCCTGACGAAGCTCTGGTGTACGCGCGTATCAAGGATGTAGATGCCGACGCCCTTCTGCCCGATGATTTACTGGGCTTCAGCCGATCCCAAATCCAAGATCGTGCCATTTGGAACAAGCGCTACTCCGGCGTCGATTGGTGCCCTCCAACCGCATCTCCCGATGTCGAATTGGCGTGGACAGTTGTGAACAACGCCGTGACAGGCGTGAAATGCCTTGTTCCCGCCGACCACACCCTGATAGGTCGCAGGTCGCGCGGAGACCCCGCCGCCGTCGCCGTTGCAACATCCTGCGGATGTGCAGCAGGAGCGACGTTGGAAAACGCCAAACTGGCAGCAATACTGGAACTGCTGGAGCGGGATGCGATCGGGCGTTGGTGGTTTGGACAACGTTTCCGGTCGGGGTTGGACCCATGTGACTTTGATTTGCCGGAGGCTCTGCTGGATTAACTCACCAGACGGGCGCGACGCACACTCCTTTTCGATATTTCGACTGATTTGTGGAGCCCGATTTTCGCCGCCGTTTCTTGGAATCCGGACGGTCGGAAAGTGGCCATGGGTTTTGCGGCTCAACACGATACTCTGGGGACAATCGAACATGCGCTGGTCGAGATGCTACAGACCGAAATCGGCATCGAACAGCGCATGAAGCAAAAGCAGGACAGTATACATTAATGGTGTGCAGAAGTGTCGGCAGATACACCACCATTGAATCGTGGGACAATGAATTTTAAATTGGCTCAACCGCCGGAGCTTTCAGCCGACATTCCCCAAGTGGCCTGCCATCTGACGCGAAGATTGCCTGATCAGGCCTGTGGATCAAGTATCTCTT
Organism: Tateyamaria pelophila; assembly: GCF_019966495.1. GTDB lineage: Bacteria > Pseudomonadota > Alphaproteobacteria > Rhodobacterales > Rhodobacteraceae > Tateyamaria > Tateyamaria pelophila. The sequence goes on along the minus strand of NZ_JAIMIA010000262.1, from coordinate 78 downwards.
TCCTCTGAGGGTCTCCGGAGTTGCGGAAACGCCTGAAGGCGGGTGCCTTATGCTTCGAAGCGATGCTGTGCTGGCCCG
>NZ_JAIMIA010000261.1 GCF_019966495.1 Tateyamaria pelophila | reverse complement strand
GTAAGCGCCTTTCCATCACCCTTGGGGTTACGGCTTGACTATTTTTGGAAGTTCCAAGGCATGAGTTCTTGGATATCACTTGCCATATGCTGATCGAGGATACGGCGCAGCGTTCCTTCGATGTATTTCGCGGGATCGACTCCGTTGAGTTTGCAGGTTCCGATCAGGGAGGCTGTGCGGGACCAGGTTCTGGCTCCGGCATCGTTGCCTGCAAATAGTGCGTTTTTTCTTGTGAGGGGAATGGGTCTGATCGCGTTCTCGATCAGGTTGGTATCCATCTCGATCCGGCCGTCTGTGATGAACCGGGTCAGGCCGTCCCAGCGTTTGAGGCCGTATTTGATCGCCTTCGTCAGGTCGGAGGATGTCGACAGCTCAGCCAGACGGGCCTCCAGCCAGGGGCGCAGGGCGGCGAGGATGGGCTGCGATAGCTTCTGGCGTACCGCGGCGCGGGTGGCGGGGTCTTTGCTACGGATCTCGGTCTCGATCTTGTAGAGGGCTGCGATGTGGCCGAGCATTTCTTCGCAGATTGGCGAGGGCGTGGTGCGGCTGAACTCAACGAATTTTCGCCGCCAGTGGGTCCAGCAGAATGAGAGCTGCCAGGGATCATTCGTTTGCTTTGGATCGGCCAGAACATCATAGGCCGCATAACCGTCCACGGTGAGCACCCCGGTTGTGTACCCTTTGAATATCTCCTGGGCAGTCCTGGCACTTCGACTTCGGGAGTGGTGAAAGACGACGATCGGCGGGTCGGTGCCACCCCACCCTCGTTGGTCGCGCATCACAGCCCAAAGATAATCCTTGCGGGTCTTTTTCGTGCCTGGTGCGAGTACAGGGATGGTGGTTTCGTCGCAGAACAAGCGGTCGCTCCTTTGCAGTTCGCCGATCATCGCGTCGATGATCGGCATGAGCATCAGGGCCGCGCGCCCGGACCAATTTCCCAGCAAGCTGCGATCCAACTCGACGCCCTGGCGGCGGTAGATGTCGGCCTGACGGTAGAACGGGAGGTAGTCTCCGAACTTTGCCACCATGGTGTGGGCGACGAGCGCCTCCGTCGGCAGGCCGCGCGGCACCAGATATTCAGGTGCGGGAGCTTGAGCATGGGATTTCCCATCGCATTTCCGGCAAAGGTATTTGGGGCGCACGGTGACGAGAACGCGGAATTGGGCCGGGATGATGTCAAGGCGATCAGTGCGATCCTCACCGACGCGTGCCATCTCACCGCAACCGCACGGGCAAAGCGTGCTGTCGGGCTCGATCACCGTCTCAATGCGGGGCAAGTGGTCCGGCAGATTTCCCTTTGTGGACTGGCGCGGTTTGGGCTTGCGGGGACCTTTGCGGGTCGCTTTTTCGGCCTCTTCGCTCGCGGCCTCGAGCATGCCCTGAACCACGTCGATGTCTTCGAAAGGCAAATGTGTTTGATCCGGGTTGAGCTTCTCAGATTTCGCCCCGAACCGGGCATGGCGCTCGTTCTTGAGCATGCGTTCAAGATCGGCTCGTAGCATCTCCGACACCTTTAAATGAGCCTCGAGATGGGTGTTTCTGGCCTCCATTTCGGTCATCTGCCGCTCGAGCTCGGCGACATATTCAGGCGTGATTTCCGGGGTCTCGGACATAGCAAATCATACCCGATCCACGCCCGAAATGCCCCTTCAAAACCAAGCACTGAGTCACCCTGCCGCAGGTTATCCCGCGCGCATCGGCCGACGCCGCCGCTCTGCCCGAACTGCCTTCCAGTCGAGCCCCTCAAAGAGAGCCGAGAACTGCGCTGGCGACAATTTGATCGTCCCGTCGGCTGGCGTCGGCCAATGAAAAGACCCGCCCTCAAGATGCTTGTACACCATCACGAGCCCGGTCTGATCCCAGACCAGGATCTTGACGCGGTCGCCACGTTTTGAGCGGAACACAAAGACAGCCCCGCAATACGGGTCCAAGCCCAGAACCGTCTGCACCACCAGTGACAGGCCCGCGTGACCTTTCCGAAAATCCACAGGCCGCGTTGCCAAAAACACCCGATATTTGCCACCCGGTAGGATCATGATGCGCTTCGAACCGCTGCAATCACGCGCACAAGGTGATCAGGATCAAACCCAGGCGCTACACGAATGCGCACACCAGCGATGTCGATCTCAATCGATGACGCGTCGCTCGCCTCGCCGTCGTCACCACCATCACTGCAAACAAGAACCGGCACAAGCCCAAGCGCGTCGTCCTGAGGCATCGGGAGCAACCCCTCCCGCGCCGCCCGCCTCCAGGCATGCAACTGTGGCGCCGATACCCCGTGCTTTCGAGCCACATCCGCAACCGAAATGCCGTCCCGAAAACTCTCCAGAACAATCGACGCTTTCACATGCTCAGGCCAACGACGCCGACCACTCGGCCCCGTCACAACATCGATACGCCCGGCATATCCTTCATCGTCACCGTGAGAAGTTTCGTAACTTTGTAAAGTCGTATCCATCTGAGCCCTCCGTATGCTTCAGGCTCATTTCCGATAATAATCAGACAATTCCTACGAGGGCGATGGGAGCGCGCTTAC
>NZ_JAIMIA010000260.1 GCF_019966495.1 Tateyamaria pelophila | reverse complement strand
GACGCGACACATCCAAAGGCTCTCTCAGCATTAAACTCAAGCGAGCTGGATGGGACGAGGCATTCTTATGCAGCGTTCTCAATGGGCTGTAAGAGGCATGATGCCAAACGCGATTGCCCTGCTTTGCCTCAGGGCAATCGCGTTTGGAAATCTGAGAGACGAGAGGGTGAGCTGAAGAAGAACTTCTCGGGTCTCTCGTCGAATTCGTGGTGAGGTTTTGATGATTTTCGATCTTGATGCGACGAAATAAACCCAAACGCGATTCCCCTGTGCTTTGCCTATCGACAGACTAAAAGCCTTACCCCATAAATGAGATTGGTATGGAAACATGTGGGCAGTTTAATGGAATTTTTAGTCAGTGCAGGACGGTTACTCCCAGTAACGGTTGTGGGTGCAATCATATTGTTCATTCTAAGGTAAGTGATCGAAGGAACTCGCCGAAAGCGGTCCAATTTGCGAAAGCGAACGGCAATACGCCGTCTCATCGCAGACGAAATAGAACGTAACAATTGGACAATCAAGTCGATGCGGCACATGATTGAAACAATTGAACTTGCAATTGAAAACCCTGAAACCTCACTCGAAATCCGTTCTGGGGTTCGTGGCGAATTGTACCTACGACACAATAAAGACGGCGAAGCGTATTCCCAATCGCCTTTTGGAAAAGTTCACAACGATGCACTAAGCGCAAATCTGCTTTCGCTTGCCGAAATTGATCAACCAGTTTTTGACGAGGCACTGGAAGTTTCTGACGCTTTGAAGGAGTTAGACCATGTGTTGCACTCCATGGTGACACATATTGGTGGAGATTTCGAATATACCTTTCTCGAAGGTCTTGTCGAATTTGCTACCGATGAAATTGCAGATTGCGAAAAGACACTTTCGGAATTCTATGAGAGAATTACGGGGCAAGCACTGAAAGAGCATCGTTTACGCTAAATCGTGTGGTGAGCGTCCGCTTTCTTCGGGTTGCCCACTTTGGTTCGCGCGCGGCAGCGAAAGTCCTGTTTCCGCCCTTCCTGCCACAAAATGCATGTTGCAGAATTGGTGAATAGCCGGACAAAAGCACGTCAAGTTGGAGAGAAAACTGGGGAAAACCATTTGCTCACAGATCAATGCTGCCTCCCACAGGTTTCGTGTGGTGCAAGCGCCCACCGTTTTCTGCTGTCCGAACAGTCAGATCAAATGGCCAGAATACCGGCACTTGCGAAACCTAACAAAACAAGGGGTTTTGCAGTTTTGGGCCTTTTAGGCTGGTAAAAACAGGCATAAGTCGGCCAAATGGGCAACTTATGCTGGGTTTCACAATCAACACCTGCCGTGAGTCTGGGCTACTGCATTTGGAAAACCCGCACCAAGAGCAGGTCATGCACCCCTCAATTATTCCGACCATCCTCTGACGGACAGATACCAAACCCTCAGCCAAAATGGCTTTCGCATTCCGTTCAGAGGCAGTATCTCGCAAAGCGTGTTGAATCCGCTCCCCCTCCGTCCCGCACCGAACCATCGGGAAACGATCCCGTCATTTCTATCTCGGATCGCCGCAATGAACGGGGTGGGCGCTGCTGACTTTGCGTTGGATATGGGATTTTCGCTTAAGAGAATAATCAATTTGGAAGAAGTTGCTGTGCGCAGCCTTGCCGCATGTGGCGGACTGACTGACGGTCAGGTCGATGAACTCATTTCCTGGACGGGAAGGGGCGGCGGCGATGTTCGGATGGTGTTTCGAGGTGAAGAGTTTGGCTCTCGTGCCCTCAGGAACCCAATCATCCGAGGCTGTCCTGTTTGTTTGCGCGAGGATACTGAAGTTGATCGTGACCGCCCGCTCATTCAAATGACGATGCGTGGGGACTGGCAAATGCGCGAAATCAACCTCTGCGTCGAACATCGCCATCCCTTATTGCAGCTTTGGAATCATATCCTCCCGACCGATAGATATGATCTGTCATCTCGCTTCGCCGAAATCCTAGACGACGTCATGGAAGGTCGCTTAGATCAACCATTCATTCAGCCATCGCCTTATGATTTTTGGCTCGACACCCGTCTTCAGACCGGAGCTGACAATACCTGGCTGGCTGATCACACGCTTTATGCGGCAACAACATTTTGTACGCTTCTGGGTACAGAGCTTTTGCGGTTGGAAACTGTGTCTCATTTGGACAAAGGTGCTCCGCTTCGGCGCGCACGAACTTTGGGCTTTGGTGTTGCAAGCCAAGGAGAGGTGGCGATCCTGAAGGCGTTGAGCGAGCTTGCTACCCTTGCAGACAGTTCCAGCGCAGGGCCGCAAAAGGCGTTTGGTCGTTTATTCGTAGACTTCAGTCAAGCACATCTGGACAAGGCTGACTTCACCCCATTTCGGAAAATTCTGCGGGACAGTATCGTCGACATCTGGCCAGTTTCTGCCGGAGAAACCGTTCTTGGGATTGTCCAACCTGAAAGGCAACTGCACTCAATTCTGACTGCCTCACGAGAGACAGGGATTGGGCAGGAACTACTTGAACGATTTCTAACCGACATTCCCCAAGTGGCCTGCCATCTGACGCGAAGATCGCCTGATCAGGCCTGCGGATCAAGTATCTTTTACC
>NZ_JAIMIA010000025.1 GCF_019966495.1 Tateyamaria pelophila | reverse complement strand
ACATCACGCAATTTCCTGTCGATGATCAAACTGGCATCCGTCAGGCTGTGGATCGAGTTTTATGAGTCCGCTGCCTAGGCTTTTCGGGAAAACGCGCCGTTTTTCAGCCCTTTTCCGCGCCAGAAAAAGATTAGATGCGGCGGCCGTCGGTATGTTTACGCAACTTGGAGGGTGGTGCCTTCTTGCGGCCCTTGTAGGGGTTCGCGTCGTTTTGCCCTCGCATGTACAGCCGTATTGGTGTGCCCGGCATATCAAAATCCACCCGCAACGCATTGACCAGATAGCGGCTATAGCTTTCCGGCACTTTGTCGGGATGCGAGCACATGACAACAAACCCAGGCGGACGGGTTTTGGCCTGAGTCATATAACGCAGCTTGATCCGCTTGCCTTGCGGTGCCGGAGGCGGGTGCGCTTCGACCATGCCCACAAGCCAGCGGTTCAATTGCGCCGTTGTCACGCGACGATTCCACACGTCGTAGGCGCGCAGGATGGCATCATGCAGACGATCGAGGCCACGGCCTGTCTTGGCTGAAACCGTCACCAGAGGTGCCCCGCGCAGCTGTGGCAAAAGCCGCTCGAAGCTTTCCTTCAGATCTCGCAGCTTGACCTGCTTGTCATCCTCGATGTCCCATTTGTTGACCGCGATGACGACAGCCCTGCCCTCACGTTCGGCCAGGTCTGCGATGCGCAGATCCTGTTGTTCAAAGGGAATCGCTGCGTCCAACAGCACAACAACAACCTCGGCAAACTTCACGGCGCGCAGCCCGTCACCCACGCTGAGCTTTTCGAGCTTTTCCTGTACCTTGGCCTTTTTGCGCATGCCTGCCGTGTCAAAAATGCGCATCGGGGTTTCCCCCCAGGTCGTGCGCAGGGAAATCGCATCGCGTGTTATGCCCGCTTCTGGGCCGGTCAGCAGACGTTCTTCGCCGACGATCTGGTTGATCAGCGTGGATTTGCCCGCATTCGGCCGACCGACGACCGCCACCTGCAAGGGTTTGGCATGTGTGGGCACCGGCACGACATCCTCGTCGTCTTCGTCCACGATCACATCAACCTCCGGAGCGTCACCTGTGGCACGTTCGGCGAACTTGTCGGCCAAAGGCTGTAGCTGGGCGTAGAGATCGTTGAGGCCTTCGCCATGTTCCGCAGAGAGACGGATCGGTTCGCCCAGACCCAGCGAGTAGGCTTCGATCATGCCCGCGTCCGCGGCGGACCCCTCAGCCTTGTTCGCGGCCAGCAAGACATGATCCGCACGTTTGCGCAGGATTTCGGCAAAAACCTGATCGGTGGGCGTGACGCCAGCACGGGCATCAATCATGAACAGGCACACGTCGGCCATGTCGACGGCCCGTTCCGTCAGGCGGCGCATCCGGCCTTGCAGGCTTTCATCCGTGGCTTCTTCCAGTCCGGCCGTGTCGATCACGGTGAATTTCAGGTCCGCCAGTCGGGCAGCGCCTTCGCGCAAATCACGCGTGACGCCGGGCTGGTCATCGACCAATGCAAGGCGTTTGCCAACGAGGCGATTGAAGAGTGTCGACTTGCCCACATTGGGCCGTCCGACGATGGCGAGGGTCATGGACATTGTGCGTACCGGAAATCAGATCAAGCGCGGCACATAGACCATCTGCCGCCAAACGGAAAGGACCGAAACGCAAGGTGCGATTCAGCGATACGCCACAAGCCGACCATCCCGCGAGACGATATAAAGGGTTTGTCCCGCCACAACCGGCGCCGTCGTCGCACCGCTGGCAATTTCCGTCCTGCCCAACAGCGCGCCGGATTTGGGGTCAAAACTTCGGATTACCCCGTCGGATGACGCCACAATCAAGCGCCCCCCGGCCAGTATGGGCCCATGATTTGCGAAAACCTCGGCAACCCTTCTGGGCCGGTCCTTGACGAAATTTGGCAATGGAACGCCCCAGATCCGGGAGCCATCCTGTGCGTTCAGGCGCAGCAATTCGTTACGATCGCTGATAAAGAACACGCTGCCGCCCACCGGAACAACGCGTCCGATCGCGCCTTCTTTCGCGCTCCAGATCCGGGCTCCGCTGGCGGCGTTCACAGCGACCACCCGACCCGACTGGTTACCAGCATAGATCACGCCGTTCGCCTCGATCGGCTGGCCTGTTACATCACCGATGTTGGCCAGCGCCCGACCTCTGCGCTCGCCGACCACGGTCGCGCCCCAGCGCTGCAACCCGCCCTTGCGGAACACCGCCTGCATCTCACCCGATCCGAAAGCGAATACGACCAGATCACCGGCCAGCACCGGAGTGGGGGCGCCCAACACATTGGATGCACTTGCAGCGCCCGTTATCTGCCACTGCATGCGCCCCGTCCTTTTGTCGATGGCCCATCCGGTCATGTCCCCGGCGATCACATAGAGCAGATCGCCGTAAATCATCGGCGCGCCTGCGCCCGTCGTTTCGAGGTCCTGCGTCCAGAGGGTCGCGCCTGTGGTTGCGTCCAGCGCGGACACCGCACCAAAACCGCTCGCCACGTAGAGAACGTTCCCTTCGACGGCCAACCCACCGCCTGTTGCGTCCGCCTCATCGGCCCCATCCGGCAGGACATTGCGCTGCCAGATCACACCGCCCGACGTGGAAATCGCAGAAACGAGAGTCAGCGCGTCGAGCGTAAAGACTCGCCCTCCCGACACGACCGGGTCGGCGACGATGCGGTGCCTGCGGCTGTCGCCCTCGCCGATACCGACGCTCCAAACCGGTGTCAGGGACGTGGAAAGCCTTGGGTTGTCGGTACGGAACGCCTGGGTTCCGCGGTTTTGGGCCGCGTCCGCATTGGCGACCTGTGCGGGCAACCGGATATCTGGTGCCGCGTTGACGGGTCGGACAATCTGTGTGGCTTCTTCGGCTTCGCTGCTCGAAAAGACAGCCGTGATCGGCTCGCGTTTGCCAGGCAGAATGACATCAGGTTCCGTACAAGCCGACAGGATTGTAGCCAAAACCGCAAATGCACCCACCGCAACATACCCGCGTCGCACTCGACCAGTCGCGTTCAGCTCAGGTGCTGTCCGAATACGTGTTTCAGCCATGTTGCAGCCCTTATTCATCGGGCGTGTCTGCCGTACCATCCACCGTCAGCGCGCCCCCCAGCGCCACAATTGCCTGAAGGGCACGACGTTGCAAGCCCGTGGTCGCTTCTGCATCGTCCATGATCATCCGGAACCGTTCAATGGCCGCGTCAGTATTGCCCGTTTCGATGTCGATCAACGCCAGCTGTTCTTCGGCAAGGACCCGCAACGAAACGCCCGGTACGGCCAGAGATTCGAACGCGGCGCGGCGCGCCTCTGCATCCAGCGTGTCGGACTGAAGCGTCAACGCCTTGAAGGTGGCGACCTGCCGATAGATCAATGGAATATCAGGGTTGAGGGACACCCCATTCAACGTCTCGACAGCGGCCTCGGTCTCGCCCGCTTCGGTCTGCACCCCTGCGGTCATGAAAGCCAGGATCGCCGCTCCTTGTGGAGTATCCGCTTGCGCTGCGGCAAGTGCTGCGGCGCGACCTTCATCGTCATCAATGCTGAGACCGGCGAGCATTGCATCTCCGAGAGCCTCGGCTTGTGCGGTAGCTTGCGCGCGACGGTATTCGTTGAAGCCCGCAGCCCCAACAACCAGCACGATGAACAGAACAGCGATCCACCCATAACGCCACAGATAGCCATAGAGCCGGTCCCGGCGCACCTCTTCGTTGACCTCTTGGATAAAGCTGTCGCTGTCGCTCACGCCTGCGCTCCTCATACTGGGCCATATTTCAGGCCTCACGCTCGAATTCGCGACCCTCTTATAGCGCCGGCGCGGTCAAGCCAAGGGCAACAAAAACACATGGCCACTGCGACATTTGGGGACCATTGCAGAATACTCGCAAAAAAAGTATTCTGAACTGGTTAGTTCAGTAAAAAAACGTCCTAAATAAAGTTGATAGGCTGCCTTGGGTGGCAATCGATTCTGTCAAGAAAGAGCGTAAATGCGTATTGTATCGTTTATCCTTGCCATCATTGCGGCAGTGGGAACTTATCTTTGGGTGATCGAGCGAGACAGCACGCAGGCCTTTTTCGCCGAGCGTTCTGGCAGCGCCGAAGCCGTTGAGGCCGCTTCAGAAACCGCTGAACCCGAGGCGGAGACAGTAGCCGAGGTCGCTCCCGACGCAGACAACCTGATAAAGGTGGTCGCCCGACGTTCCATTGCACGTGAAATTGACAGCGCTGTGATCCTGCGCGGCCAGACTCAGGCCATCCGCCAGGTCGCCGTGCGCGCGGAGACCTCATCGACTGTTTTGTCGCCACCCTTGCGCAAAGGGACTTTCGTCGAGGAAGGGCAACTGCTGTGCCGCCTTGACCCGGGCGCGCGGGCGTCATCCCTGGCGGAAGCCCGCGCACGTGTGGCCGAAGCGGTGGCACGCAAAACCGAAGCCGAGAGCCGTGTTCCCGAAAGCCAGGCCCGTGTCGCCGAAGCGCAGGCGCTTCTGGAAGAGGCGCGTGTAAACCAAACCGCAGCCACAAGCCTGAGTGCGGGCGGATTTGCATCGCAAACCCGCTTGAAGAACAGCCAGGCACTTTTCGCCGCCGCAGAAGCCGCCTTGGAAGCCGCGCGCGCTGGTGTGATTGGTGCGAAATCGGGCATCGAATCGGCCCAGGCGTCGATCGAAAGCGCCATCGCCGGGGTCGCCGCTGCCGAGATTGAACTGGAACGGCTGGAGATTCACGCCCCCTTCGCGGGTCTTTTGGAAAGTGACACGGCCGAGTTGGGCAGCCTGCTTCAAGAGGGCTCGCTCTGTGCGACGATCATCCAGCTTGATCCAATCAAACTGTCCGCCTACGTCCCGGAAACCGAAGTGAACCGGGTGCATGTCGGTGCGCAAGCCTCTGCATCGCTGGCCGCGGGCGGTGGCACGGTTACAGGTGTCGTGACCTTCCTCAGCCGCTCTTCTGATCCGACGACACGCACCTTCCTCGTCGAGATCGAAGTGCCAAATCCTGACCTTGCGATCCGCGATGGCCAGACCGCCGAAATTCTCATTGCAGCCGATGGCGCTAGGGCACATCTGCTACCCGCATCCGCATTGACCCTGAACGAGGACGGACAGATCGGGCTGCGCACCATTTCGGACAGCGACGTCGTCGCCTTCACGCCTGTGAAGGTCATGCGCGATACGGTACAGGGCGTTTGGCTGACCGGACTGCCCGATGAGATCAACGTGATCGTCGTCGGACAGGAATTCGTGACCGCAGGCGTAACCGTCGCTCCGACCTATCAGGAGCAGACCCAATGACCGGCGTCGTTGATTGGGCCGCCTCAAGGGCGCGGATGGTTCTGGCCTTTATCGTGCTGTCGCTGGTCGTCGGCGCCGCAGCCTATATCAGCTTGCCCAAAGAGGGTGAGCCAGACATCGAAATACCGACCCTCATCATCTCCGTCCCCTTCCCCGGGATTTCGGCGGCTGATAGCGAAACGTTGTTGATCCAACCGATGGAGACGGAACTGTCCGACCTCGACGGATTGAAAAAAATGACCGCGACGGCCGCCGAAGGCTACGCGAACATCGTTCTGGAATTTGAATTTGGCTGGGACAAGACCAAGGTCATGGCCGATGTCCGCGATGCGATGGACGGTGCCCAATCGGATTTTCCCTCGGGCTTTGAGCAATACACGCTGGACGAATTCAATTTCTCCGAATTCCCGATCATCATCGTCAACCTGACCGGTCCCGTGCCGGAACGCACGATCACGCGCGTTGCCAAGGACTTGCAGGACGACATTGAATCCCTGGATGCCGTGCTCGAGGCCAGCATCGTCGGCAGCCGCGACGAGATGGTTGAGGTCATCATCGACCCGTTGCGGCTTGAGGCCTACAACGTCACCGCCGGTGAGTTGATCACCGTCGTTCAAAACAACAACCAGCTGATCGCCGCGGGTGAGGTTGAAACGGCCCAGGGGGCTTTCGCGGTCAAGATACCGTCCTCGTTCAATGAAACGCGCGATATCTACAGACTGCCCGTCAAAACCAATGGTGATCGGGTGGTCACCCTTGGTGATGTGGCAGAGATCAATCTGACATTTGAGGACAAGTTGTCCACTGCACGGTTCGACGGCGTTGATACGGTCGCGCTTCAGGTGGTCAAGCGGAAGGGCTTCAACCTGATCGACACGGCCACGGCCGTGAAGGCACTCGTTTCGGAACGCGCGGCCGAGTGGCCCGATGGCTTGCAGGCTGCGGTAGAGGTTGGCACCTCGAATGACCAAAGCCGGGTCGTCGATTCCATGGTCAAACAATTGCAGGGGTCGGTCTTTACCGCGATCGCGCTTGTGATGCTGGTGTCGCTCGCAGCGCTGGGACCCCGCGCATCGCTCTTGGTGGGCTTTGCGATCCCGACGTCTTTCCTTCTGTGCTTTGTGCTCTTGGCCATCATGGGCATCTCGATCTCGAATATCGTGATGTTCGGCCTGATCCTGTCGGTGGGGATGCTGGTGGACGGTGCGATCGTGGTCGTCGAATATGCCGACAAACGGCAACAACAGGGCGTCGGGCCGATGCAGTCCTATGTGGATGCGGCCAAGCGCATGTTCTGGCCGGTTGTGTCGTCGACCGCCACGACGCTCTGCGCCTTCCTGCCGATGCTGTTCTGGCCGGGCGTGCCGGGCCAGTTCATGGGCATGTTGCCTGTGACGCTGATCTTCGTCCTTTCCGCCTCCCTGATCGTGGCCCTGATCTATCTGCCTGTAATGGGGGGTGTGCTTGGGCGCATCATGAACTGGTTCTCCACGCAAAACCTCCGGATCGCCAGATTGCCCTTTCTTGCGCATCTGATGCTGTTTCCATTGTCCGCGCTGTTCATTGCATCCGCCGCAGGGTTGGGACCGCTACAGGCGAACATTACGACGGTATTTGCAACGATGGATCAACAGGACACTTGGGGATCCGTTCTGCCCAGCCTGACGAGCGTCTTTGCGAATGGGCTCGGCATGACCGCATTGGTCGGGCTTGCCTTGACCGGCGTGATCATGGTGTTGCTTTCGATCACAGCGGTCTTCCTGCGACTGGGATGGGCCGGATTATGGGCGGGGCGCAAGGTGTTCGGCAGACGTGAGGGACATGTCACATCCGGCTATCAACGCTCGGGCTTTGGCTATTTCGTTCAGGGCATTGTCGGCAACCCCGTCATGCCGATGGTCATGATAGGGGCCGTGTTTGTCTTTGTCGGCACAACCCTGATCTATTTCATGAACAACAACAACGGCGTGGAGTTCTTTGTCGACACGGAGCCGGAAGAAGCCATCGTATACGTTCTGGCGCGCGGTAACCTCAGCCTCGATGAAAAGGACGCCTTGCTGCGGCAGGCCGAACAGGTCGTTATCGATCACCCCGGCATATCGAGCGTCTTTGCCTTTGCAGGCAGCGGCGGGCTGAACGCCAACACCGGCGGCGCCTCGTCCCCCAAAGATGCAGTTGGACAGATCCAACTCGAAACCATCCCGTGGGAAGACCGGCCCGACTCGAACCAGCCGTGGTTCACAATTCCGATCGTCAATTACACGGTGATGCACAAGGTCAAAGCCGAGACTTTCGATGGCGACACCATCATGGACGAATTGACCGCCGCGTTGGCCCAGATACCGGGCATCAAGACCGAAGTGCTCAATCTCAGCCGTGGCCCGGCCAGCGGCAAACCCGTGCATCTGCGCATCAAGGGCGACAACTTCGAACAATTGGTCGACGTCGCAGGCCAGGCCCGCAGCAAATTTGAAGCGACCCCCGGCCTGATCAAGATCGAAGACACCCGTCCCCTGCCCGGCATCGACTGGCAGATTGACGTGGACGTCGAAAAGGCGGGCCGCTACGGCGCTGACGTGGCAACCGTGGGCGCGATGGTCCAACTGGTCACACGCGGCTTGCTGCTGGACACGATGCGCGTCGACAGTTCGGATGAAGAGATCGAGATCCGCGTGCGCCTGCCCGAAGAAGACCGCGTTTTGTCGACGCTGGATACGCTCAAGGTGCGCACAGGCGACGGGCTGGTACCGCTGGCCAACTTCATAACCCGGACCCCCGTAGCCGAACTGGCCCAGATCAACCGGGTGGATCAGAAGCGGTATTTCGATGTCAAAGCCGACGTGGCAGCAGGCCTGCAAAAGCTTGTCGAAACCGTTGAGGTCGACGGGGTCGACGTTGAACAGATCGTTGCCACATTGCGACCCTCACCCGACGGAACAATCGTCGCGGACAGCCAGGAACGCTATGATGTGCTGGCCCTCGAAAACGGCACAACAGGTCGCGACCTCGCGTCCGAGTTGGCAAGCGGCACGCTTCGGATGCTGCCCGTAAACGCCAACGAACGGATTGCACATTTGAACAAATGGCTCGACACCAATCCTTTCGGCCCGGGCTTTGAAACCGAATGGACCGGCGATCAGGAAGATCAGGCAGAATCAGGCGCCTTCCTGATGAAGGCCTTTGCCGGTGCTTTGGGCCTGATGTTCATCATCCTGCTGGCGCAATTCAACAGTGTCTATAACGCCTTGCTGGTGTTGGGCGCGGTTGTTTTGTCAACGGCAGGTGTCCTGATCGGCATGCTGGTCATGGAACAGCCTTTCTCTATCATCATGACCGGCACCGGGATCGTCGCGCTCGCCGGTATTGTCGTGAACAACAACATCGTGCTGATCGACACCTATCAGGAGTACGAGAAATATATGCCGAGGATCGAAGCAATCATTCGCACGGCCCAGGATCGTATTCGCCCCGTGCTGCTGACCACGATCACGACGATGGCGGGTCTGGCGCCGATGATGTTCGGCCTGAGCCTCGATTTCGGCGATGGCGGCTATACGGTCGACAGCCCCACGGCGCTTTGGTGGAAACAACTCGCAACAGCCGTGGTCTTTGGCCTCGGAATCGCGACGGCGCTGACACTCCTCGTCACACCGTCGCTGCTGGCCATGCGGGTCTGGGTCGTGACCTACGCGCTGTGGACCAGCCGCCTTCTGGCCAAACTGTCGCTCGGACGTGCCAGCACCGCATCCCGCGATTGGGCTTTGGTCCGCAAGGCAAGCGTGATGGAAAATCGCGAAATCGTTTGGGATTTCGACGAGGTGGACCCACCCCAAAGTCAAACCCAGGAACCGACACTGCCGACCGCACCGCTCAGGGCCGCGGAATAAAGCCACCTTTTTGGGTCCAGAAAGACCAAAGGCCGGAGCACCCGCCCCGGCCTTTGGTATTTTAGCGCACTCTGGGACGGCGGGCGGGGCGTCTTTGCGGCGCAGCCGTCAAAGAGCGCCGTTCGTCGTCACAGCGTCTCGTCGGATTGCTGGCGGTACCACAATTGCGCATAGCGCCCATCCTTGGCCAACAAAGCCTCATGGGTCCCGGTTTCCACAATCTCACCCTGTTCCAGCACCACAATGCGATCGGCTTCGGCAATCGTACTCAGGCGATGGGCAATGGTCAGCACGGTCCGGCCTTCTCCTGCCCGCACCAAAGCGTCCTTGATGTCCTGTTCGGTCTCGCTGTCCAGCGCGCTTGTCGCCTCGTCCAGCAAAAGGATCGGCGGGTTTTTCAGCAAGGTCCGGGCAATCCCGACGCGCTGCTTCTCTCCGCCCGACAATTTCAGACCGCGTTCGCCGACGGTGGTGTCATAGCCATCGGGCAGCTGTTCGATGAATTCGTGAATTTGAGCCGCCTTTGCAGCCTCAATGATCTCCGACGGGATCGCCCCATCGCGGCCATAAGCAATGTTGTAGCGGATCGTATCGTTGAACAGCACCGTATCCTGCGGCACCACACCGATCGCCGCGTGCAGGCTGTCCTGGGTCACGTCGCGGATATCCTGCCCATCAATGCGCAGCGCCCCCCCGCCCACATCGTAAAAGCGGAACAGCAGACGGCCGATGGTAGATTTGCCCGACCCGGTCGAGCCGACAATCGCCACCATCTCGCCCGGTTCCGCCACCACTGACACGCCTTTGAGAATGGGCCGCGCCGCATCGTAGCCGAAATGCACGTCATCCAGTTCAACCCGACCGCCCTTGACCTGCAACGGTTTGGCATCCGGCGCATCAACGACTTCAGACGGTTGTTCAAGCAGATCGAACATCTCACCCATGTCCACAAGAGCCTGACGGATCTCGCGGTAGACCGTCCCGAGAAAGTTCAGCGGCATGGTGATCTGGATCATATAGGCGTTGACCATCACGAAATCCCCGACGGTCAGCGTGCCGTTCTGAACGCCAATCGCGGCCATGACCATGACACCAACGAGGCCCGCCGTGATGATCACGGATTGACCGAAATTCAGAAACGCCAGTGAATAGCTGGTTTTCAGGGCCGCAGCCTCATAGCCTTCCATGGCGCTGTCATAACGGGCAGCTTCGCGTTTTTCGGCCCCGAAATACTTGACGGTTTCAAAGTTCAGCAAGCTGTCGATGGCCTTTTGGTTGGCATCGGTGTCCTGGTCGTTCATCTGGCGGCGCAGCTTCACCCGCCATTCAGTCACCGCGAACGTGAACCAGACATAAAGGGCAATCGTGCCTGTGACGACGAACAGATAACTGACGTCGAACATGATCGTCAGCACGATCCCGATCAGGACCAGTTCCAGCACCAATGGACCGATGGAAAACAGCAGGAACCGCAATAGGAAATCGACGCCTTTGACGCCACGCTCGATGATCCGGCTCAACCCGCCTGTCTTTCGGGTGATGTGATAACGCATCGACAGGCGGTGAATGTGTTCAAAGGTCTCCAGCGCCAACATCCGCAGCGCACGTTGCCCCACCCGGGCGAAAATCGCATCCCGCAACTGTTGAAACCCGACATTCATCAACCGGGCAATCCCGTAGGCAACCGTCAGACCAATCGCGCCCAAAGCCAGCGTCGGCACACCTTCGCCCGCCAGAACATCCACCGCATCGCGATACAGGATCGGAGTTCCGACAGACACTAGCTTGGAAAAGACCAGCGCGATCATGGCCAGTACGACGCGCTTTTTCACCCAAGGCATGTCATCCGGCCAAAGATATGGCGCGACCTTGCGGATCGTGCGCATGCCAGAGTTATGCTCTGAGGCGTCGTTCTTGTTGGCCGGGTCAGGCTTTGGATTGGCCGGATCGGCCTTGTCCGCGGCAGCGGTCGTATCAGCGGGCATAGGGAAAGTGTCCTGTTTCTACAGGCTTGTAACATAGGGCACTGCACCCGGAGTTGCCAGTGCGTGCAGCGGCGCGATCAGCTCAATCCGGCAATGCGAATATCTGACCCGGATAAATCAGGTCCGGATCAACGATCCTGTTCCGATTGGCATCATAGATCTGGACATAGAGCGACCCCTCGCCGTAGCGCTCGCGCGCAATCGCCCACAGTGTCGAACCCGTCTGAACCGTGATCCGCTTTGCCGTTTTCGGGTCAGCTTCCAACCCGATCAGCACCTGCGGGTCCTCGCGCCGGAAGGGTGTTTCCACGCGGCTGAGCACGTCGCCGGATGCATCGACCTCATCCAAGCGCAGCGTATACACACCCGTATCGATATCCGGCAGATCACCGCGCCAGCGGCCCTGCGCATCCACACGCAACTCCGCCACGGGCCGGTTGTTCACATAGACCCGCACGACCTGCGCATCAGATTTTGCCCTGCCGGAGAGTTGCACACCGCCTGTGTCCGAATAACTGATGGTGTCGATGGACATACTCTCCGACGCCCCAAGTCGCGGCCTCAGAACCTCGACACCTTCCGAGGTGGATTTCAAGACCGTGATCTGTTGCTGCGTCGCCGGTACGTCAGACGAGGTCGCAGCCAATTGCTGGTCAGAATCTTGCGCCATTGCGGATTGTAGGGTTTCGGTCGGCCCGGACGTTGGGCTGGACACAACGCCACCATCGGTGATCGGCGGCCGGTTTTCGACGGCAACTTCATCATCCTGACGGGCCGCTGGAGCGGCTTCGACAACATCAGGTTCTGCCGACGGTTCCACCTCAGGCGATATCCCGGCGACGATTGTCGGCGCCTCGGGCGTCTCAATGGCGGCTGAGGCATTCGGGCGGGTGTTGGTTTCGGTGCTGGTGGCGGGAAGCGCTTCGGCCACGGCTTGGGGCACAGAGGACGGCGCCAGAATGATTTCGTCAGGCGACGTGAGCGTCGTATCGCCCGACCGCTGCACAATGGTCAGCACCTGCGCGGTTGTTTTTGGCTCGATCATCGTGATCGCCGCAAAACCGCCGCCCGCATCCGTGGTGACACTGGTATTTTCGACGCCGTCCAACAGAACGAATACCTTGCTGCCCGGAGAGGCGCGGCCCGCCACGATGGTCAACCCGTCCGGCTCAACACGCACTTCGTCGATAGATGGCGGTGTTTCGGCAACCGCAGTCTGAGGGTCGGTCGCAGTGGCCGTCATGTCCTCTGCCTCGTCGGTCGGCGGCGAAACTTCGGGCGCGGGTGCGGAGATTTCAACGGCCGCGTCTGGCCCGGCTGCGATGCGGCTGTTGATGTACAATCCCGCGCCGATCGCTGCCACGGCGAAAACGGTCGCTGACACGACCATCGCAGTGTTGGAGCCTACCAATGCAGCCCATTTCGACATCGTCGTCCTTCCTATGCCCCGCTTTGGCGTGGGCCGTGTTGCGCTTCCTTAGCAGGCGACGATAAAAGGGTCAAAACACCGCTGTTCACACCAACCATCCCCCATCGCATGTCAAGGACCACTCCATGCCTCAAAAATCTGTTTGCGTCTATTGCGGTTCACGCACCGGGGTTGACCCGGCTTATATGGCCGGGGCCGAAACACTGGGTAAGGCTCTGGCCGCGAGGGATTGGCGTTTGGTGTACGGCGCAGGCGACGTTGGGCTCATGGGCGCTGTCGCGCGCGCGGCGCAGGCGGCGGGGGCCGATACGTTCGGGGTGATCCCCAAACATCTGGTCGAGTGGGAGGTCGGAAAAGTCGATCTGACCCGCTACATCGTGACCGAAACCATGCACGAACGCAAAAAGGTCATGTTCATGAACTGCGATGCGGTGGTCGTGCTGCCCGGTGGGGCGGGATCGCTGGACGAACTGTTCGAAGTGTTGACATGGCGGCAGTTGGGTCTGCACGAGAAGCATGTCGTCGTGATGAATACAAACGGCTATTGGGATCCGCTGATGGCCTTGCTGCACCATGTGGTCGATCAGGGCTTTGCCGATGCGTCATTGCTGGAATACCTGACCATCGCGGACGACCCGGAGCAGGTCATGGCAATCCTGTCGGACGCGTAACGACGGGCTGTTCAAAAAAAAGCCCCCGCAGGGTTTCATCCTTGCGGGGGCTTCTTTCATATCTTCCACCGTGACGGGATGCGTTGAACGGCGAGCCACAGGCGGTGTATGTCGGCGATCACATGCGCGAGGCGACGTTTTCCCAGTTCACCAGATTGTCGAGGAAGTTGGTGAGGTAGGCCGGACGTTTGTTGCGGAAATCGATGTAGTAGGAATGCTCCCAGACATCACAGCCCAACAGCGCCGTCTGACCGAAACACAGCGGGTTCACGCCATTCTCGGTCTTGGTGACTTTCAGGCTGCCATCGGCATCCTTGACCAACCACGCCCAACCGGACCCGAACTGACCTGCGCCCGCCGCAGAGAAATCTTCCTTGAACTTGTCGACCGAGCCAAAGCTCTCGACAATCGCTTTTTCAAGCTCGCCGGGCATGGCGCTGTCGCCCGGACCCATCATTTCCCAGAACTGATTGTGGTTCCAAAGCTGGCTGATGTTGTTGAAGATACCGTTTTGGGCGACGGAAGAGGCGTCATAAGTGCCCTTGATGATCTCTTCGAGAGATTTGCCTGCCCACTCCGTGCCTTCAATCGCCTTGTTGCCATTGGTCACATAAGCGTTGTGGTGCAGATCATGGTGATATTCCATGGTTTCTGCGGACATGCCTTTGGATGCAAGCGCATCATGGGCATAGGGAAGATCGGGAAGTTCAAAAGCCATTGTGGATCCTCGTTTTTGAATTGCGTTCCCGTGATACATGCGGCGCGGCCCCAACGAGGTCAAGGGCAGCCGCATTTAAAAGACCGGTGTCAGACGCCCAAATCGACGGACAAAGGATGATCGATGGCACCAGTGCCACCCACGCAAATCTCATGAGACGGATGCTGGATATGTCCCGAACTGGCTGCATGGCACCTCAGAGCAGAACGCGCGGCACCGTCGACCGGACCATGACACCTTTCGTTTAAAAGGCGCCAACCTTGCTGCCTTTTCGGGCCGCCGTTTTCAGCAAGTCAAACATGTATTGCGCGTGACTCCGAAAACAGACGATCTGAAACGTATCTGCATTGGGCATCCAGAACGCGGCCGCGACCTGGGCCAGTCTGGTACGTCGGAACATCCCTGGCTGAAACACGGCCGGGCTGAGGTCGACCGGAGCCAGTTTGGCCATGACATCGCGCGCCGCCGGGCCCGACACACGGAACAGGGCCCGCGCATCAGAGACATTGACCGCCAGAGCGTGGGTCTTGGCCAGCGCGGTCTGAATCCTGGCCAGGTCTGCCGCGACCGTGTCGTAGGGGCACAGCAGCAGAAATTCGTCTGGTGACATCCAGCACAGACCCCGATCGCCCACACCGTTGGCCTGCCCCGGGCCGGGCATCTCGACCTTTGTCGCGGCTGCGATAGCCTTTTTCACGGCCTTGTCTTTCATATCGGCCCGCAAGGTGATCATGCCTTGCAAGGGCGCTTCGGCGATGTCGGCAATGCCGTCAGACCATGTTGCTCCGTGCATCGCGGATACAGCGTTAGACATTCTGCTTCTCCCCTTCCGGGTCATAAAAGACGGCGCTTACGATCTTGGCCTGATAGGTCTTTCCATCGGTGCCGGGGAAATCAATGACTTCACCCATCCGGTCCGGCCCATGCAGCACCAGCCCCATCGCAATCCCCTTGTCCAGATTGGGGGAGTGGTAGGAAGACGTGACGCGGCCTTGCACATTTTTCTGCCCGTTTGCATTGGTGCCTGCGGCAACCGCGTAGGCGCCATCCGGCAGCACGGACCCGTCAAGCGTTTCTAGTCCGACCAGCTGCCATCGCTCCGGATCGGACATATGGGTCCGGGTATGGGCGCGTTTGCCCAGATAATCCTCTTTCTTTTTGGAAAGCGCCCAATGCAGTCCGAGGTCCTGAGGAATAACGGTGCCGTCCGTCTCGTCCCCGATCATGATAAAGCCCTTTTCGGCCCGCAGGATGTGCAAGGCTTCGGTCCCGTATGGCATCACACCCAGATCTTCCCCCGCCGCCATCAAGGCATCCCAGAATGCCTGCCCTTCGGAGGCGCGCACCGCGATCTCATAGCTCAATTCACCCGAGAACGAGATCCGATAGACCCGCACGTCAAAGCCACCAAGGGAGCCATCCGCCCACTCCATGAAGCCGAGCGCCTCTTTGGACACGTCCATGCCGCCCAGTGTCTCGAGCGCCTTGCGGGCATTGGGGCCAACAACAGCGATTTGCGCGTATTGTTCGGTTACATTGGCAACGTAGACCTTCCACTCCCACCATTCGGTCTGCAGCCATTCTTCCATATGGGCATGGATGCTTTCCGCACCGCCCGTCGTGGTGTGGCACAGGAACGTGTCCTCGTCGATCCGCGCGACGACCCCGTCATCGACCAGGAACCCGTTTTCGCTGCACATCAGCCCATAGCGGCATTTGCCCGGCTTCAGCGTACTCATCACATTGGTGTAGAGCATGTCGAGGAACTTGCCCGCGTCCGGCCCCTTGACGATGATCTTGCCCAGGGTCGAGGCGTCGAGCAGGCCAAGGTGTTCACGGGTGTTCCTGACCTCACGCATGACGGCATCATGCACTCGCTCGCCAGAACGAACGAAAGCGTATGGTCGCCGCCATTGGCCGACCGGTTCCCAATCGGCCCCGTTGGCATCATGCCAGTCATGCATGGGCGTGCGCCGGATGGGTTGAAATACGTCACCGCGCGCTTCGCCGCCGATGGCACCCATGGAAATCGGCGTATACGGCGGGCGGAAGGTCGTCGTACCGGTTTGCGGTATCGGCTGGTTCAGGGCATCCGACAGGATCGCGAGGCCGTTGATATTGCTCATCTTGCCTTGATCCGTAGCCATGCCCAAGGTGGTATATCGCTTGGCGTGCTCGACGCTTTCGAAACCTTCCTGCGCGGCCAGTTGCACGTCGCTCACTTTGACGTCGTTCTGATAATCCAGCCATGATTTCGAGCGCAGCGCGACACTTGCACCCTGCGGCATCAGCCAGACAGGGGCCATCGGGGCCTGATCCACGCAAGAGCCTTCGGGTGCGCTGGCCCTTTTGGGTTCGAACCCCGCGGCTTTGGCGGCGCCCTGCCCCATCGCGTGGGCATCGCCGAGCAGTTCCATCAGCCCGAAATGACCGTTGGCGGCACCAGCGGGGCTTACGAATGGCGCGCCGTCGGCACCTTTGGGCGCTTTGTCCACATCCGGGCGGAACATGGCAAAGTTATTGTCCCATATCAGCTTGCCCCCGCAATGCGACCACAGGTGCACAACCGGAGACCAGCCCCCCGACATCGCCACCGCGTCGCAGGCAACTTCTTCCAGCACAGCGCCTTCACCGGCCTGCGCGCAGATCGCCACACCGGTCACACGCTTGCCGCCCAACACCTTGGACACGCCATGCCCCATCATCACGCGGATACCGGCCGCCTTGGCTTCGGCGACCAGTGCGCTGTCTTCGGACAAGCTGCGTGCATCCAGAATGACAGGCACCGTCAGACCGGCGTTTTTCAGAACAATTGCAGTCCGATACGCATCATCATTGTTGGTGACGACCACGGTACGATCCCCGGCGCAGACACCGTAATTCACCACATAATCCCGCACGGCTGATGCCAGCATCACCCCCGGAATATCGTTGCCTGCAAAGCTCAGGGGACGTTCGATCGCACCGGTCGCCGTCACCACTTGTCCGGCCCGGATCCGCCACAAACGATGGCGCGGGCCGTCTGCGTCGGGTTGATGGTCGGTCAGCCGCTCGTAGCCCAACACATACCCGTGGTCATAGACACCTGCGCCCATGGTGCGCGCGCGGAGCGTGACATTTTCCATCTCGGACAACTCAGCGATGAGTTCATCCACGACGTTATCCACAGGTTTGCCATCCACCTCGCCACCGTCGACGGGCGCGCGTCCGCCCCAATGGGCTGTCTGCTCCAGAACGATCACCTTTGCGCCGGACTGTGCGGCCGCTTTGGCCGCATGCAGACCCGCAATCCCTCCGCCGATGACCAGCACATCGCAGAACGGATAGAAGTGTTCGTAGCTGTCAAAATCACGCCCTTTCGGGGCCTGCCCCAAGCCTGCCGCTTGACGAATGAACGGCTCGTAGACGTGTTTCCAGAGCGGACGGGGATGAATGAACATCTTGTAGTAAAAGCCCGCAGGCATAAAGCGCGAGAGCTTGGCATTGATTGCGCCCACGTCGAATTCGAGGCTCGGCCAGTGGTTCTGGCTGGTGGCAAGCAGCCCTTCGAAGAGTTCAGTGGTCGTAGCCCTCTGGTTTGGTTCGAAATGGCCCTCGACCCCGAGGTTGACCAACGCGTTGGGCTCTTCGACGCCCGCGGCAACGATCCCGCGGGGCCGGTGATATTTGAATGAGCGGCCCACCAGCATCTGGTCATTGGCCAGCAGGGCCGAAGCCAATGTGTCCCCTTCAAAACCCTTGAGCTGTTTGCCGTTGAAGGTGAACCGGATCGCCCGGTCCTTGTTCAGCAGGCGGCCATGTGTGGCGAGACGTGTACTCATGGGAATCGGGCCTCAACGCTGGCGGAGAGGTAGGAGCCTCCGGCGGGAGTTTTTCGGGCAAGATGAAGTGGGATCATGAGAAGGTCCTCCAGGACCAACCGGGCCTTTTTCCGCTGATCTTGTCGCAAAGGTCCTTGGGCGGCTCCAGCGTCTGGGCGGGATATGTGCCGAAGATTTCGAGCGTCATCGTGCAGCGCGCCGCGTGGAACCACTTGCCGCAGCCATAGACATGCCGCCACCGTTCGAAATGCACACCTTTGGGGTTTTCGCGCATGAACAGGTAGCCCTGGAAGTCATCATCGGACGAGCCCGGCCCGAACCGTTTCAGATGTGCCTCGCCACCGGCGTGGAATTCGGTTTCTTCACCGGTTTGCCCGCAACATGGGCAGGTCAGGATCAACATGGGCAGGCTCCGATCGGGGGGGGCGGACACGCAAAAGGCAGACGTCCGAAAACGCCTGCCTGTCGTTGTGGGTGGATGTGAGTGGACGTTATTCGGTTGCGACGGGTGCTGTTTCCGCAACGGGCGCGATGACGTCACCAGCGGGCGCGGTGCCATCCCCGGTACCGCCCATGGCCAGCAGCACGACGATGCCCAGAACGACAACAAGCGCCACGATGACGCCGCGCCGACTGACGCCGTCGCCCCTGTGCAGGTTAAGGTTTGAGTGGTCTGACATGATGAAACCTCCAAATTGTGAGCCTTCATCAGAGCACAGCCCGCGCGTTGCACAATATCGCCGCTGCGCTGATGCCGAAAGCGGCCAATGTCGGCCAATATCGACAAGCTCGATTGGCTGCGTCCCGCCAAATGACCGCAGCGCGCCGCGATATTTTTGCGTGACGCATCGGGATATGCCATGTAAGTGTAAACTTTAGTTGACAGGAGAATGGCATGAGCAAAGAGATGGGGGCCGTTTTGGTCTTTGGCGCAATCATCGTTATTGCGCTTGTGATGTTCGCTGCGGAACGTCGCGGTGTCGCCAAACGCAAAGAGGCGCGCGGAGGGCGCGAGATCGATGTCAGCAACCTGATTGCCTTTGGCTCTGCGGCGGGCGAAGGCGAAAAGACCAAGACCCCGAAGTAGTTCCATCCCTTTATCGAGCATCTGCGCAGCCTTGCAATACAGATTTCCGCCTGCCCTCGAGGGCAGCCGCCAGGATGGCAGACCGGTCAGCATACCCATTCCCCGCAGGCCATGAATCTGTGGACGATCCGATCGCCGAATCCCCATTGCAAGGTCGCCACGGTCAGCAACATCACGTTCAGGAAGTTGAACATTTCCGCTTGCGTCCGGAGTTGATCGAAATTGCGCTCTTCGGTCAGGAAATCAACGGCATACCCTTCTTGAGGGATCTCCGTAGGCGGTTTGCCCTGTTTGATGGCCATGAGTTCAATGCCATATTCATGCAAAAGCTTTTCGACTGTTTTTTGCCGCCCCAGTTCGATCTTGGTCAACCGGTCGGTAAAGAACAGAATAGACGCCGCAGCACCCAGTGCACCGAACCGTTGAAACAGCTCGGCATTGCCACGCAACAGCATGAAAATGGTGCCGAGCGCCCAGATCGTCAGCCCGGTAAAGGCCGCAAGACGTCCGAAACGCCGCAGGATATAGCGCGAGGTCAGCACTTTAATGCGCCACCCCGGCCGCGACGCTTTCGTCGATGAACTTGCCGGCCCGGAACCGATCAAGCGAGAATTCTTCGGTCAGAGGCGAATGCCCTTTTGCGATCAGTTCCGCCATGGCCCAGCCCGATCCCGGGATCGCCTTGAATCCGCCCGTACCCCAGCCGCAGTTGATAAACACACCGTCGACCGGCGTCTTGGACAGGATCGGTGAGCGGTCGCCGGTGACATCCACGATCCCGCCCCATTGCCGCAACATCTTGAGACGGCTGATCATCGGGAATGTCTCGATCAGCGCACGCACGGTTTCTTCGATATGATGGAACGACCCGCGCTGGGTGTAGTTGTTGTAGCCGTCGGTACCGCCACCTATCACCATCTCGCCCTTGTCGGACTGGCTCATGTAGCCGTGGACAGTGTTGGCCATCACCACAACATCCATGCAAGGTTTGATGGGTTCGCTGACCAGCGCCTGCAAGGCGACCGATTCGATCGGCAACCGAAAACCCGCCATTTCGGCCAGATGCCCCGAATGCCCCGCAACGACCATGCCAAGCTTGTCGCACTCTATCGCGCCCTTGCTCGTATCGACGCCCACGACCTTGCCCCCGTCGCGCCGTATGCCTGTGACTTCGCATTGCTGGATCACATCCATGCCCATATCGGAACAGGCCCGCGCATAACCCCAGGCCACCGCATCGTGGCGCGCCGTACCACCACGCGCTTGCCACAAGCCTCCAAGGACGGGGTAGCGTGGGCCGTTGATGTTGATGATCGGCACCAGTTCCTTGACCTTTTCCGGGCCGATGAACTCGGTTGTCACCCCTTGCAGCGCGTTGGCATGCGCGGTCCGCTGATAACCGCGGATTTCGTGCTGGGTTTGCGCCAGCATGATCACGCCCCGCGGACTGAACATGACGTTGTAGTTCAAGTCCTGACTCATCGTCTCGTATAGCGAGCGGGACTTTTCATAAATCGCCGCCGATGGATCCTGAAGGTAGTTCGACCGGATGATCGTCGTGTTCCGTCCGGTGTTACCGCCGCCAAGCCACCCTTTTTCAAGGATCGCCACATTGGTGATGCCAAAATTCTTGCCCAGGTAATACGCGGTCGCAAGGCCGTGCCCGCCGGCACCGATGATGATCACATCGTACCTTGCCTTTGGCTCGGGCGCGCGCCACGCCCGCTCCCAACCGGTATGGTGACGCATGGCCTCACGGGCGATGGCAAAGGCGGAATAGCGTTTCATGAGCGTTTGTCCGGAGCTGGAATCGAAAGAGCTTGAGCTTTGAGTTTTAATGGCCGTTCGACCAAAGAAAAAGGCCCGCACTGGCGGCACTTTCTCGCGGTTTTGCGACACGTTGTCTTTTGGATGCTGGCAAAGCAACCCCCTGCCCTGACGCAGCTGTGTAGCAGGCGCGCGGGTTTGTCTCTTTTGCAATCCCGTTGCAGAGGTTACATGAGCACAAAGATGCAAGATTTAGAGGCAAAATGCTGTTTTGGAGTTTGACCGCGGTACTGACATTGCTCGTCGCGGGAACCTTGTCTGTCACCTTGCTGCGGGGGCGCAAGGAGGGTCGGCCGCCTGCGTCCTATGATCTGGACGTCTACCGTGATCAGCTCAAGGAAGTGGAGCGTGATCTGGCGCGCGGCGTGGTATCCGAAGCGGACGCCGAGCGGGCGCGCACCGAAGTGTCGCGGCGCATTCTGGCCGCAGACGCCGCTCTTGGTGCAGAAAACAGCATGGTGCGCACCCGTGGCGGGCTGGTGACTGCAGGTCTGACATCGCTCCTGGTCGCAGGCGGAGCTTATTTTCTTTATCTGGAGCTTGGTGCGCCGGGGTACGGCGATCTGGCGCTGGCGGACCGCATCGAGCGCGCTGAGGTTTTGCGCGCGGAGCGTCCCAGTCAGGAGACCGCCGAAGCTGGATTGCCTCCGAGCATGACAGGCGCCGCGCCAGCGTCTCCGGATTACGTTGCCCTCGTTGAACAGCTGCGCGAAACGGTGGCAACCCGCCCCAACGATCTGCAAGGACATATACTGTTGGTGCAGTCGGAGGCCCAGCTTGGCAACTTTGCGGCCGCGCATGCGGCAAAAGCGCGCGTGATCGAATTGAAAGGCGCGTCAGCCACGGCCACGGATTTCTCGGATTACGCAGATCTGCTGATCCTTGCGGCCGGCGGCTATGTCTCGCCCGCGGCCGAGGCGGTGCTGGAGCGCGCCCTTGCGATGGACCCGACCAATGGCACGGCCAGCTACTACTTCGGCCTCATGATGGCGCAGACCGGGCGACCCGACACAGCCTTGCGGGTCTGGGATCAGTTGTTGCGTGCGGGTCCGCCCGACGCGCCGTGGATCCCCCCCATCGAAGCTCAGATCGAGGATATCGCGGTGCGCGCTGGCGTGAATTATGCCCGCCCGACGATCGGCACAGGGCGCGGACCGTCTGCGGAAGATATCGAAGCGGCAGGAGAGATGTCTCCGGCGGAACGGATGGAGATGATCCAGGGTATGGTTTCGGGCCTCAGCGACCGACTGGCCACCGAGGGCGGCCCGGTCGAGGATTGGGCGCGGCTGATCTCTGCGCTTGGTGTTCTGGGTCAGATGGGTCAGGCGCGGTCCGTTTTCGAGAATGCAAAAGTCGCCTTCGAGGGCGACCCGCGTGCCGCCGACATCCTGAACGAAGCGGCGGATCGGGTTGGTTTACAATGATCACCGACGACACCCAGGAATTCATCGCAGCGCTGCCTGCGTTGCGGCCTTTGATGGGGCTGGACCTTGGCGACAAGACGATTGGTGTTTCGGTCTCCGATACTTACCGATCCGTTGCGACCCCGCTGGAAACCGTCAGGCGCAAGAAATTCGGCGTGGATGCGGCGCGCCTTCTGGCCTTGATCGCGGAACGCTCTGTCGGGGGTCTGGTGCTGGGATTGCCACGCAACATGGATGGCTCTGAAGGGCCAAGGTGCCAATCCACACGCGCCTTTGCCCGCAATTTTGCAGGGCTCTGGGATGGACCCATCACCTTTTGGGATGAACGGCTGAGCACGGTGGCCGCTGAAAAAGCGCTGCTTGAGGCGGATACGACACGCAAACGTCGCGCAGAAGTCATTGACCACGTGGCGGCTGGATATATCCTGCAAGGACTGCTGGATCGGCTGGCAGTCATGGCGAGGCAGGAATGACAGAGACGGTTCCCAACAATCTGGTCTGGACGCGGCAGGAAATCGAAAGCCCCTGCGTCCAAATCTGTGTGATTCATCCCGAAACACGTCTGTGTGCAGGCTGCGCCAGATCCATTGACGAGATCGGCGCCTGGAGCCGGATGACCCACGACGAAAGGCGCGCGATCATGGCTGAACTTCCAGGCCGTGAGCCTGCGCCCAAGACCCGGCGCGGCGGTCGGAATGCCCGTCTGAAGCGTTAAGCAGTCACGCCGCGAGCCAATCCGCAGGATCGGGGAACTCCGGTCGGAAGAACGCAACCATACGCCCGGGTCCGTCCGGCCCCTCCCAAGGCGCGGTGCCATGCAACGCAAAGCGATGAATGAGGTAGCTTTGCCCCGGCGTGGCGCGCAAAGGCACCCTCTCGCAGATCTCGAACACCCTCCGCCGTGCGGCATGGTAAGCGTCTGTCAGATCCACGGACCCTATGGCCTGTGTCCCGACCGCCTCCGCCAAAGCTGCCCGCATGATGCGGTGACTGCCACGCCACACGACCGTCGGCGCAGAGGCCACGTCGTTCAAAGGCAATCCGAGAATATAGGCGTGAAATTCACGCGCATACCTGCGCCGCGCAGGCCCTTCGGGCAATAACCCATCCACATGGGCCGCACAGCGATTGATACGGAACCGGTGATTGGCGTCGCTTTCGTCAGGGTCCTGCAGCGGATAGCCCGGATAGATGATGGAGACCTGCGCCCGGTGCTGTGGCAGTCTTGGAACGTCGCGCTCCCACGGGCCGCTCAGCGAGACCCCGGCAACCCTGCCACCCGGATCGTTGGACAACACATCCACCCCGACAAACCAGGTCTTGCCGTGCCGCAGGTTGGCGACCCGCATGCTGTGATCTGACACAATGGGTTCGGCGACACGGCGTGCAACCGCCGCCCAGGCCGCAACGCGCGGATCAGCATCGAACAGGACGAACCCGTCCTCCTCCATCATCCAGAAATCACCTTGTAGAGCATGTTCAGCGCCACCAGGATCAGGAAGGTTGCGAACACCCGCTTGAGCGGCGCCGGATTCATCTTGTGGGCCAGCCACACCCCAATCGGGGTCGTCATCAGCGTCATTGCAATAATCACGCCAAAGGCCACAAGATTCACCGCCCCGATTGTGAGAGGCGGAACGGGTTCGCTTACGTCCAAGAACAAGAACCCGATGACGGACGGCACCGCGATCAATACGCCAAACCCGGCGGCGGTGGCCACGGCACGATGGATCGGCACGCCATACAGCGTCATCAATGGCACACCAAAGCTGCCGCCCCCGATGCCCATCAGTACCGACAAGAAGCCGACGATCGGCGAAAAAACGGTCCGCGCCAGTCCAACGGGCATTGTCTCACCCAGCCGCCAGGAGGACCGACCAAAGGCCATGTAGATCCCTACAAGGAAGGCCAGAACGCCAAAGATGATCTGCAAGGTCGTCGATCGCAATTGCGCGACCAGCAAAACGCCCAGAACCGCACCAACCGCAATGCCCGGCGCCCAGGTCTTCAGAATGTCCCATTCCACCGCACCTTTTTTGTTGTGGCTCAGAACAGAACGCACGGACGTGACGATGATCGTGGCCAGAGAGGTCGCGAGACACATCTGCATCAACTGCGGATTATCATACCCGAGGCTCTGAAACGCGTAGAAAAAGGCCAGAACCAATACGACGCCACCGCCGACCCCCAACAGCCCCGCCAAGATACCGGCAATGGCTCCGATGACGCAGAGCAGGACAAACATCTGAAGCAACAGGTAAATATCGGGCATCTACGGCATCCTTCGCGCTTGGCGTTGCGCTACACCGCTTTGGCGTCGGATGCCAGTGCCGTGACTTGCAACAAGGCCGCGTGGACCAGTTCAGGCCCGGCACCGGGCTTCGTCGCCCCCTCGCTCAGTGTTCGGCGCCAGCCGCGCGCACCCGGCCGCCCGGCAAACAGACCGAGCATATGGCGCGTAATCTGATGCAGGCGCCCCCCTGCGCGCAGGTGCGCTTCGATATAAGGTAGCATGGTCCTGACGGCATCCTCGGCCGAGGTATCAGGACCAGAGCCAAAGATCCGCCGGTCGGCCGTGCAGAGTATATCGGCAGGTTGATGATATGCGGCCCGGCCGATCATCACGCCGTCCAGCCCCGCCTCAAGCAGCTGCTCTGCCTGATCCAGCGATGTGATGCCCCCGTTGATCGAGATATGCAGGTTCGGAAAATATTCCTTCATCTGCATCACGAGCGGGTAATCCAACGGCGGAACGTCGCGGTTTTCCTTTGGGCTCAGGCCCTTCAGCCACGCTTTGCGCGCATGAATGGTCACACGTTCACAGCCTGCTGCAACGATCCGCGCCAGAAACTCGGGCAAAACCACGTTCGGGTTCTGATCGTCGACACCAATGCGGCATTTGACCGTAATCTCTGCATCCACCGCAGCGCGCATGGCCGCCACGCAGTCTGCAACCAGCGCCGGATCACGCATCAGCACGGCTCCAAATGTGCCTGACTGCACCCGGTCCGAGGGGCACCCGCAATTCAAATTGATCTCGGGATACCCCGCCGCCTCTCCAAGACGGGCCGCTTTCGCAAGTTCCTTGGGATCAGATCCGCCCAACTGCAAGGCCACCGGGTGTTCCGCCGGATCATGAGCCAGCAAGTGCAAAGCCCCACCCCGAACAAGCGCAGGCGCGGTCACCATCTCGGTGTAAAGCAACGTCTGCCTGCTCAATTGACGGTGAATGAACCGGCAATGCCGATCGGTCCAATCCATCATGGGCGCAGTAGACAATTTCGCTGCCGCAGTGGCGGCGTTGGTGGGCATTCTTCGCTCTCCTATGGTCGCAGTTACGGTTTTCGGGACCATGTTGCACACATACTGCACACGAATTGGGGCAGTCTAGCCCCCCGAGACTGAAGACCTGCAATCGGCGGTGATTGCGTAGGTTTGGCAAACAGGGCGGCTTACTCCGACCGCAGCCGGTTGCGAGCATGAGCTTTCAACAAGTCTCAGAAACCCCCTGTGCTACTTACGTGCAAGCCATCACCTAACTTATTGTTTCTAGATTACATCCAATCCACTTCCATCGCTGATCATGTGGATACAAGCTCAAAAAAAATCACTGCGATCAATTCTGGCTTCGAGGTTTACTGGTAGACGCCGTCTGACCTACGCAGAGTCTGTCTTATGTCAAGAGATCTAGGGTCGGCAATACCGATACCATTGGGCGCCCATTCCGCCTTTTTATCACCGCTGGGCAAGTCAGCGATTACACCGGAGCAGCAGGTTTGATGAATGGGTTGCCAGAGGCCCGGTGGCTCCTCGCTGGTCGAGAGCATAATGCCGACTGGTTCCGCAATACCCTTAGAAACAACGGAACGAAGCCCCGCATATCGGGACGCAAGTCTCAAAATAAGACAGTCAACAATGACACGCGCCGCTACAAAAGACGCAACAGGATTGAGAGCATGTTCGGCAAGATCAAGGACCGGCGCAGGGTCGCAAGCCGCCAAGACAGAACCGCAACCGTCTTCCTCTCCGCTATCGCTCTCGCAGCAACCGTCATATTCTGGTTATGAGTGCTGAGCCTAAGACAAGCCAAAAGCGAAGGTCCGATTTCGCCCTGCAAGGTCAGGAGACCATTCTGGTTGCTAGAAACCCCATAGTGTGACGCAAAGTTAACTCCCGTTTCTGTCTTCAAACGCATATCCCATCGACCGGTCACGACACATAGGAACGTGCCAAACATCACCGATCTTGCACCTTTATTCGCATAGGTTTGCTGCAAAAAAAGCAATGGTAAACGACATTGGCTGCTGCAATGGTTTTTGGGTCAGGAGGGCGCTTATGCAAGACACGAAAGGACCTAAAGGCTACCATGACATTGGCGGAGATCAGGCTGGCGACATTCCGATGATTGAACTCCCTTGGTTGCATTGGGAAAAGCAAGTCGAAGCCATTCGCGGTCTTCTTGGCGACGGCACACGCCGGATCGTATCCCTTGATGAAGTGCGGCGCGGTTTCGAGAGTTTTGGTGTGGAAAAGTACGACACTCTTTCTTTCTACAGGCGCCGCATGGAGGCCATGACCGATATTTTGATCGAGAAGGGCATTCTTTCCCGCGCGGAACTTGACGCCGCGATTGAAGCCGGAAAGGCGCGTTGGAACGATGTGGATACCAAGACGTGACACGGTTTTCGCCCGGAGATCGCGTTCGGGTTCTGGCGCTTGGCAAGGCCGGGCATGTCCGCATCCCACACTACATCAGACAGCAAATTGGGCACATCGTCCAGTATTGCGGGACGTATCTGAACTCTGAGGATCTGGCCATCGGCATAACCTCAAGGCGTGCGGTTGATCTCTACAGGGTGTCGTTTTCACAAGCGCGACTGTGGCGGGACGCGGACATCCCGGAACACGACACACTGGTCATCGAAATCTATGACCACTGGCTGACAAGCGTAGAGGAGACCACCCATGCCCCATGATCATGGCCACGGAGAACATGAAGCCATCGCCATCGAGGACGACGCGGGAAACATCGAAGCGCAGATCATCGTTGACGCGCTGCAAGAGGTATTGATCGCCAAGGGCCTGCTAACGGCGCATGAAGTCACCGCATCAATTGCAAAACTGGAAAGCCCGGGGGTTCACCTTGGTGCGAGGATTATCGCCAAAGCGTGGACCGAACCCGCTTATAGGGATCGCCTTTTGTCTGACGGGCGCGCGGCGGTGCAAGAGCTTGATATTCCGGTAACCGAAGCCCGCATCATCGTCGTCGAGAATACAGAAAACGTGGACAATCTGATCACCTGCACGCTCTGTTCCTGTTACCCCAGGTCCATTCTCGGGCAACCTCCGTCGTGGTATATCTCCAAGGCCTATAGGGCCCGATCCGTACGCGAACCACGCCGTGTATTGGCGGAGTTCGGGCTGCATTTGCCCGAAAGCACTCAACTCATTGTGCATGATAGCAATGCCGACATGCGCTATCTGGTGTTGCCTCAACCGCCTGACGGCGTGGATCAGTGCACGATTGACGATCTGGAGGCACGCATCTCGCGGGATCACCTCATTGGCGTCGCGCGGGATGTGTGATGAGCATAATTCGCGCAAGACAAGGAAACGAGACGGACCTTGAGCGGTTCCGCCAACAGGCTGACCTGTGGGAGCATCGTATCCACGCTCTGGTCGCCCTGTGCGACACAGATGAGGGCAAAACCCACAGCGTCCACGGCCCGTTGGCTGGCGTCACAGTCGGCGTGAAGGATATCATCGACGTTGTCGGCGTTGCGACGCGTAATGGCAGTGATGCGTGCAAAGATGCCCCCCCGGCCACCAAAGATGCCAGCGTCGTTGCATCCTTGCGCGCAGCCGGTGCGCGGATCGTGGCCAAGACGACGACGACGGAATTCGCATTCACCGATCCCACGGCCTGCCGCAATCCATTTGATCTGAACCGCACGCCCGGCGGGTCAAGCAGCGGTTCTGGCGCCGCTGTCGCCGCAGGTCTGGTCGATATCGGCCTCGGAACGCAGACCGCAGGGTCGCTGTGTCGCCCTGCGGCCTACTGTGGGGTTGTTGGCTTCAAGCCATCTTACGCCTTATTGTCCACTATTGGCGTTACACCGCTGTCTCCCAGTTTTGACAGTGTGGGCATTATCGCAGGAACAGTCGAACTGGCGCGGTCTGCTTTTGCTGCGATGACCACGTCAACGGTTCAAACGCATGATATGTCGTCCGTAACGGCGATCTGTGGTCTTTGGAACACCAGCGTCGTCCCTTACGCCGATACATTGGCTGCGTTTAATGATGCGGCGACAGTACTCGCGACCCTCGGCTTGGGGACTGAACAAACCACTTTGCAGGCAGATGTCGAGCAGATCGTCACAGCGCACAGGACAGTCATGACCTACGAGGCTGCCATGGCACATGGGGCGATACTGTCTGATGCGCGGGCTGATCTGCTGAAGCCGAAATTCGCGGCAGGCTTGCGGTCCGGAACTGCGATTTCATCTGACGCGGCCGCGCGTGCGGCAGAGTACCTGGCCGAGGCGAAGCGAGCATTTTGGGCAGGCCTTGCTGGTGTTGATGTGGTGTTGACTCTACCTGTACCGGACGGGCCGCCGCTTATTGACGGCACCACCGGATATCAAGACTGGTTGACGCCCTGGACCGTCTTTGGCGGCCCGCTGATTTGTCTGCCATGGGGACTGGATAGGCTGAAAAGACCGCGCTCTGTCATGCTTGCAGCGCGGCCGGGACAGGATGCACAGTTGTTATCGATTGCCGCTAAGTTGGAAGCCCTGGGCCCGTCGCGCCCCCTGCCCCAATTACCACGCCGCTAGACCCTGAGCCGTACTGTCGCGTCAACTTCGACGGAAGCATTTCCCGGCAGGCCAGAGACGCCAACGGCCGTACGCGCGTGCCAGCCCCGATCCCCGAACAGAGCAATGAAAACCTCGGTCGCGCCATTGATGACTGCGGGACTGTTTGGAAATCCGGACTGACAATTCACGAAACCACCGAGCCTGAGAATGACATCCACGCGATCCAGATCACCGTCGCAAGCTTCGCGCAGCCGATAGATCAGGTTCAGCGCGCAAATCTGTGCAGCCGCGCGAGCGTCCTCAATTCCTTCAGGGGTGTCCTCGACAGGCCCTCTATGCGTGACCTCACCGCCCCACTCGCAGATCTGGCCGGATAGATAGACAACCGCCCCGTCCTTGCGAAACGGCAGGAACTGACCCCGAGGCGTCCAGTCAGGCGGCAGCTCCAGACCAAGATCAATCAGCTTTTTTTCGGCATCCGACGTCATGCCGGGACTGACGTTTGCGCAAGGTATGTCCGCCAATCGCCGAGTGCGGTGATGTCTGTGGCCCCTTTGGTGCCACTCGCTTCGCAAATGAACCCTTTCACAGAAGCCCCATCCGACAATTCGATCGTGCCGATCCCCAACGGCGCAGGGATCCTGGCCATAAATGACCCAAAGGCGGCCGTAGGCAGCGACCATATTTCGAGCGCAATTGCGCCTGTATCGGCGCCATCAGATCGCACCATTCCAGGCCGTTCCGGTGGACCACCTGCGAGGGCATAGAATTTGTAGTTGGCCGCACTCTGCGCCTTGCGCACAAACGTCGCCCCCAAATCGGTCAGTTGCCAATTCAGCGGTAGGCTCGTCATATGAGCGCCACAGACCGCAAGCTCCATCTGGTCGGATGGCGCGTTCGGGAGCGGCGTTGGACTGGGTACCCGATGGGCGGTTGCCCCCATGTTGCGAGGGCAATCCTCTTCAAAGCCACGCGCAACGGCGGCCACCGCGGCGTCGTTGCCCGCCGCGGCCAGCAGCGTGACGCTGCCCGGTCTGCCATCGCTGCGCGGTGCCGTCGGCACAGCAATGCCACACATATCCAAGAGGTTCACAAAGTTGGTGTAGGTCCCGTTGTTGGAATTGGGCGTGATGGGATCTGCGTCCAGATCCGCAACTGAATAGAACGTCGGGATCGTCGGGACACAAAGCATGTCCAGATGTTCCAACATTGGCTCTGCCGCACGTTTCAGATCAGCGAGACGGTAGATCCCATTGAACGCATCGGCAGCCGACATGCTTTCGGCATGGGTGATGATCTTACGCGTCACCGGATGGATCGCGTCTGGATTGCTGGCCAACAACGCGTCGATGACTGTGTAGCGCTCTGCCACCCATGCACCTTCATAAAGCATGCGGGCAATGGCATAGAGAGGCTCAAAGTCGATCGTCTCGATGGTGGCACCTGTTGCCGCCAGCAACGCGACGTCCCGATCAAACGCGTCTTTTTGAACATCATCACCGAAGAACTCGATGGTATCGGCATTCGGCACCCCTACCCGCAAAGGCATTCGCGGCGCTGTCAGTTCTTGATGCGTCAAAGGTTTCGAATATGCATCTGCCGGATCAAACCCCCGCGCCACGGCAAAGGCCGCATAAGCGTCATCAACGGTCAATGCAAAAATCGAGATGGTGTCCAGCGTTCGACAGGCCGGGACAACTCCGCTGGCCGACAAAGCCCCCAATGTGGGCTTGAGCCCAACAATGTTGTTGAGTGCTGCGGGCACTCGGCCCGAGCCGGCCGTATCCGTACCCAAAGAGAACGTGACGATTCCGTGCCCGACAATCACGCCAGAGCCGCCCGACGAGCCGCCTGGCACAATTAAAGGATCCACTGAATTCAATGGCGCACCATAAGGCGTGCGCACGCCGACAAGACCCGTCGCAAATTGATCAAGATTGGTCTTTCCAATCATCAGCGCGCCCGCCGCCCGCAGCTTGGCAACCACAAAGGCGTCGGTATCAGGCATGTAAGCATATGCGGGACAGCCCGCCGTAGTTTCAATGCTTGCGACGTCGATGTTGTCCTTTACCGCATAGGGAATGCCCCACAGCGGCATATCGGGGTCATAAGCTCCAAGGCCCTCGGCCTCGGCGCGCAGGGTCTCGCGGTCGCACAAGTGGATGAAAATCCCGGGGTCATTCGCCGCATCCAGGCGCGCAAAGATCTCATCAATGACGGCAGCAGGCTTTGTGCCAGCGGCATAAGCGCCACGAAGTGCAGCAAGCGTGAATGGCAGGTTGGTCAGCATGGGGTCTTCTCCGCGTAGGTGCAGTTAGTTTGTCTTGCGTCGTTGTGGCGGTGCGGGCGCTGCCGCCAGCAACATTTTGGTATAATCGCTTCTTGGGTTGGACATGACGTTTTGTGCGGCACCTTGCTCCACGATTTCACCATCTTTCATGACGATCACATGATCGCAGAGCAACCGCACGACGTGTAGGTCATGACTGACGAACAGATAGCTGAGACCCAGTTTGATCCGCAGATCCACGAGCAGGTTCAAAACAACCGCCTGAATGGACACATCAAGCGCTGCCGTGGGCTCATCAAGGATGAGGAATCTTGGCTCAAGCGCGACTGCCCGCGCAATGCCAACCCGTGCCTTCTGGCCGCCTGACAGCTGATGTGGAAATCGGTCCAGCAAGGACAGCGGCAAACCGACCAACGTCGCCAGTTCTTCGATCCGCGTGGCCAGTTCGGCACCGCGCATACGGCCCAATCGGCGCAATGGTTCCGCAATGGTCTGGCGCGCGGAGTGGCGGGGGTTCAGGCTGTCGGTGGCGTCCTGAAACACCATTTGAATGTCTGCGCGCCTCGCATCTCCGGCAAAGCCACGGGCCGGCGCGGTCGCGATGTCTTCGCCATCAAAAATGATCTCGCCGCTGGTGGCGTCCATGAGCCGCACCAGAATTTCCGAGGTCGTGGATTTACCACACCCGCTTTCGCCCACAAGTCCCACGCACTGGCCCTCGTTGATCTTGAAAGATATGCCTTTGACCGCATGGACCGGACCGGATTTGCCCATATAGGTCTTGGTCAGGTTGCGAACCTCCAGCAACGGTTGATCGCTGATTTTTGGGGTCACCATTGTACCCCGCTCTTGCGGCGGCAACAGGCTGCGCACGTCAGTGCCAGCACGCGGCGTCGCATCCACAAGCTTGCGGCTATAGGGGTGCTGCGGGTCACTGAAAATCTGCGCCGGGTCTCCTTGTTCGACGATCACGCCGTCCTTCATCACCAGGATCCGGTCGCAGTATTGCGCGGCGAGGCCAAGGTCATGCGTGATCAGGATGCTGCTCATGTCGCGCTCGCGGATCAGGTCGCGCACAAGGTCCATGACTGCCTTTTGGGTCGTGATATCCAAACCCGTGGTGGGCTCGTCGGCAATCAGAAGGCGCGGATCACAGGCCAACGCAATCGCACAAACAATGCGTTGACACATGCCACCTGACAGTTCGAACGGATAGGCGTTATAGCGGGCCGAGGCATCGTTGATCTTGACCGCCTCGAGCGCAGCAATCGCCTTTTCGCGCGCATCAAACCGGGTGGCGCGCGCATGATGGCGCAGCACGTCTTCAATCTGGTGGCCGACTTTGCGGATCGGATTCAAGGCGGCACGCGGGTTCTGGAAGATCATGGATATCTCGCGCCCACGGATGTCGCGCATGTCACGTTCAGCCGCACGGCGTAAATCGACGCCGGAATACGTCGCCTCACCTGCCTTGATCACTCCCCCGGCGTCGAGGATACGCATCAAAGCATAGGAGGTGACCGATTTGCCGGATCCGCTTTCACCAACAACGCCCAGGATCTCCCCCTTGGACACGTCAAAACTGATCCCGCGCACTGCATCCACGACGCCGCGCCGGGTGTTAAACGAGACGGCAAGGTCCCTGACAGACAACATCGCGCTCA
The DNA here is from genome assembly GCF_019966495.1 of Tateyamaria pelophila. Lineage (GTDB taxonomy): Bacteria > Pseudomonadota > Alphaproteobacteria > Rhodobacterales > Rhodobacteraceae > Tateyamaria > Tateyamaria pelophila. The sequence goes on along the minus strand of NZ_JAIMIA010000025.1, from coordinate 24,130 downwards.
TGTCCGCTTGCGCGGATCGACGATGTCGCGCAGGCCGTCCCCCAGAAGGTTGAAGGTAAAGACCGCAATCATCAGCCACAGGCCGGGAAAGACGGCGAGCCACCATTCGCCCGAGACGATGAAATTCGCCCCCTCCGCAACCATGATGCCCCATTCCGCTGTTGGCGGGCTTACCCCCAGACCGATAAACGACAAGCCAGCAGCATTCAGGATTGCCCATCCGAGGTTCAAGGACACTTGCACCATCATTGGCGGCAGGGCGTTGGGAAAGATATGGAGCGCCAGTACACGAACATCCGAGTTGCCCGCCAGCTTGGCGGCACGCGCAAAGCCTGCATCGCGGCGGATATTGACCTCGGCGCGCACCAGTCGAGCGTAAAACGGCATGTTGATGATCGCAGTCGCGTAGATGATGTTTTCGATTGTATTGCCCAGCGCCGCGACAATGCCCATTGCCAGGACAAACAACGGAAACGCCATGATCGTATCGAGAAAACGATTCAGGATGATATCGAGCCAGCCGCCCCAATAGCCCGCGACGCAGCCCAGAATTGATCCGACGATAAAGGACAAGGCAACCGCCGCAACCGAGATCGACAGATCGAGCCGCGTGGCCACGATTACCCGACTGAACACATCGCGGCCCACATTGTCGGTGCCAAACCAATGAGCTGCCGACGGCGGCTGCAGGGCGTTGGATGCATTGGTCGCCAGCGGATCGTAAGGCACCAGCATAGGCCCAAACACTGCCGAAAAGATCAACAAGGCAAACATGCCAAAGGCAATCAACGTCACCGGGTTTGCCCGCAGAACATATAGAATGTGATCGTAATTCCCGCGCGTCTTGCTGGCCTGTTGTTGCGATACTTCCGTCATTTGGATGAAAACCCGATGCGGGGGTCAATCGCCGTATAGAGCAGGTCAATCACCAGATTAAGCGCCACGAACAAGAGCGCCATCGCCAACACAAAACCTTGCACCGCTGCGTAATCCGACACGACAAGGGCCTCGACCGCATAGGATCCGATCCCGGGCCAGGCAAAGACCTTTTCCACCAGCACATTGGCCCCGAGGGCAAAGGAAAACACCATCCCCAGCGTGGTCACCACCGGCAGCAAGGCGTTGCGAAATGCATAGCGGAAAAGGACTGTTCGATTGGACAGTCCAGCGGCACGTGCGGTGCGGATGAAATCCGATGACAGGGCGCTCAGCATCGCAGCTCGCGTCATCCGCGCAATCGGGGCCAAGGTGAACAGGGCCAAAGTACCGGCGGGCAAAATCAGTTGTTTGGCCGCCCCGCGCCAGGTTTCCCAATCTCCCATCAAAGCCGCGTCAATCAGGTAAAAGCCCGTCACATGATCCGGGTCGAGATAGATGAAATCCAGACGTCCCAAGGGTGAAGGCGCGATGCCCAACAGGTAATAGAAAACGTAGATCAGCAGGATTCCAGTGAAAAACGTGGGCAAAGAAACACCCGCTGTCACCACGACACGACATAGATGGTCTACCCAGGTCCCCGGTCGGGTCGCAGCCAGAACACCAAGCGGGACGGCAATTGCTATGGCAAGCAACAACGCCGTCAGTGTCAATTCAAGAGATGCAGGCAGCCGTTTGGCCAAATCCTCAGCAACGGATCGACCGCTTGAAAGCGATTGCCCGAGATCTCCTTGCAACAAATCACCCACGTAGATGAGAAATTGCTGTGCCATTGGTTTGTCCAAACCCATGGCAACACGGGTTTGTTCAATGGAGTCAGCATCTGCAGCCACCCCTGCAAAGTAGACCGCCGGGTCTCCGGGCAGCGCGCGTGTCAGCAAAAAGCTGATCACCACGACGCCGATGACAACCGGGATGGCCTGGACTATGCGCAACCCGGTCGCACGAAGCCGCGGAGAGGTGGCAAGCATAGGTCAGACAGTCTTCAAAGGACGGATGTCCAACTGACGATGGAACCAGAACTCATACCCGTCGACACCATTGGCCGCGACATTCAGGGCGGGCTGGTAGAGCGGGATGCGTGGCAATTCATCCAGCACGATCTCGAACATGCGTTTGATCTTGGGCGCATATTCAGGATCATCCATCGGCATGTGCAATGTCGCATTCGTCAGTTCTTCGATCTCTTCATTCCGGTAGTTCGAGGAGTTGAACAGGTGGCCATCCTGATATGCCCAGAAGAAATAATAGTCCGGCGTGTCGAGCCAGCCCCCGAAGGTTTCCAGGTGCAGCGGCAAACGCTTTTCAACCAAAGATGCCGTGCGCCAATTCGCACCCGGGATTTTTTCAATCTCGACCGTGATCCCGATCTGGCCAAGCGCTTCCTGTATCAGAATCGCTGTTGGCTCCATCCAGGACACAAGATCGAGGCTGATTGAAAGCGGCACGTCGAAGCCTTCCGCAAAGCCTGACTTGGCCATGTGTTCCTTGGCCTTTTCCAGGTCGGTATAGTATTGTGACTTGCGCGGCCACGCGATGTCGTTGATCTCTTCCTCACCGCCCCAAAGTGGCACGCCTCGACCATACGCTGCGGCCTGAAAGATGTCCGCATAGGGGATCGCGTAGGCAAGCGCCTTGCGCACGTCGGGGTCTTGGAATGGCTCGAAGGCAAAGTTTGGGCACAGGCAGAACATGCAGTTCACGACCGGGGTCGAAAACACGTCCAGCGTCTCTGCAAGCTCGGCGGCATCCTTGTCTGGAATGTCAAAAGCAACCTGTACGTCTCCACGTTCAACCAGCGCGCGCCGCGTGGCCGGGCTGGGCACTTCGCGCACGACCACACGCTTGAGCGCGGGCAACGGGCCACCGACCCAGTCATCATTGCGCTCGTAAACCATCTGTTCGCCGGGGGTCCATCGAGCGATCTTGAATGCGCCCGACCCGGCGGGAGTCATGTGCAAGTACTCCAGCGCCCATGGATCTTCCTCTGTGGCATTGGCAAGCGCCTCGACCGAGTTGATGATATAGGGAACAGGCACTGCCAGATCCGGAATCGAGAGCTTTGAGGGGAAATCCAGCTTGATCACGAATGTCTCGTCATCGACGGCTTCAAACTGATCGGGGCGGACAAACCCACCGGCCTTCATCTGTACACTTGGGAAACCACCAACAGAAACGGCGCGATCAAACGACCATTTCACATCAGCAGCCGTGACCTTGCGCCCGTCCCAGAATTTCGCGTCAGGCTTCAGCTTGAATGTCAGCGTCAGACCGTCGTCAGATTCTGTCCAGCTTTCGGCGAGTTCCGGCTCGACGACGCCGTAATCAAACGAGTAACCGCCACCTGGGGCTTCCTTGGTGCCAAAGGATACCAGCCGGTCATAGCAATTGACCCCGACCTGATAGGATGCGCGGCTGGTGCCGGACCGGTGCAGATCGAGCGAATTGATTGTCTGTCCCGACACCACGACCAACGTGTCCGACCCTTGGGCGGCAGCGGGCATCGCGCAGGAACGGCAAGACAGAGGCGCTGGCGGCCCCCATTTTCAAGAAATTACGACGGGTGGTCTGATCGGTCATGAATTCTGCCTTCTCGATGTTGGCTAAAATGTTTCGGGATTCGATGGTTGCGACAACGGTGCGCTGGAAAAGCGTCAAATTCTAATGCTATAAAATCACATACGCGGTGCATTTTTTGCAGCGCTTGCAGGGAGGATTGCCTCATGAAGTATCTCAGGACGTTCGAATTGATCGAAGCCGTCGTCCGCGCGGGATCAATTCGCAAAGCCGCGGAAGATACACACCTCACTGCGTCCGCCCTGAACCGGCGCATCCAGAACTTCGAGCAGGAGTTTGGCTGGCCGATCTTTGAACGGTTGCCGCGCGGCATGCGCCTGAACCCGGCAGGCGAGCTTTTGATGCAGCACATCGGCCTGCAACGAACCGATCTGGCACGCGTTCAATCCCAGGTCGCCGATCTGTCGGGGGAACGGCGGGGCCATATCTCTATCGCCTGCTCCCAAGCCCTGCTGCCCTATTTCATGCCTGACCAGATCGCGATCTATCGGGCCGCGCATCCCGGCGTCAGCTTTACGGTCAACGTACGCGACCGCACCCAGGCAGAGCAGGATCTGGCGTCGTTCAGCAGTGATCTCGCCCTTGTTTTCGAACCCGTTCATCTGGTTGATTTCGAGGTTCTGTATGCTCTGCCACAGCCGGTTCACGCCGTTTTCCAGCGTGAAAACGCCATGGCGCGCAAGCCCGAATTGCGTCTGCACGATTGTTTGGCGCATAAACTGGTTTTGCCCTCCGCCGCATACGGCGTGCGCCACTTGCTGGAACTGGCCGCGGCGCGCAAAGGTCGCAGCCTTGCGCCGATTGTGGAAACCGAGTCCTTCGACCTGATCCGTCACTACGTCACCTGCGAAGATGCGGTCGGATTTCAAATCCCCATTGGTCTGAGCGCCGAAAAACAGGACACGATCGCCCATCGGCCCCTGGCAGAACGGGACGTTCCGGTGGGGCGTCTTCTGTTGGGTCAAAAGAAAGGCCGCACCCTGCCCGTTGCATCCTCCAAGTTTGGCCAGCAACTTGTTGCCGCGTTAGAACAGCGGGCGGCGCACTGATCTAGATCGCGAGACGGCCCACGCAGTAATCCATCATTAGGTCCTGTCGGCAGAACGGCGAAACGCGGACTGCATCACCATCTTGCACCACGCGCATCCTTGGCGTCATCGCCCCGCGTTTGCACTTGTGCAGCGCCAAACGACGAACGATGCATTTTTTGCACCATTCCGGTGAAATCTTAGCAGACGACAACAACGCTTGGATGGGGTCATGCTCAGCCTCAAAGATGCAGTTGGGCGATATGCCCCAAACAGCGCTGCCGCGTTTAGCCAATGCCAAAGGAGCACTTCATGCCGATTACACCATTTTCTCGCCGGGGATTTCTGAAAGGGACGGCAGCACTCGCCAGCGCGACGGCGCTCCCTCAAATCGCGACCGCAGCCGCGCATTCCCCAATGACCGTCGGTTTCATATATGTCGGACCAAAGGATGACTTCGGCTACAATCAGGCACATGCTGAAGGGGCAGCCGCAGTAAAGGCCATGGATGGCGTCGTTGTTGTAGAAGAAGAAAACGTCGCTGAAACCACCGATGTCCAGAACTCGATGGAATCCATGATCAATTTCGACAGCGCCAAGCTGCTCTTCCCCACGTCTTTTGGCTACTTCAACCCGCATGTTCTCGAGGTCGCTCCAAGGCACCCCGACGTGCGGTTCCAGCACGCCGCCGGTCTGTGGACGGACGGGATGCCAACCAATGTCGGGTCATACTTCGGCTATATCGGCATGGGGCAATACCTGAACGGGATCACCGCAGGGCACGCCACAACGACAAAAAAGATCGGCTTTGTCGCAGCCAAGCCGATCCCGCAGGTTTTGCTCAACATCAATTCCTTCCTGTTGGGCGCGCGGCAGGTTGATCCGGAGATTACCTGCCAGGTCATCTTTACCGGCGAATGGTCGCTTGCTGTCAAAGAGGCCGAGGCAACAAATGCACTGGCGGATGCGGGCTGTGACGTCATCACTTGCCACGTGGATGGGCCCAAGGTCGTCATGGAAACCGCCGCGGGACGTGATTGTTTTGTCTGTGGCTACCACGCCGATCAGTCACCGCTCGCGCCGGAGAAATACCTGACAGGTGCAGAATGGAACTGGGCGGGCGTTTACACCGGCATGGTTCAGACTATGCTGGATGGCGGCACAATCGGGAATTTTGTGCGCGGCGGGCTGGCCGATGGATTCATCAAGATGTCGCCATTGGGTCCCGCCGTATCCGACGCATCACGCGCACAGTTCGAATCCGTGAAGGCCGAGATCATGGCAGGTGGCTTTGCAGCCATCAAAGGACCGCTGAACGATAACTCAGGGGCGGCACTTCTGAGCGCGGGCGAGGCTTTGGTCGAAAACGATATTGCGCTCGAAAGCATGGACTATCTGGTCGAGGGCGTGATCGGCTCAACCTCCTGATCGCAGGCGCCGGGGGCACTCATGACAGATCATGCAGCACAGGCACCTCTGGCCCTGCCCGCGTCAAGCCGCGTGTTGGGCCAGGTTGCGCGACGCGCCGAAGCCGTTGTACTTCCCGTCGCCGCATTGCTCGTCGGCTTTGCTGTGTTCAGCATCTTTCTGCTGGTACAGGGCAAATCCCCAGCCGACTTTTTTGCGCTGACCTATCGCGCTGGGTTTGGCACCGCGTTTTCATGGCAAAACACACTATCGCGCACCGCGCCTTTGCTCTTTGCAGCGCTCTGTGTCGCCCTGCCCGCGCGCCTTGGCCTTGTGATCATCGGTGGAGAGGGCGCCATGGTGCTGGGGGGCGTGGCTGCCGGGGCCGCAGGTGTGGCACTCAGCGGTGCAATAGGTCTGATTGCCTTGCCGCTGATGGCGGCTTTTGCCATGATCATCGGCGGTCTGTGGATCGGCGCTGTGGGGGCCTTACGTTACTACCGCGGTGTCAACGAGACCATTGCCAGCCTGTTGATGGCGTATATCGCTATCGCGCTGATGAACCACCTTGTTGAGGGTCCGTTGCGCGACCCTGAAAGCCTGAACAAACCCTCCACCGCCCCCTTGCCAACGCCATTGCGTGTCGGCGACATCCCAGGGTGGGAGGTGCATTGGGGCCTTGCATTTGGCGTGCTCTGCTGCGTCCTCGCCTGGGTCTTGATCGACAAGACGACATGGGGCTTTGCCGCCCGGATAGCAGGCGGAAACATGCGCGCCGCACAGGTGCAGGGTCTGGCTGTCGGCCCTCTGATCATCGGCTTCACCGCCCTCGGCGGCGCGCTTGCCGGGCTTGCGGGTTTTTTCGAAGTCGCCGCTGTCCACGGATCCGCCAACGCCAGTCTGGCGTCGGGCTATGGCTACACCGGTATCCTGATCGCCTTTCTTGCCCGCCACAATCCGCTTGCGATCATCCCCGTGGCCATCCTGCTTGCGGGGTTCGAGGCAGCCTCAGGGTTGACCCAACGGCGGATGGATTTGCCCGACGCCACGACCCTTGTCCTGCAAGGTTTTGTCTTTGTGTCGATTCTGATGAGCGATACGCTTTACGGCCGGTTCAAGATATTTACCCCCGAACGCTGGAGGACCGGCGATGGAAAATGATCTGGGACTTTGGGTGATCCCGCTTGCCATTCTTGGGGGCGCGATCCGGGTGTCGACCCCGTTTCTGTTCGTGAGCCTCGGCGAAGTGCTGACCGAACGGTCCGGTCGCATCAACCTGGGACTGGAAGGCACGTTAGTCTTTGGCGCGATGTCCGGCTACGCCATTGCCTACCTGACAGGATCCCCTTGGCTTGGCGTCTTGGCCGCGGCCCTTGGCGGCGCGTTTTTCGGTTTGACCCACGGGCTGATCTGTTCCTTGCCAAGGGTGAATGACATCGCGGTGGGCATCGCCATTATGATCCTCGGTATGGGTCTCGCGTTCTATTTCGGCAAACCCTATGTCCAGCCTGTGGCTCCGGACCTGCCATCGATCAACTTTGGCTGGTGGTCCGATGTGCCGCAGGTCAAAGCCGCCTTGCGGGTCAACGTGCTGTTCCTGATAGGGGCAGCTCTGGCCTTTGGCATGTGGTGGATGTTCCGCGCGACCAAGGTCGGACTGATTGTACGTGTCGTAGGTGACAGCACCGACGCGGCGCGCGCCATGGGCCTACGCCCTGCCCTGATCCGCACGCTGGCCACAGCCGCAGGCGGCGCCTTTGCCGGTGTGGGTGGCGCATATCTGTCTCTGTTCTATCCCGGCAGCTGGAATGAAGGGATCTCTTCGGGTCAGGGCCTGATGGCTGTGGCCCTTGTGATTTTCGCGCGCTGGAATCCCATAGCCTGTTTTGGCGCGGCGTTGCTCTTTGGCGGCGCAGGTGCGCTTGGCCCGACCCTGCAATCCGTCGGGATTTCGGAAGGATACTATCTGTTTTTCGCCGCCCCCTACGTGCTGACACTGGGCGTCCTGATCGCAACCTCCTCCCCCTCGCGCGCCATGACCGGCGCACCGGGCGAGTTGAGCATAACCAAATAGGAGAACAAAATGAACGGTCTTGGAGGTCTGAACAAATCACCCAACGGTGTGGTCATCGGCTTGGTGCAGTTGAAACTGCCGCTGGTCGTCACCCCGGCTGACCTTGCCGCGCAAACTGCGCGCATCGTTCAGATGACGGCCAAGGCGCGGCGCAATATGGGCACGATGGATCTCGTCGTCTTTCCCGAGTATGCGCTGCATGGCCTGTCGATGGACATCAACCCCGACATCATGTGCAGCATGGACGGCCCCGAGGTCGCAGCCTTCAAACAGGCCTGCATCGACAACGACATCTGGGGCTGCTTTTCGATCATGGAAAAGAACCCAGACGGCATGCCCTGGAACACCGGGCTGATCATCGACAACACAGGTCAGGTAAAGCTGTATTATCGCAAAATGCATCCATGGGTGCCGGTAGAGCCCTGGGCGCCGGGCGATGGCGGCATTCCGGTGATCGACGGGCCCAAGGGCTGCAAACTGTCGCTGATCATCTGTCACGACGGCATGTTCCCGGAAATGGCGCGGGAGGCGGCCTATAAAGGGGCCGAGATCATGCTGCGCACGGCAGGCTACACCGCACCCATCCGTGACAGTTGGAAGTTCACCAATCAATCCAATGCATTCTGCAACCTCATGGTCACGGCCAATGTCTGCATGTGCGGCTCTGATGGGACTTTTGACTCCATGGGCGAAGGGATGATCTGCAACTTTGACGGCAGCATCATCGCGCACGGCACCTCCGGCCGGGTGGATGAAATCATAACTGCCGAAGTACGCCCCGATCTGGTGCGCGAGGCGCGGATCAACTGGGGGGTGGAGAATAATATCTACCAATTTGGCCATCGCGGCTATGTGGCAGTCAAGGGCGGGGCGCAGGATTGCCCCTATACCTACATGACCGATCTGGCCGCCGGGCAGTACCGTTTGCCATGGGAAGACGAAGTGAAAGTCACCGATGGCACGGGCTTTGGCTTTCCCGCGTCCACTCAGAGCTACACCATGACAAAACAAGAGGCCGCAGAATGAAGGATGCGGGCCTTCACACCATCACGGCAGACCCATATGCGTGGCCATACAACGGAGATCTGCGCCCTGAAAACACCACGCTGATCATCATCGACATGCAGACCGACTTTTGCGGTGAAGGCGGCTATGTCGACAAGATGGGCTATGATCTGTCAATGACGCAGGCCCCGATTGAACCGATCAAACGCGTTCTGTCCGCCATGCGCGCGAAGGGCTATCACATCATCCACACCCGCGAAGGCCACCGTCCCGACCTTGCCGACCTGCCCGCAAACAAACGTTGGCGCAGTCGACAAATCGGCGCAGGTATCGGCGATCCCGGCCCTTGCGGCAAAATCCTTGTGCGGGGCGAACCCGGCTGGGACATCATCCCCGAACTTTACCCGATTGTAGGCGAGCCGATCATCGACAAGCCTGGCAAGGGCAGCTTTTGCGCGACCGATCTGGAAATGATCCTGCACACGCGTGGCATTGAAAATATCATTCTGACCGGCATCACCACAGACGTCTGTGTCTCGACCACCATGCGCGAAGGCAATGACCGAGGTTTTGAATGCCTTGTGCTGTCTGATTGCTGCGGGGCGACCGACAAGGGCAACCACGAGGCCGCCCTGAAGATGGTAACGATGCAGGGCGGCGTGTTCGGCGCGGTCAGCGACAGCGAAACACTGTTGAACCAATTGCCATGACAGACATCGACGGCGCCATCGAGGTCGAAACCCTACATATGACGATGCGGTTCGGTGCGTTTACCGCGCTGGACGACTGCTCCATCCATATCAAACCGGGCAGTTTTCATGCCCTGCTGGGCGAAAACGGCGCAGGCAAGTCAACGCTCGTCAAATGCATGATGGGCTTTTATCACGCCACGTCCGGCGAAATGTTGGTGAACAGGAAAGAAGCCCGCATTGCCGACCCAAAGGCGGCCCATACCCTCGGCCTTGGCATGGTTTACCAGCATTTTACGCTGGTGCCATCACTGACTGCGGCAGAAAATCTGGTGATCAGTCGCGAAGACGCGCCGCAGGTGATCAACTGGCGCGCCGAACGCGCGGCGTTGCAGGCGTTCATGGCAAAAATGCCGTTTCAAGTGCCACTGGATCAGCCGGTCCGCGCCCTTGCCGCCGGAGAAAAGCAAAAGCTTGAAATCCTAAAACAGCTCTATCTTGGCCGCCGCTTTCTGATCCTTGATGAACCGACCTCGGTGTTGACCCCGGACGAAGCAGACGAGGTGCTGGGCCATGTGCGCAAGCTGTGCGAGGACGGCATCATCTCGGTGTTGATGATCACGCACAAGTTTCGCGAAGTCACCGCCTATGCCGATGAGGTCTCGGTCCTGAGGCGCGGCAAGTTGGTGGGCAGCGGCAAGGTGAGCGATCTGACCCACGCGGATATGGCGGCGATGATGATGGGGGACGCGACACTGGCCGAACCTGGCGAACGCACGGGGGGCGCTGGCGCACCGGTTTTGCAAGTCCAGGGCGTCCGCGCGCAAGACAGATCGGGACACAAGGGCATCGAAATTGCCAACCTGACCGTGCACGCAGGTGAAATCGTCGGGATCGCGGGGATATCCGGCAACGGTCAGATGGAATTGATGGAAATCCTGACCGGCCAACGTGCGCTCCTAAGCGGCCAGGTCCTCGTTCAGGGCGCGCCCTATGGCGCCTCGCGCAAAGAAGCCTTCAGTAACCGCGTCAGGTACCTGCCAGAAGAACCTTTGCAAAATGCCTGTGCCCCACGGATGTCGGTTACGGAAAACATTGCCTTTCGCAGTTTTGACGTCCACGACGGATCGAAACGGTTCTGGCTTTCACCGCGTGACATGCGCGACCGCGCCGCCAACCTGGTCTCAGCCTTCAAGGTCAAGACCGCCTCGCTGGACAGCCCGGTGCAATCGCTTTCGGGGGGCAACGTCCAACGCGCGGTGCTGGCGCGCGAATTGTCGGGCGAGGTTGATCTCCTGGTGATCTCGAACCCTTGTTTTGGCCTTGATTTTTCCGCCGTTAGCGAGATTCGCGCCCGCATCATGAGCGCACGCAACAAAAACGCAGCGATACTACTCATGTCAGAGGACCTGGATGAAATCATGGAACTGTCCGACCGTGTTCTTGTGATGTCTGAGGGGCGCATCGCCCATGACACACCGATCGCGGAGGCCGATATAGCCACAATCGGGCACTACATGGGCGGACACGCCTGATGGCTCGGATCGCAACCGCCCTGCCCTTTGCATTTGACTTTGAACCCGTCACCACCGCGCTCATTGTCATTGACATGCAGCGCGACTTTATCGAACCGGGCGGTTTCGGCGAAACGCTAGGCAATGATGTCAGCCTGTTGCAATCCATTGTGCCGACCACGGCCGCCCTGATCGCACTTTGTCGCGCCCATGGCGTACCCGTCATCCACACCCGCGAATGTCACAAACCCGACTTGTCTGACCTGCCCGCAGCCAAACGCGACCGCGGCAACCCAGACTTGCGCATCGGAGATCCCGGACCGATGGGCCGCATTCTGATCGCCGGAGAGCGTGGCGCCGACATCATCCCCGATGTCTATCCCATCGTGGGCGAATTGGTCATCGACAAGCCGGGAAAGGGCGCGTTTTACGCGACTGGCCTTTCAGATCACCTGGCCAAGCTCGGAACCAAAACGCTGATCTTTGCAGGTGTTACAACAGAAGTTTGCGTGCAAACGACAATGCGCGAGGCGAACGACCGCGGCTTTGACAGCCTTCTGATCGAGGACGCAACCGAAAGCTATTTTCCCGCCTTCAAAGCCGCGACACTGGACATGATCCGGGCGCAAGGCGCCATCGTCGGCTGGACTGCAACTTGTGCTGAACTGGAGGTTGCCCTGAATGAATAATCCAATCGTACTCTCCGAATTAATCGACACGTGGACGGACTTGCCCTTTTCCTACTTTCGCGAAGGGGTTGAGATTCATCACATTCAGCAAGGCTCACCCGCAGTCGCGATCTTGCGCTATGCACCCGGCGCAAAAGTGCCTCTGCATTTGCACACTGGGCTGGAAACGATCCTTGTTCTTGAAGGTATCCAATCAGATGAACGCGGGGATTACGGAAAGGGAACGGTTATACTGAACCCGCAGGGGACGTCTCATTCCGTTTGGTCCAAGTCCGGTTGCGCCGTCTTTATTCAATGGGAGCGTCCCGTCGAGTTTCTTGAATGAGAGCATATTGAAGCGGTCCAGCTGTTCGTTCAGTCTTTGATCGGCTTACGCGGTTCCGGTGAGCAGGCTGTGGGTAAGACGCCTTCTTTCGACCGACACAAGAAGCCAAATATCCATGCAAAAAAGAAGCGTTCAATTGTCTGTGGAGATTACATGCCTATCACCCCCTACTCCATTGAAGTTATGGTATTTTTAGCCTGAATTCCTTCTTTGAACCCAAAGCAAACCGTATTCTTCTCAGATTGATTAGGTCGTCCGTCAGAGACCGTTAGGCACCTTGGGATTGGTTTTCGCACCCCGCCATCGGAAGGCACTTGCCCATAACTTTTCTTGTCAGACCACCTCGTGGCAAGGGGGCAGACCAGCATCGTGCTGATTGGCAGATGACGCGACAAGGCAAATTTGCTTAGGCCAACGCACTCTGGATCTGACGAGACATCAGCAATCCGGACGCAAACCGCGCGAGGCAAGAGAGCACAGGTCAACTGCGCAAAATCATGCGCCAATGTTGATGGATTGTCAGCACTCACGACTGTGCGACGCACTTTGCGACAAATATCCCGGAGTTTCACTCCAGAGGGGTGATCTGTTGGTTCTTCGAACAGTGCGCCGAAAGCATCCGCTGAGCAGGCTGCTGGAATTGTGCGAGCGGTCGGGAGGTAATCTGAGCCGTCAGGCTGCGTCCCAAAGTGCTTCGTAATGCGCAATGATCTCAAGCATGCGGGCGCGGTCAAAGCTTGGGTCATGCCCGCCGTGAACTATTGTGATAGGCAGCGACTTCAACAGATCGAACGTTGCCCTGTAATCCTCCACGCTCATCCCCGGTCCTTCGTAGATCAGCGGCCCGTCATAAATTGCGTCGGCGGCAAAGAGCACACCGGTCGACGTCTCAAACAATCCGATGCCGCCGGGAGAGTGCCCAGGCAGATGCAACACGTCGTAGATATGATTGCCAAGATCGACCGTGTCGCCGTGGTTGAGAAGTCCAGTGGCAGGCGCCCCGGTCAGGCGGTAGCTCTCGGGATCGTACCCCTGAAACGGCAGCGCTTCGATCAGGGTTTCGCCGATGGGTGGGTAGCCCGCGTCGAGAAATGTTTGCAGCAATCGTTCCGGCATATCACGCCGAAACAGCGTGTTCAGGCCCGAAGGCTGCGCCATTTCCTTAGCCTCGGCGGGATGGACAAGACGTGTATCAAACTCATGCACCGCGCCGATATGGTCGATGTGGGTGTGGGATGACACGCAAATGATCTCTTTGTCCGGATCCCGGCGCAACGTATCGAGATAGGGTTTGAACGGGATCACCCCCATTCCGGTGTCGAGAATCATGTCGCGCTTGCTGCCTTCGACAAGAAACATGTTGGCCTGTTCCAACACATGGATATGCGGCTCGATGATCAGCGTCGTATCTGCGTCAATTCTTTTAGCTTCGAACCAGGCGTCGGCAACGGGCAATGTCATGATGTCAGTCCAATTCAGGGCGAATTGCCCAGGTGATTACGATGCCCGGTGGCAGAGTCTCGGCCAGCCAGGCGCTCAACGCCGCTTGCAACGTTTGGGCCACGCCTGATCGGTCTGGCATTTCACATAGCCAGAGAACGGCCTTGGCATGACCACGCCTTCCAAGGGTCGGGAAAACGTAAAAGCAGCCGAGGTATTCGCCCGATGGGTCGCGGACGATCCACGAGAACGACCGACGCGCCGTAAATTCGCGTTCATGCCAGGCCAGATCGATCAGATTGTCCGCGCGCGTCAGACCCTCCGGCCAGCTTCCAAAGATGCCCGTCATCAAAGGCCCTGCCGCCATTACAGCGTCAAAGTCTTCGTCCACGAAGTCCGGCGACAATGGCGTCAGGCGATATGTGCCGAGTGCGAAGTCGCGCGGCAGGACGACATCAGCGAAATCAGGGTGCGGATCCATATTACTCAGCCGGCTCTTTTGCCTCGCGTTTGAAGGGGTTCTCTTCAGGCACCTCGTAGTCCGGCGTAAAAATCCCGTTTTCTTTGGCGTCAGCCATATAGCGGAACGCGTGTAGCGACATGCGCATCAGGTGGTCACCTGCCTTCATAGGCGGATATTTTGCGACCGTTTCAGGCGTGCGGAACTTTTCCAAGGGTTCGACAATCGCGTCATAGTCGAGGCCAAAAAAGAGCGGCATTGAGTAGCGCTCCCTACCGGTGTTTATGACCCGGTGTTGCGTTGACTTGAACTGACCACCGGACCACGTCTCGAAAATGTCGCCGATGTTTACGATAAAGGTACCCGGGATGGGCGGTGCTTCGATCCACACGTCATCTGCATTCATCACCTGCAGCCCGGGCGCGCCCTGCAACAGGATGGTGAAGCACTCGAAATCGGAATGGGCCGAGATACCTGTCATGTCCTTGGTCTGCGGCATTTCGTTCTTGATGTAACGCAACAGGCGCAATTGGGATGTCGGGCATGTGATCTGTCGGGTCAGGTCTTCGGTTGGCACGCCGAGTTCAAGCGCCAGGGCGTCAAGCATCCGCAGTCCGAGGTTGAAAATGGCATCGTAGTAGCCGGCGACTGTCTTTTGCCAACCGGGGATGTCTGGCCACACATTTGGACCCGTCATACGCCATCCCGCGAGGTAGTCGGGATGGTCCGCAGGCGCCTCAAAAGACATGTCCCATGCCTCGTTGAAATTCATGACCTTGGGAAAATCCGTCCCATTTTCTTCGAATGGGACGTACCCACGATGGTTGGTGGTGAAGCCTGACCAATACTTCATTTTGAAGCTTCGCGGCTTTTCGTGGAACTCCTTTGAGGCGGCAAAGGTCGCGTCGATTTGATCCTGCGGAATGCCGTGGCCGGTGATGTAGAAGAATCCCGATGTCCGTGCAGCTTCGCCCAACTCGGCGGCAACGCGCGCCTTTTCTGCGTCATCGCCGGAGAAAAGCCCCGAAAGATCGATGACGGGCAAAGTCGCATCGTCTGTCGTGAGCGCCTTGAGTTCTGTATTGCCTGCTTCAGCCATTGTTTGTCCCCATACATGCATTGAGTTGGAGCATGCACTGATCACGTCGTCGATGACTCTGCGGCGTCTAAGAAAGATCATTTGTCCGGACGGTTTGCCTTCATTTTAAGCAGTCGACCTGACGAATGGTGCATTTCGGGTCAGTTGCGTTGACGGATTGGGGCCAACTGGCCGCTCCTGACACTGAAGAAACAGAATGCGCGCCCGACCTATCCAAGGGCCCGAGTCGTGGGGAGTTGAAAGGAAACACCATGTCCAAGCTGAACAGACGAACGCTCTTGAAATCCGGTGTCGCAGGGCTGGCCGCCTCGACACTTGCATCACCGTTGATTGCGCAATCACGCAGCGTGCGGATCGGATCCTATGGCGGCTACTTTGAAAACAGCTTCAAGGAACATGTCTATCCGGCATTCACCGAAGCGACCGGGATCGCGGTGGAAAGCATCACGCAGCCAAACTCTTCGGACTGGCTGGTGACGATGCAACAGGCCGTGGCTGCCGGGAACATCCCAACGGACATCTCGCTGTTTGCGCGCGATTCGATGATCAAGGCCAGCCGTATCGGCGAACTGATTGCGCCGCTGGACCTGAGCAAGATCAAAGCCGCCAGTAACCTCGACAGCTATTTTGTCTTTGAAGGCAACGAAGGCCCACAAGGCGTCGGCGCGATGTCTTGGTTCTCGGCCATGGTGTTCAACCCGAACGAGGTGGAGACCCCGACCAGTTGGGCGGACTTCTGGGACACAGACCGCTTTGAGGCGTCATTGGGCATGGGCCGCAACTATAATGCCGGCCTTTTCGACTTTACTGCGGCGACGTTCTTTGACGGCACAGAAACGATGATGTCCAACGACGGGGTTATTGCCATCCTCGAAAAAATCGCGGAGTTGAAGCCAAATGTGGCACTGTGGTGGACGGCAGAAAGCCAAATGGAACAGTCCATGAAGAACGGCGACGTGGTTGCCGGGCAATACTATCTCGACGTGGCCAATCTGATGGCGCTGGACGGCTTCCCAATCAAACCGACCTTCCCCAAAGAGGGCAATCTACAGGATTACGGCTCGTGGTGCCTGACGGCAGGCTCGGACAAGGCTGCCGAAGCGGCCGAGTTTATGAACTTCTCGTCAGATCCTGCCATTCAGGCTCTGATGAGCCGTAAAATCGGCACTGCGCCTCTGGTCGACAAGTCGATGACCGACCTGACAGACGAAGAGTTCAACTTTGTCTCCGGTGCACCTGCCATCAGACCCGCCTACGAGGCGTATCTCGACAACGAGACCTTTATCAAGGAAAGCTGGGACAAAATGCTGGCTGCGTCCTGAGCGCATGGGGGGTCTTGTTCTCAAGGGTATTTCCAAGTCATTTGGAAATACCCGCGCCGTTGAACCCACCGACCTGACCTTTGCAAAAGGGGAGCTCACAGCACTTCTTGGTCCGTCGGGATGCGGTAAGACGACGCTTTTGCGCATGATCGCAGGGCTGGAGGAACCGACCCGGGGAGTTATTCTGCTCGGCGACACCGACATCACCCGATTGACGGCGCACAAGCGCAAGTTCGGGATGGTGTTTCAGAGCTTTGCGCTGTTCCCGCATTACTCCGTTCGCGAGAACGTGGCCTATTCCCTGATCATTGACGGAGTTCCAAAGGCTCAAGCCTACGAAAAAGCAAACGAGCTTCTTGAGACAGTGCAGCTTGTGGGGTTTGGCGACCGTCGGATCGGCGAGCTTTCGGGCGGTCAACGCCAGCGCGTGGCCATCGCGCGGGCACTTGCGCAGGAGCCTGAGGTCTTCTTGCTGGATGAACCGATGTCTGCGCTCGACGCAAAGCTGCGCGAAGAGATGCAGGTGGAGCTGCGCCTGTTGCAGCAACGTCTGGGGATCACAACCATTGTTGTCACACACGATCAACGCGAGGCGATGACCATGGCGGACCAGATTGTCGTCATGTCCAACGGCCGGGTCGAACAAATCGCCAAACCGCAGGACGTCTACCATAAGCCAGCCAACGCATTTGTTGCCGATTTCATCGGCAAGGCCAATTTTTTCGACGGTGTCTATCGGGACGGGGCGATACAGGTTGGTGATTGTCGCCTGAAGGCGAAGGCGGGATTTCAGTCAGGCAGCCTGGTCAGAGTGGCAATCCGGCCCGAGCGCACATGTATCGATGACGACCCGGGCGAAAACCGGATACCGGCGCGTGTCATGTTTGTTCGTGACCTTGGTCCTTTGCGCGAATATCACCTGCAGTCCGAGATCGGGCCGATTATCGTTGAATACGCAGCAGGCGAAACCGGTCCAAGCCTGGTGAAGGGCGATACGACCACCGTGCGCCTTCCACCCGATGCGCTACAGGTGTTTCCCGGGGCCAGGGCCGCGTGACAATTGCCGATGACATAAGCGTATCCCGAGCGGACCGGCCTGAGCGACGGGTCAGCACGTTGCCTGCCAAAACCATCCTGCTTGGCCTGTTGACATCCATCATCGTGGTTTTCTGCGTTTTGCCGTTCCTTTTGGTGCTCGCGATTTCCTTCGGGCGCAAAGTCGATGGCGCGGCATGGGTTTGGGATTTTACATTCGACAACTACCAGCGCTTCTTTGTCGGGGTGCTGTGGCCCGACGAGGTGACATTCCTATACCTTCAGCAACTTGGCTTTTCGTTCTACTTCGCCGTGATCGCCTCGCTGCTGGCGGTGTTGACCGCGCTGCCGTTCACTTTGCAGCTGACCCGGCTCAAACGCACATCACAGGCGATGTGGCTGGTTTTCATTATGGCGTCGCTGTCGCTGTCGGAAGTTTTCATAGTGATGGGATGGGACATCCTTCTATCCAACAACTCCGGCTTGCCCAAGCTGTTCAAAGAGACCGGCCTGACCCAGTGGCTGAAGGATGTGGGCTGGTTCCAGCATTTGCGAGACTGGGGCCTCGCCAATCCGCGCAACGTCAAATTCAAGACATCTGATTTCGCCACGATCCTGACGATGAGTTATCTTGTGTGGCCTTATGCGGTCATCCTGCTTTATCCTGCATTGTCCCGCCTTGATCCCTCTCTGTCAGAGGCTGCGCGCACCATGGGGGCTAGCCGCTGGACGGTCACGCGCACTGTAACGCTACCCTCGATCCGCCTGCCACTTTTCGGAACAACGCTGCTGCTCTTCGTCTTTCTTCTGGGCACCTATGTATCGATCACCGTCTTTGCCGCGCCAAACAAGCATACCACGGCCGTGGCCATCTATTCCAACATTCGCGGCGCAAACCTGAACGCGCCTTTTGGCGCAACCCAAGCCATAATGCTTTTGATCTCTGCGAGTGCATGCCTGTACCTCGGGCATGTCTTCAATCGTCGGTCCGAGGTGCGCTGATGCGGATATTTGGGGCTTTTTACATGGGGCTTTCGGCGCTCCTGCTCGCGTTACCCATCGTCGTGGTTTGCGCAGCTGCGCTGAATTCGGGCCGCAGCATGTTCTTTCCGCCCCAAGACCCAACCTTGGCACGTTTTGGCGAGTTCTTTGTCTCCGAACCGGTCTGGACCAACGCGCTGTGGAACTCGATAATCGTCGCGGTGGGTGCAGCGACGCTCGCGGTCCTGATGGCTTGGCCGATTGCATATCTGCTCTGGTCCACAGGCTCGAAACTGTCCAAGACGCTTGCGGGCCTCGGCTCACTCCCCTTTGCCGTGCCGCCGATCGTGTTTGGTGTTGGCCTTGGATTTTTCTGGGCCTTCACCGGTGGATTGGGCGCGCTTTGGGCTGGCGTCATCAGCCACGCAATCCTGCTGATGGCGCTGCCGCTGGTGACCATTTCAATCGGGTTGCAATCCATCGACCGATCGCATCTGGACGCTGCCGCAACCATGGGCGCGACCGAGCAGGTGGCCTTCAAGACCGTGGTTCTGCCGCAGACAGTTCCTTATACGATCTCCGGCTTCTTCTTTGTGCTCGTCTTGTCGTTCAACGAATTCATCGTGATCTTCTTCGTCTCGGCGTCGTCCTATGCGACGGTCACTCTGCAAATTTTCAACTCCCTTCGGAACGGCTACACGCCGACCATGGCGGTCGCTGCCATCACCTTCCTTGCAGTGTCGGTGCTGGTTTTTTCCGCCATTGCCCGCTGGGGTGACCTGCCGCGCCTGATGGGCGCCGATCAATCCCGAAAGTAAGGAGAAGTCCAATGCCGCGCCAACCCACCCTCGTCGGACAGCCTGTGCTGATGGTTATCGACATCCAGAAATCCGCCTTCATGGATCACAAGGCCGGTATTCCCTGTATGCCCGGATACCGCGACAACATGGAGCGCGCCAAACGCGTCGTAGACGCCGCACATGACTCGGGCATCCCGGTGATCTTCTTTCAGGAAATCCACCGCCGCGACCTGATCGACTATGGCCGCGAGCTTGACGGCACCGAAGACATCCATTGTCTCGAAGGTGAGCCGGGCACGCCGGTCGCCAGGGAAGAGATGGACATGCGACCAACCGACTATTTTGTGCACAAACGGCGCTATTCCGTGTTCTTCGGCACCGAAACCGAAATCCTGCTCAAAGGTCTGAAGGCCGAAACACTGATCATGATCGGCGGCATGACGGATGTATGCGTCCATTACAGCTTTGCCGATGGCCACCAGCACGACTACTATTGTCGCGTCGTCGCCGACTGCGTAGGCGGCACCTCGCCAGAAGCGCATCAAGCCTCGCTCAATGCCATGGAATACCTTCAGGAGGGCTCTGTACTTTCGGCAGATCAGATCATCGATGCCATAACCTCTGCCAAACTGGCTGCCGAGTGAGTCTGGAAAACGACATTCAGGGGCACTGGATCCGGGACTGGATAAAAGCCCCAAGTTTCGAAGATCATACCACACGTGTCCATTGGGCGCAGGTGGGTCTGGACTATGCCGATGTGCGCATCCCGCGCGATCGTCCAGATCTGTCGAATGTATCAGCGCTCGATGCTCTTTCCGCAGATGACCTGATAAAGCTGGCGCAGGCCGAAGGGTTTGCCGGGCATGTCACGTTGCGAGGCGACCAGTGTACCTGGCATCGCGAGATCAACCTTCACGGCACGCCAGATGCGCCGGACGTGGGCGAAATAAGCTTTGATGCTGAAGGACGTATGGTCGAAACTGGCGTGCATGCCGAATACACCGAGCTTTGGGAACGGCGCCTCGGCAGCGACCCAAAGGCCATTCGCTTTTCCAGCGTCATGTATGCAGGCCTTCTTGTCACGATTGGCGAGATGTCCGTGATTGGCATTGGCCGCCGGAACAAGCCGTCGACAAAGCCACTGATCGAGGCTCTGCGCACCGGGCGCGTCCCGGACGGCATAGGAGTGCTTTTTGACGGCCTTCACGCCGTTGGTCGCCAGTCGGGCGGTTCTGTTGTTGCTGATCTGGCGACCCAACCCTTCGCCGAAGGGTGTCCCATACTTTCGGTGATGGATAGCCACATCGTGTGGCATCGTGTTGGATTTGATGGCACCCGCTCAGATATCGTGCTCGAGATCGAAACCCTGACCATATGATCCATTTCGACGGGATGACGTGGATATCGAAGCCGAAACCGTCATGATCCGCGACAGAAAACACCCGCGATCCGAGATCGGAAATGACCAGACCGTGCCTTTGCTGGATGGGCCCGTTGTCATCGACGATGACCTGATCGAAGTGATCGAAATTGTGTTCGGCAGATTGAAGAACCGGCGGTGTGTTGCAACACGGTAAGACCGCTGCCCAAAGGTCTTCCTATCCGCAATCGCCCTCGCTGCACTCTTCATATATTGGCGATGAGATGCTGTAACCCGCACTGTATTCGGCGCGCGCCAAGCCCTTCAGCAGAACATGATCGCGTTGGAACTGTCCCTGAGAGGTCTGCTCCGGAACTTTGACCTCAAGGGGGCGCGCGATCTCACGCGTCAGGTTCGAGGACCACCTCTGAATACCAATCTGAAGCCGCGCCAAAAAAATGGTCTGAACGCGTCGCTAATCCCTAACCGTTGCCTGCTTGATCGCAGGCCTTCGGGGTTCCGCAGGGACGACGGGGTCTGGACCGTTGCTGACTTTAATCAAGCACGCCTACGAGAGGGGTACATCGGAATTACATCGAACCAGCATCATGTTGGCAGCCCCCGCGCTGACCACGAACCGAAGCATGTACCCCAAGGACCGCAGCCGAAGGCCTCGAAAGAACGCAGGGCGAACACGAACAGAGCTGACAGGACCGCTTCGGCGGATCACTTTGATTGCGCAAAATCGCTTGAATGCCGCAGTCCCTTTCCCGAAGGCCTGAGCCCAGGTAAACCATTGATGCGGTCTGGCCGCCCTATCGTTCAGCCTGCTCTAAAACTTCCTCCGCGCTTTTTCAAAGCTGTCAGAGATCGATTTCCACGCGCTTTCAAAACCACCCTGCATTTCTTTCCAAGCCTGCTCCGAAGCATCCATGGCCTCGTTCATTTTAGTGCGCATTTCATCGCGGTTCTTTTCCAGTTCCGCGATCTGCTCACGATATTTGGCCTCTGCATCGCCCTGTGCCGCTTTGGCCTCCGCGTACAGCTTATCAATCTGGGCCTGCCATTCCTTCATCGCGGCCTCAGCTTTGGCCTTCATCTCTTTCTGGTCGATCATATATTTTCCTATCTTCTTTCAAAAGGCTCCGCCAAATGCCAGTCATGTCTTTCGTCACTGTTGGACCATTCAACTGGCGAAGCCACACGCAATTCTCAGTCTTGTCTGGTCAGCAGAGAGGACGTTCTTCCCACCTACCATAAACAGCGGACATTTTCACATAATTCGCGGCCGTCGGCATCTCAGCCCGGCATCCGCCCTTTTGTTCAAGCATCGTCGGCTGACATAAAGGCTGCCGTGCAGGACCTGAGGGCGGACAGAACGTTACGTTTCGCGCGCGACCGGATCTTCGGTCCTTGCATGAGGACGCAAATTCTCACGAAGACTGAAACGGACCTGAACCGCAGTATTTCAGAACCTGCATGCCAAGCTCCGTACCCGCTCAAAGATTGCAAGATCCGCCCCATCGCCATGCAAACAGAGCATACCGACTATGGTTAGGTAAACGGCAACTCACTCATATGTTCGTGCCAACCAACGACGCCTCATTAATATGAAAGAAGCAAAGATGAGCACGCACATGAATTTCGAAAAGCCGACGCAGGCTGAAATCGAAAAGATCATCCATCAAGCGCACCAGATGCGCAGCGAATACCTCGCCAAATCCATCAAGGCTGGCTTGTCCAACCTGCGCGGTGTTCTCACGCACCAGAAACCTATCGACAACGCAACGGCCTGACCTCTGGCGTCTGCTCGCTCAGGAGTTGCGGCAGCAGTCTGTCCGGGACCGTTCACTGTCAGATTTGAACAGAGTTGACGTCCCTTTGCCGATCGCCGGCATCCGGAACGAGCCGAACTCACAGTTTGGCGATACGCGGTGGATCGAATTCCACCATTTGAAACGAAAGACCGAAGACATGACACTTCAAAATATTCTCACCGTCCATCCCTTCGAGGGATTCCTTGATACGATCCATCAGTTCAGAGCCGATCACGCTGAACGGCGCAGGGCACGAGCCGTCTACGACCGGACATGGCGCGAGCTTTCGGCAATGTCTGACCGGGAACGGGCGGATATCGGCATCCACAGATCTGACATCCCCGGAATCGCGTCCGAAGCCGCTGCTATGAGCCGCAAGACGTCCTAGCTTTTTAAAAGTTCGGCGAGCGTCCCAAACGATCACGGGGACGATGTCGATCCGGTCGCACTGCGCATTTGGACGTGGCTTGCAAGGAAAGTGATCGATCTCCCGGAACGGAAGACAGCGCCGTTTGTTATCTTGGCCAAGCGTGACACGTCCGCGGATCGCAAGATTTATCCGAACACACAGTAAAAGGATTACGACCATGAAAATTCTGATGGTTCTTACATCGCACGACAAACTTGGCGACACCGGCAAGAAGACCGGCTTCTGGCTCGAGGAATTCGCGGCCCCCTATTACGTCTTCAAGGACGCAGCCGCTGACATCACACTCGCCTCGCCCAAGGGCGGTCAGCCGCCCCTGGATCCCGGCAGTGACACTGACGATGCGCAGACCGAGGCGACCCAGCGTTTCAAGCTTGACGCGGACGCACAAAAGGTGCTCGCCGACACCAAGGTGCTGTCATCGATTGATGCCGATGGGTTTGACGCGATCTTTTATCCCGGTGGTCACGGCCCGCTGTGGGATCTGGCAGAGGATGCCTGTTGATTTTCGCTGAGAAGTGACCCGGTAGCCCCCCAGATTTTCACTGAGAACTGACCCATGTGAACACATTGCCCTGACGGATTCGGTCGGGGAGATATGGAGTGATCGACATGGGATTTTTGAGTGTTATTCGACGCTGGGCATTGCGTGACAAAATGCCAATCCGCGAGATAGCCCGGCGGACGGGCCTGTCTCGCAACACCATCAGGAAGTACCTGCGCGAGGGCGCGGTGGAGCCGAAGTTCAAGACGCCATCCCGGCCGAGCAAGCTGGATCCGTATGCGGATCGGTTGTCGGCCTGGTTGCTGGCGCAGACGCGGAGGCCACGCAAGGAACGTCGAACCGTGAAGCAGATGCATGCTGACTTGGTCAAGCTTGGCTATGATGGTTCGTACGGGCGTGTGGCGGCCTTTGCCCGTGTGTGGCATGCCGATCGACATCGGGCGGAGCAAACGACCGGACGTGGCACCTTTGTGCCGTTGGTGTTTCAGCCCGGCGAGGCATTCCAGTTTGATTGGAGCGAAGACTGGGCCAATATCGGCGGTGAACGGGTCAAGCTCCAGGTGGCCCATATCAAGCTGTCACACAGCCGGGCGTTTCTGGTGCGGGCTTACCCGCTGCAAACCCACGAGATGCTGTTTGA
>NZ_JAIMIA010000259.1 GCF_019966495.1 Tateyamaria pelophila | reverse complement strand
CTTCCGCGTCGTATCGCTCAAAGAATACAAAGTGATTTGAGGGGAAAACCTCAGGTCAATTCAGGCGCACGAGTATATATAGAAAATATCACGTTCAAGACAGCGAAATCAGAGATCCACTTGGGGAATGCGGGTTCAGAGGGCCTCGGCCTCACCCGACTCTTGGATCGCCTTTCGTCCAACGACATAAATGTCTATTTTGCCGACCGAACCCGGCCTGAATTCGATATTCCAGTGGTTCGTGCAATTGCCCCGGGACTGTGCAGTGACAAACCGCGCTGGGGGTGGCCGAGATTGCTTGGTCCGGACGGGAATGACCACGAACCCATATGTCCTCTGGACTCAAGTCGGCCGCCGAATGAGTTAGCACTCCGGATCTAAAGAATGGTTTGGTCTCCGCAACGACCTACTGTGCATTTGCCATCGCGCAGGTCGGTCTTAGGTGAGACGGTAACCGGTGCGGTATCATCAAAACCGTCGCACGTGTGCATTGTAGCACTGCATATCGTACGATCGGCTATTGATAAAGCTGCGTCGCAGGCGAAGAATGCCCGGAAGGTGAGCAGCCCCACTTGAGTGGTCCAAATTGAAAGTTAGTGCATGATTGGCCTTTGGTCCATCGGAACGATGGCTTCAGGCGCTGGCGGGCGGTAGCCCAATGCACTGTGTGGTCGCTTGGTGTTGTAGTGGATCCTCCATCTTTCGATAATGATTTGGGCTTCACGAAGCGAGTAGAAGATTTCACCGTTCAGCAATTCGTCCCGCATTCTCCCGTTGAAGCTTTCGCAGTATCCGTTTTCCCAAGGTGATCCGGGCTCGATGTATGCTGTCTTTGCCCCAACGGCTTTGATCCAGTTCCTTACAGCCTCAGCAACGAACTCTGGACCGTAGCACGTCGGGAAGAAGGTCTGCTGAGAGGTTATGGCCACGCGCGCAGCCCCCAAATTGCGCAGCGGGTGGCCATAACCGGGTCTCAGGTCTCAACAGTGGTTTTGCACAACCACACTGCTGAGGAGACCGGCTATGACCGTCACCCATTTTACTGCTTCGACCTTGTTGGTCGCCATCGACATTTCAAAACACCGGCACGAAGTGCTTATTGGCATTCCCGGCAAGAAGCGCCGCCGCCGCATGACGATTACGAACACGCTGGAAGAGTTTCAGCGCTTGGCCATCGCTCTCGCCAGCTATGAACTGCCGGTACGGATCGGGTTCGAGGCGACCGGCAATTATCACCGTGCTTTGGCCCATTATCTCGGCCAGGCCGGTTTCGACTTGAAGCTTGTCTCATCCGTTAGCTTGGCCCGAACGCGCGAGGCTCTGCACAACAGTTGGGACAAGAATGATCCAAAAGACGCCCAGGTCATTCTGCACATGATGGAGATCGGGGCCGTACAGTTCTTCCATGATCCGCTCGTGACCGGGACCGCGGACATCCAGGAGCTCTCCAAGACCCATGAGATTGTATCGCGCTCTAAGACCGAGTTATGGCACCGCATCCTGACGCATTACCTGCCGCTTTATTTTCCCGAGGCCGAGCGATTTCACCGAAGCTCGCGGACCGATTGGTTCCTGGCGTTCTTGGAGCAGTACCCATCGCCACACATGATCTCGACCATGAGCCGGGACGCCTTCATTGCTGATGCCTGGGAGGTCGTTGGCCGCAAGGTATCCAAAGAGCAATTACTTTCAGATATTTACTTGACGGCCACTGGTTCGGTTGGACTTCCGGTCCAGCCGGACTCCGATGCTGTTCGCATGTTCCGCCTCGTTCTCGCAGAGGGCCGTAGCCTGATCCGGCAACGCGATGAGATCGAAGCGCGGGCCGTCGAGTTGCTATCAGATCTGCCCGATTATCAGCTGCTGACGACCATCCCTGGGATCGGCCCAATCAACGCAATGACCATCTTGGCCGAGGCCGGTGATCTGCGCCGATTCCGGCATCATCGACAGTTTCTGAAGTTCTGCGGCATGGACCTCGCCACGATGCAATCTGGCATGTTCCGTGGCCAGAGCCGCATCTCGAAGTATGGCAATGCCCGGCTGCGGCGTACTCTCTGGATGGCCGGTCAAACCGCCGTGCTAAAGCGGACCAACAGCTTCCGGGACAAGTTTGAGCGCTACATCTCGAAAGATCGTTACAACGCTCATCTGCGTCGCAAGGCCTATACGGCGATCGCGGCCAAGATGGCGCGCACTGTACACGCCGTTGTCAAAAACGACGTACCCTATCGCCCCTTCTTCGAAGGGGTGAGCCCAGGCGGAAGGACCTCTCTCTGATGAGCCGTGGAGGCAGTTCGCTGACCTCGTAGATAATGTTCGGGCCTTCTGCTTGGGATTTGGGATCTCGTATTAAGGACGGTGAGGGCCGCCATCGCGCGTACCCTGTGTTTGCTATGGAAGAGATCATTTCTTGACGGCAGAACCCGTCTGGGCAACGATTACAGGGCATCCGGTGCGCCGGATGCCTCATGACCTGCTGACCTAAGCAGCCAGAATGTCCCGACATAGGACGTTGTCCGACCTGATATAGGCTGGCACACCCCGTAGGATGAATAGGTCTGTTAGGGCGTCGATAACCTCGCTTGAA
>NZ_JAIMIA010000258.1 GCF_019966495.1 Tateyamaria pelophila | reverse complement strand
TGAGAATGACGGCGTCGTTAAACACCGCCATGATATGCCGCCTACTGAAGACCATCACCAACTTTCGGGCATAACTCCCCGCAAGTTGCCTGTTTTCTTGTAAATCTGTGTCACCTTGGTTCGGCGTATCGAATGAGTTCCGTAAGCTGTCGCTTCGAGGCCAATCGAAGTCACCCAATCACGAACGATCCGCGCATACTGGGGTGTTGAGATGTGGAGACGTTCATGAAATCGTCCGGGCCAAAGATACTCAGACCCGACCATCAGCTCATCCTCCATCCACTTCTCGACTGATGTGCGCGTCCCGTCTGATATCTCAAAGCGAACCAGCTTCTGCGTCTTGCTTTGCAAAACTGACGCGCGTTCTTTGACCTGACCGGACGCGATAATGTCGACCACTTGCATGCGCACCAGGTCGCAGCCGCGTAACTTGCTGTCGATAGCCATATTGAACAGGGCGAGATCGCGGTGATTTTCGGCCAGTTCAAGTCGGACGCGGATTGCCCAGACATGCTTTGGTTTCAGTGGTCGCTTCTGACCGACGATGCGGCTCTTGTTCCAAGCTGGGCGAAGCGCGCGAATGGCAGGTAGGTTTGGTGTTTCCATGACAGATCCTTCGATCCGCCATGCCCTCCCACAACGACAACCCGACGTTGACTGGCACAGCATATCACAAGATGCTGCGCCGCGTCCGATGACGGCAGTGAGCCCGACCCAGTCATTGTGATTTTGTGCTGCGTGGGCGCGCTACACGGAAATTTCTGCAACAGCGTAAATCACTACGCTACCGCGCGGCGCAAAAAACCAGCCGTTCGTACAAATTGGAGCGAAGCAAAGGTCGCCAACAATCAAGCTGCGACCACCCCAACCTTTGCTGAGGTGGCCGCAATGACCCCTTGCGGATACCTGTTTCGCGATGGATGCTGCTTTTCAACAGCGTCAATTCCGATGGCTGAGACGACAATGAAATGTTCGTCATACTCAAAATTGGGTCGTGAACCATCATAGGTGTCGCCTTTCGAACAGACACGCTAAGAGTGCTGCGCATGTTCAGGGCAATACTTTTAGGCCCATGAAAGATGTTTGAGCGTCGAATCCCCGAATGGCTGCGACATGCACCCGCACCATCAGTGCGGGGTTTTGCGACCCTTGCCGCCTTTGAGGCAGTTGCACGTGGCATCCTGATTTCCGTCTTTCCGGTTGCGATGTACGACGCACTCCAGGACGCGGCCCTGATCAGTTCAATCTATTTCGTGATCGGTATCATCTCGTTGCTGACCGGGCTCCTCGTTCCCTTTCTCAATCGCTGGATACCGAGGCGATGGATGTATGGCATCGGGGCGATGGGGTTCGTCATTGGATCGGGCTTTGCAACCTTGGGCTCTGCAGAGATGATCGTTCTGGGGCTTGTCCTGAATTCGCTGGCGACGGTCGTTACCTTTGTCTGTTTCAACGCCTATGTGCTGGATTACATCGCGCGGATCGAATTGGGGAAATGCGAAACGCTGCGCATGTTCTACTCGGCTTTGGGATGGACCGTAGGTCCGATGCTGGGCGTGCTCTTGTGGGAATGGTGGAGGCCTGCTCCGTTCGTGATTTCGGGCGTGGCGGCAGCACTCATGCTGGTTGCGTTCACCTTTCTGCGGCTGGGGAACGGCAAACTGATCACCCGGGCGCAGAGTGCGCAAGTTAATCCGTTGGCATTTCTGGGGCGTTTTTTACGCCAACCCCGCCTGATCGCAGGTTGGCTCTTTGCGGTTATCCGGTCATGCGGGTGGTGGGCCTATGTTGTTTACCTGCCCATTTTTGCTGTCGAAAACGGGCTCGGAGATACGCTGGGCGGGACGCTTTTGTCGGTCACGAATGCAGCCCTGTTTGTGTCGCCGCTGATGCTGAGATGGATGCAGAAACACTCTGTGCGCAGTTCGGTTCAAACCGGGTTCATGGCTTGCGCATGTCTGTTCTGTACCGCCAGCTTGGTTTCATCAGCCCCGTCTGCAACGGTTGGCTTGCTCTTTATCGGCAGTTTCTTTCTGATCCTCTTGGATATCTGTGCCGGACTGCCGTTCCTGATGGCGGTTAAACCATCGGAACGCACTGAAATGTCAGCAGTCTACTCGTCCTACCGGGATGTGTCCGGCATCCTGACACCGGGCGTGGCCTGGCTGATCTTGTTGGCCGCACCGATATCCGGCATTTTTGCCGCCGCCGGGGCGGCAAGCCTGCTGGCCTGGGGGATTGCCGGGCGGCTGCATCCGCGTCTGGGCGAAAGCCGTTTGAAGCCGTTGCCACCATTGCAAATCGAGCAGCAGATACCTTTTCACGAGACCTGATGCCAGTCACCGACTTTGCCCGTTTCCCCGATGCCAGATTATTGGGACAATGACCTATACGCTGGTCTCTTGCGCCTATTGGATCGCTAGAGCGTGTCTCTGCTTTTCAGATTCAGGATTCCCAGATTGGCTGTGATGTGATTCCCTGGCCTTGAGGCAGGCATGGGGGTTACAGATGGGCAAGCCACATCCAATAGAACTGCGAACGCGTGTTGTTGCGTTTGTCGATGAGGGCCATGGACACCGCGAGGCGGCGCGGCATTTCC
>NZ_JAIMIA010000257.1 GCF_019966495.1 Tateyamaria pelophila | reverse complement strand
TGAGCCCTCCGTATGCTTCAGGCTCATTTCCGATAATAATCAGACAATTCCTACGAGGGCGATGGGAGCGCGCTTACGGTATAACGGCGAGCATCTGCACAGCGCCATCCGCTTCGTCACGCCGAATGCCCGCCACGATGGCCATGATCGTGCGCCGCTGGCAGACCGTGACAGTCTCTATGCAAATGCACGCGCGCAAAACCTGGAACGCTGGTCAGGCAAAACCCGCAACTGGCAACCTGCGGGACCCGTCTGGCTCAACCCAGAAAACGAAATCAGCGCGCCTGAAATCAGAGACGCGAGCCATTGCAAAACGTGCCCAAGAGGCTTGATCTGCGCACAACGCAGCGACAAGATACAGGAAAAGCCTTCCACGTGGCGAATGCCGACTTACGTTTTTTCTAGTTCTGCTTTCAAAGCTTTTCCATAAGAAGCTTTTGCTGTTTTATAAACTGCAATTTCTGCATTTATTTTTTTCATATGCGCTTCGATGAATTGAAGCGATGCAAGCTGAGCTTTTCCATTGTCGGTAAACTCCTCAGTGTCGTACTCTATGTCGTCAATTTTAATTTTTACCATATTAGAAGACATCCTTTATTACTTTATATTTTGCCGAACCAATAGACCAACCCTATTTGGTCTCATCTAGCTCCCGCCTAAGTGCATTCCTGTAGGCAATACGAGCTGTATCCGCGATCGCCAATTCATTTTGAAGTTGTTGTAAACGCGCATTCACAAAGCGCAATGACGTTGCTGTAGATACGGCGTGTTCAGACATATCATCGGTATCATACTCAACTTCGTCTACTTTAACTTTAACCATTCCAGATCCTAACTATGTTGAATTTTTGCATAGACCATGCAGCCAAGTCATTGGGTACTGGGCGTACCGCTTCAGGTAAAGCCGACTTTGGTCAATAATCCACTTTTGTCATCCGACTTCATGATGAATACTTCTAAGTAGCTCTGCTGCGCAAAGATGTGTTGTAATCCTTCTTACGGATTTTGTGTGGTGACTTGGGTACGATCAGATCAAGTCCTCGTCACATACTGTGACGTCACGTCAGCTTTGTTGAAGGAAATCATTCAAACTCAGCTGGAGCTTTGGTAAAAGTTGCCCGGTGTTCGCTCCCATCTCAAATTCTATAGCAACCAGCTCGGCTTGGGTTTGAATTTTTCTGGACATCGCTCTGTAGAGAAGAACCTCTGCTTCAACCACATCTCGGAGACTTGATTGCCCTGACTGCAGCTGGGACTTTGTCGTATCCGTCTCAATTTTCAGAGCGGCTACCTGGTCATTAAGCACACCCATTGATTGCTGTAATGAACGGTGGTTTGCCAGTGCGGCCTCAAGCAGCTCCTCTGCTTCTTCTTTATTATCTTCGAAGATCGAGCGACTCGCCTCAAGCTGCGCTTGGCGTGCCTTGACTTCCGCTTTGCGACGTCCGCCGTCACTAAAAGTGTATTCCAGAAAAAGGCCGGCAGTCAGCTCAGTTTCTTCGTCGGCTTGAACGGGGGCGTTAACAGCGGTTTGCAAACTCACCGTCGGTCTCCGCGCCGCTTGCGCCTCTTTCACTTCGGTCTCTGCGGCAATAAGCTGTGCACCGGCGGAAATGAGCGCAGGAGAATCTCGCCAAAGCGCCCTCAGATTACCCAACTCCTGACCCGCAAAGAGCTGGTTAGGCTGTGCCACATTTCCTGGAGCAACGCCAAAATACCTCTGGAATTGAACACTTGCTTGCTTTTGAGCGGCTATAAGCTGCTCTTCTTCAAGCTTAATGTCCAAGACTTGACGTTGTGCGGAGGCCAAGCTCGCGCGGTCAACCATGCCACTTGAAATAAGTGTCTCAATGCGACTGATAAGTGGCTCCAGATCGGCTAGGCGGTTCCGGAGCAACCTCAATCGTGCATTGTATTGCCAAACATCAATCCAAGCGTTTGCCGCGTCTAATGCAGCTTCATTAGCAACTGTTGATACATCTGCTTGCGCTGCAAAAGCGCGCGCCGTAGATCCATCAATTCTGGCCGCGGTCAGGCCTCCATCATAGACAAGTTGCTGTAGAGTTACGGTACCGGTCAGCCCTGTGTCTTCTGTTCCAGGTCCGGTAAGTTCTTTGCTTGCACCCAAGAGGCCACTGGCCGTGAGTTGCGGACGTATTCCACTTTTGGCAACCGTTATGCGCTCATTCGCTTCTTGAAATGTCCTCACAGATGCTTCGACGGCCGGATTGGTGGGAACAGACGCGCTGACAGCTTTTAAAAAACCGCCCTGGACATTGACAGGAGACTGTCGAGCCACGCCTTGGTTGTTCTCTACGCTGCGCACGTCCATACGGGTCATCTGTGCAACAGTAGACGTAAGCTCGTCGTCTGATAGGCCATCAAATGTATCGCTGCATGCACCAAGAGCCAAAAGGGTGCTCATTATAAATGCGCTCATTCGAGTCGCTGTCATTAGATTGCCCTGTATTCAACTTCTACTAAGGTCTCTAGCGGGTTGGAAATATTGCGTCAAGGTAGTGCCCGAGCCGTAAGCGCGGGCTGATCACCCATCGGTTAGCGGCTTGACTGTGTTTGCATGGTGGGAGCGGTCAGTCTATCAGCTTT
>NZ_JAIMIA010000256.1 GCF_019966495.1 Tateyamaria pelophila | reverse complement strand
TTGGTTCAGGTTTCTCGGACGCCGCTCGCTGATGTTGGATTTGGGCGGGGCTTTGCCCGGCGTCGGAGAAGCGCTCAGGCGGGAAATCGCGGGGTTGGTCTTGGTGCGTGGTTTTTTATGGGGATTTGTACGGCTGGCTTGTCAGTGGGCTGATCTGACCGTGCCCTTGAAACAGTCCAGTCAGGCTGAGAGCGGCGCTGGCTTGGCCAGTTTGTGGGCGATATGGGAGGTGTTTTACGCGAGCCACCGCGTTTTGTGGTGCCGATGGTGCAGTCCGAGCATGACGAAGGGCTCGCAGGTGACATCGGCTGCGGCGGGTGGCGTCTTTGGTCATGTCGGCCAGACTTTTCATGCGGCGTCCCTTGTCGATCTCGGCGGTGCTCTGGGATGTTGCATGGGTTCGAAGGTGTCGATGATGATCAACCGACCGCCGCAGCATGGGCATGGCAGTGCGAGGACTCTGGGGTCCTGATTATTGTCGCTGTCACCTGTGTCACCGGCATCTGTCCTGTTCGGTGTTTTGGCCCCAAGCAGGTCCCTGATCCTGGCGATATTGGCGGCCCGGTTGCCGTTTCCATAGAAGCCGTAGTGGCGGATGCGGTGCTGGCCTTTTGGCAGAACGTGGATCAAGAACCGTCGGATGAACTCTGACGTTGCCAGCGTCATGTTGGTGTGTCGTTTGGGGCCAGTCAGGCGGTAGTTCTTCACCTTGAAGGTCACGCTTTCCGCATCGAAGCGGATCAATCGGCTGTTTGAGATGGCAACCCGGTGCGTGTAGCGCGACAGGTAGGCCAACACCGCTTTGGGCCCGGCGAAAGGCTCCTTGGCATATACAACCCAATCGATCTTGTGCAGTGGCTGCAGGAATGCCCCAAAGACCTCAGGATCGGCAAGTTCGGCATGGCCGCCGAAGAACAGCAGTTTCCCGGCCTTATGCAACTTCGCCAGTCCTTCCAGGATGAGACGGCGGTATAGGCGGGACAGCACCCGCACGGACAGGAAGAAGTTTTTGCGGCTGGAGATCCACCTGGTGCCATCGGCCGACAATCCACCACCCGGGACGATCATGTGCACATGAGGGTGATGCGTCATTGCCGATCCCCATGTGTGCAACACCGACGTGATGCCGACCTGCGCACCAAGGTGCTTGGGGTCGGCGGCTATCTTGACCACTGTGTCCGCACTCGCCCGCATCAGCAGATTGTAGATCGCGCGTTTGTTTTGGTGGGCTATATCAGCAACCTGTTTGGGCAGCGTGAAGACCAGATGGAAATATCGCACGGGCAGCAGTTCGGCCTCCCGCGCCGCCAGCCATATCTTTGCAGCACCTGCCTGACATTTTGGGCAGTGCCTGTTCCGACAGGAATTGTACGCGATGTGCTCGTGCGCGCAGTCCTCACAGCGTGTGACGTGACCGCCAAGTGCTGCTGTGCGGCAGCGCTCAATGGCGCTCATCACCTTCAGCTGGTCGAGGCTGATGTGGCCTGCATTGGCCACCCGCCAGGCAGCACCATGGGCGCGGAAGATATCCGCAACCTCCAACTTTAGCGGAGGCAACGCAGTCTATGATGCGCCTTTCTTGGCCTTCTTGCGCTGCGCCGCGGTCAGATCGTCCAGCGGGCTGTCCACCGCCGCGATCATGCCCGTGGCAACGCTTGCATAGCGCGCCGTCGTGGTCAGTTTGGTATGCCCCAGCAGCGCCTGTATGACCCGGATGTCGACGCCGCGTTCCAACAAATGTGTGGCAAAGCTATGCCGCAACGTATGCAGCGTAACCGGCTTGGTGATGCCCGCCGCCTTGGCCGCCTGCTTGAACAGCCGCGAGATCTGGCGCGGTGACAGGTGCTTGCCGTTATAGCCGGGGAAGATCACCCGGTCCGGGCCCGCCACGCCGTTGTCCTGAGTGGTTGGGCGTTCCTTCCACCAGTCGCGCAGCAGGCCCAAGATATCGCCGGGCAACATCACATTGCGATCCTTGCGGCCCTTGGATTGCACGATGCGGATGATCTTCTGTTCTCCATCGATATCGCCAACCCGTAGTCGAACCACCTCGCCTGCGCGCATCCCGCAGCCATAGGCCAACGACAGCATTACGCGAGCCTTCAAGCTCGGGGCCATGAGTAGGATCCGTTTGACCTCGTTGCGGCTCAACACCAGCGGGATCTTGACGGGCTCCTTCAGGCTGAAAATCTCCGCCACCAAATCATGCCGCCGCAGGGTTACCCGGAACAGAAACTTCACCCCTGTCATCGTGCGATTGCGCGTGCAGATGCTGGTGCCAGTCTCTATCAGATGCTGCTGGAAATCGCGCACATCATCCGGCTCAGCGGTCTCCGGAGACCGCTCCAACCACGCCGCGAACCTCTTGCAGGCCCGCAAATGCCCAACCTGCGACGCCGGTCCCAAATTGCGCGCTGTCATATCCGCAATCATGCGTGCACGCAGCGGCGTCATGTTCGTTGTTTGCTGAATGTTCATGGGAAAAACCTCTGTCAACCGAGGCAAAATCACCTCGACCAACAGCAAACTCCCAACCCCACAATCCGCGAAACAAATCCTGACTACGCGCAACCCACGCCACAAGCGCCCCTATCGCGAAGCGATTTAGTGC
>NZ_JAIMIA010000255.1 GCF_019966495.1 Tateyamaria pelophila | reverse complement strand
GCAAAAGACCTGGCGTCCCTCCATGGTGGGATAGGCTTATATTTTGCTTTGGTTTTTGCCTTTGGGGGATTCCCATGATGCCCGAGATTTGGTATGTAATGGCATGAGTAAGACCCTTCCAAATCTGGCTAATCTGCCCCCTGAAGTGCAGGCGTTATTTGCCGCGCAAGCGGCAGAATTGGGCCGTAAGGATGCAGAGATGTTGGGCCTATCGCTGAGCCATGCAGCAGCGCAGAAACGCCTCAAGGATGAGATGGCATCCGTGGGCGCGGCCCTGAGTGTCGAGCGCACCGCACATGCGCGCGCCATCCAGAACCGAGACACCATCATCGCCGATCTGCGCCTGCAACTTCACGGTCACAACAAGCACCGCTTTGGCTCAAAGTCGGAAAGCAGCGCACAGTTGGTGCTGGAGTTGATCCTTGAAGAACTTGAGATCGAACAAGCTGCTGAGACGGATGATGAAGATGCGTCATCTGACGCAGACGCCAAGCCGCCCCGCACGCCGCGCAAGCGCAAACCTTTCCCAAAGGGGCTGAAGCGAGTCCAAAAGACCATCACCCCCAGTGACGCCTGCACCGATTGCGGCGGCAGCTTCAAAGTGCTGGGAACCGATGTGATGGAAGAGTTGGAGTATGTGCCTGGCTATTACATCGTGAACCAACTTGGACGCCCGCGTCTGGCCTGCACCTGTTGTGAAGCAGTCGTCCAAGCCGAGATGCCAAGCCGCCCCATTCCAAAGAGCTTTGTGGGCCCCGCGCTGATGGCCCACATCCTGTGCTGCAAATACGGCTATCATCTGCCGCTGTATCGCCAGAGCCAGATGTTTGCCAATGAAGGCATTGATCTGAGCGGGTCGCTCATGGCGGGATGGGTTGGTAAATGCAGCAAGCTGCTGGAACGCGTCTCAGATGCAATCCGCGATCACGTCTTTGAGGCGCAGGCGATCTTCATGGACGACACAACGGTCAAGCTGCTCCAGAAGGGCAATGGCAAAGGAAAGAACAAGACCAAAACAGCGCGGCTGTGGGTCTACGCCAGAAAAGAAAATACTTGGGCCAGCGGAACACCACCTGCGGTGTGGTACCAATTCTCCACCAGCCGTGGGGCGGAGCATCCCAGTCAGCATCTGGCGACCTACGAGGGCTTTGCCCACGCGGACGCCTATGCTGGGTATAATGACGCCTACCGAACGGGACGCATCAAAGAGATGGCCTGCATGGCCCATGTGCGACGTGAGTTCTTTGACCTTTATGAAAGCACAAAGCTGCCTGTGGCAGGCGAAGCTGTGCTGCGGGTCAAGAAGCTCTATGGTGTTGAGACGCAAGCGCGGTTCCTGCCAGCATCTGAACGCGTGTCCCTGCGTCAGGAATACGCTAAGCCGATCTTTGACGACCTAGAGGTTTGGCTCAAAGAGCAACTGGGCAAGATATCCAGTAAGACGCCGCTGGCCAAGGCGATCAAATATGCGCTTGCGCGCCTGCCAAAGGCACGGCCCTATCTTGATCACGGATTTCTTGAGCTGGACAACAACACAGCTGAGAACGCAGTGCGCCCTGTGGCCGTTGGACGTAAAAATTATCTATTTATGGGATCAGAAGCAGGTGGAAACTCCGCCGCCATCGCATACACCCTCATCGAAACCGCCAAGATGAACAAGGTAAACCCCGAAGCCTGGCTCGCGTGGGTGCTGGAACGCATCCAGGATCATCCAGCCAACCGTATCAACGATCTCATGCCGTGGGCCTATCAGGAAATGATCGAGGCGCAGGAACAAAGCGCTATAGCGGCATGATCAGTCCCCGTGCTTCAGAGCCATCCCCAGAGCAAGGTGATCTGTTTGAAGATCGCGGGCCTTGCTATGGGCCAGGCACCCCGCAGCAGGATATGGGCGATGGAAATCTTGAAGGTTTGTCCGACAAAGACCTCGTCGAGAAGACAGCCAAGGCTACACTGTCCAACGTCGACCTGCTGTGCGCGATGATTGTGGAACGGGGTTTGGGAGATATAGCCGTTCCGGGTCTCGTTGCACTTTGGAACCGGTTCAAGGGGTTCGGAATTGCGACCCCTTTGCCAGAACAAAAGCTTGCCTTGGAAACTCTCAGCGTCATTGGGAATGAAGCTGCAAAAAAAGAAATCAGCAAGATCCTTGCCGCACAGGACTTGCCAGACAGCTTGCTCCCGTTTGTGTTGCAAGCCGCTGTGAGCGTAGGCTTGAACCTGCCTCAGGCACAAATTTTGCCATGGCTGGAACACGACGCACCAACAGTCCGGGCCCAAGCCTTCACCCTTATACAATCAAGCAACCCGCAGAGAAGTACTTTGGAAATCGGGTTCAGTGATCCAGACCCTTCAGTCCGACGAGCCGCTCTGACAGCGGCGGGGAATCTGGGCCATACCAGCGCAAGGGCAGGATTGCTTGCTGAGTTCCGCAAAAATCCAACCAGTCAAACGATCCAAGCGCTCTTATCTATCGCCGATGACGACATCACTGTTGAAATCGGAAGATACGCATTGGAAAATCCGCCTCACCAGGCCCTCATCGCAAGTGAATTCGAGGAACTGGATACACCCAAGACTCAAAAGTTGGCCCAACGTATCAACGATCAGATGAAACAGCGTTGATGTTTAC
>NZ_JAIMIA010000254.1 GCF_019966495.1 Tateyamaria pelophila | reverse complement strand
GAATCGCCGAATTTCCTCCTCAAAAGCGCACACAGAATCCATTTGTGGAGAAAATTCCGAAAAAACTCCTTGACACGAATATGCACGGAGTGGCGCCAGATTGGCACGCTTATGCTACATTGGCAACTGCCAATGGGGCATAAGCGTGCACGAATCACTAGCGTCAGATTTTTATAAAGTCTAAAAACATATCGATAACAATGACTTACTGGCGTGTTGTTTTCTGCAAGATGCCATAAGCGTGCACGTTGGAAGCATAAGCGTGCACATGGGATACCAAAGAAAAGGCCCGCCAAAGGGCGGGCCGGTTTCATCATCATTCAGTCGTTTGCTATCGGCTCAATTAACCTTGCAGTTCAAGTAACTTTTGACTGTCGAATGCTTCCCGGAAATCCGGAGCTGTGAACGGCGAATATTTTTCGCGAGTGCCCGTTTTCAAGGCGAATTCCTTTGCAAAATCTTTTGCTCGAAGTTGCTTTTTTTTCTTCAGCTTCGCTTCAATCAACGTCTCAATCAAAAGTTCAATGACAAGACCCCATCGATGTGAACAAGCGTAGTCAAGGCGGGTCAAAAAATCTTGCGTCACAAGTTGCTCGATGTTGATTTCGACTTGATCCGCATAGAGATATAGCAGCCTTGCGAGATATTCTTCATCGCGCTTCACATTGATCTCGTGAAAACGAACTGGCTCCACAAGGTTGTCCAGTTGTTCGTGCGACCGAATGTATTTGTTCAACGATGGCACGCCCGATAGGATCATCATCAAAGGCCAGCGCGTCTCTTTCATCATAGACTTAAAACTGTCTAAAAAGTGCTGGTTCGTTTTGCCGCCATCGCGGAAGACATGTTGGCATTCGTCATAGTGAATTCCAATAACGCCTTGCTGTTCAGCCTGGAAAAGGACTCTTTCCCAGATGTACACTTGGGTACGGGTTCCTTGGATATCGTATCCGAGGGCTTTCAGTGTCGCGATGCCAAGATCTTTGTATGTAACGCGCCCGGAAAGTAGGCAGCTGACAATCTTTCCCGGCCGCCCATCTGGCATGAGTGTCTCACTTTTGTTGAAATCCCCGATCAGTTTTTTCATCTCGCGAGTTTTGCCAACTCTCGACTCTCCAGTGACGACCAGTCCACGCACCTCCAGATTTCCAGCCATTCGGCTTACGTAATACTCCCGCAAACATCTCTTAAATGCGCCCCTCAACTCTTTTGCCCGCGGCAATTCAAAATGAGCCATTTTCATCGGCCCAGCGATTGAAATGTCTTCCATATCTAAATAGTCGTCTTCCATGTCTGACTCGGTCATTTGAACGTACCTTTGGTTTTTGGTCGGCCGATTGGCCGGTGTTTGGGATCAATTGTTTTTGTCTCGGGAGGACGGGCAGCCTCCGGGTCTTCGGCGCCATCAACAGATGTTGCCTCCGCGGCAGCTTCAGAGGTGCCTTCGATGGAATCGGAGGCCGGATCACCATGCAGATCATCTGTGATCGTTTCACCCTCGCCGATTGAAAGGACGCCCGGACCACTTAAGCCTGAATTGATGTCACCTGGGCGAACTGTTGGAAAATCCTTCGGCGACGGAACAACGCGAGCACCACTGAACACGGAGGCGGCTTTGTTTCGAACTTCTTCGAAAGTCGAATGGCTGCGAGGCAGATTGCGTTCGACACCGGTTTTCTTCAACTGGTCAAACCGCTTGCGCCGTTCTGATGCAATACGGTCCTCATAAATCTCGGTGACGTCCGGATTCTCCTTGAGATAGGCCTGCGTTACTTCGAGCACCTCGGAAATAGTCAGCTCTGCAAACGCTGTAACCTGAAGCTGAAGTCGGAATTCACCTTTGACATCGGGAATGATGGCTGTCGCTTCAGTTACGTTGTCTGGATCGACGAATACCGCAACTTTGCCCCTTGGCTCGCGGTCGATAGCTTTTTGGAACTCGTTCGAATTGTACCAAATGCCTCCAAAAACCCGAACACCTTCATCGTTTGGTGTGACTTCACTTTTCCATCCCAGATGAATTCGGCGCTGGTCTTCGGGCAACGGGGTGTACAGCCCGCGTTTCTCATTCAGTTCCTTAATGACCTCAGCGGGGCGTCGACCACCCATTCCAACCCCCATATGTCTCATGGAGGGGTATTCATCGATGAAGAACCGGGTCAGAATCCCATAAAGTTCATCAATATCGAGGACGCCATTGGCTTTGGCATCATAACCAGGAAGCTCTCCCGCTTTTCGACCAGTGTAGCCATGGATCAGTTTGAGCAAGACTGACTCGGTCGTACCAAAAAGACGCTCGACGTATGGCTTGTCAGCGGAGGCATACGTTCTGACTGCCGTGTATGATGCGGACGTTCCGAGTAGGCTACCAACAACGTCTTTCGAGCGCAGTCCGGTGCCATTGTCAGTTTTGACCATGCCCAAACCCACTGGCGGGGCAGGGTCACCTTGGCACCCATATTTCTTTTTTTCCTTCGTTTTGTCCCGTGTTGCCATCCTGAGGAGCGCCAGTGTCGCCTCGGCTTTGGGCTGATCGCTGAGGATCCAAGCCAACGGCATTCTTGACCCGACATTCCCCAAGTGGCCTGCCATCTGACGCGAAGATCGCCTGATCAGGCCTGCGGATCAAGTATCTTTTACCTC
>NZ_JAIMIA010000253.1 GCF_019966495.1 Tateyamaria pelophila | reverse complement strand
ATCGAGCGTTTCTTTGGCAGGCTGAAAGCCTCGTTCCGCCGTATCGCAACCCGATACGAGAAGACATCACGCAATTTCCTGTCGATGATCAAACTGGCATCGGTCAGGCTGTGGATCGAGTTTTATGAGTCCGCTGCCTAACTGAACTTACAGAGTGCGGACAATCTCGACATTCGCCCAGAAGCCAAGGCCTGTAACCCTTTCTTTATAGCAGCCGTTCAGTTTCACGTTGGCAGAGCAACTATGGCATGCAACAGATGTGCCAAAAGTCTTTGTCGGTTCAGCTGATTGCTCTACCAGTTAGGACAAAAAGGAGATGCGCGAAGTATGTCACTGGACTGGGCCATGGCGCAATTTGATCAATATATTGGGCAGTGGAGCGAATTGGCAGGCTATCTGGCGTCTGTCCTTGTTTTTCTGACCTTTTGCATGAAAACTATCGTACCGCTGCGTGTGCTTGCCAT
Organism: Tateyamaria pelophila; assembly: GCF_019966495.1. Taxonomy (GTDB): domain Bacteria; phylum Pseudomonadota; class Alphaproteobacteria; order Rhodobacterales; family Rhodobacteraceae; genus Tateyamaria; species Tateyamaria pelophila. The sequence goes on along the minus strand of NZ_JAIMIA010000253.1, from coordinate 2,194 downwards.
ATCTTCGAATATTGTTTTTATCGTCTATGCTGCGGCTGCCGGTCTGGTGCCCGTATTACTGTTGCATGCTACTCTGCTGCCTCTGAATATATTGCGCACGATACAGCAGATAAACCTTTTCCGGCGGGTTCGACGTGCCTCAGTCGGAAGCGCCAAGATTGAATCGCTCGTGCCCTTTATGACGATCAAGACCCATCCAAAGGATACATTGCTTTTTCGCAAAGGAGACGCGGCTCTGAAAATGTGCTTTCTGCACAAGGGACAGGTTTTGGTACCGGAGATTGGAAAATACCTTCAGCCCGGAACGCTTTTCGGCGAAATTGGACTGTTCACACCGGAAAGGACTCGGACTGCGTCGGCAACTTGCTCAGAAGACTGTGAAATATACGAGATCAGTGATCACGATATCATGCAGCTCTGCCTTCAAGATCCAGCGTTTGGATTGTTCCTGACCAAACTAATTGTTGCGCGTATGTCTGATAATCTCATGCAGTCAGAGGCATCCAACCACCCTGCCACGCAAAGCGCTTGGCGATCGGGCGATCAGCAAACTCCGGCATCATTTATCGAATGATCTTTTCAGTAAGGGGCTGCGTTGGGCGCTCCTCTAAAAACTCGGGCCGAAAAACTTGATCACTAATGAGACAGCGGCGCGTGCTTACTCCCAACAGGGCCACGGCAAAATACTCAAGCCGATCCAAAGGCCGAATACATATCAGCGACTTCCTGAAGACGTGCAATTGAACTCTTGCGAACAGCAGCCGGTACATACATTGGGCTCTCTGCCGACCTTCGCCGCGGTTGTACACGAAATCAACGCCGAGCCGGAAGACGAGCGGACGCAGTGCGGACGCAATCGACATCTGAGCCAACGAACTTCATGACGATGTTTGGTCTGATTTCTCGGATCTGTCTGGAAACGGTCTATTCAGGTTTTTCTACATCCGGCGCACCGGGAAATGGCCCAAGGCAACTTGCGCGGTGAGACACCTGAAAGACATGGTTATAAAGCTGTGCCACCCACTGCTTGCCTTCCATTGTCTGCTCCAAATGCGTGAGTGCTGGGCCGATCAATGGTTGCACTTGATGCCAAAAGAACTTTGGAAACTGTTCCATCAAATCCATTGGCGTTTCATAGCCCTGTTTCTCTGCGAATCCGGTTTCGACAAACTCGTAATATAATCCACCAATTTTCCGATGGTAAAACGGATCTGCGATCTGGCCGATTAGGTCGGCAGCACGCACCAGAGCAGGTTCGCTCGTTGTATCGGCATAGGCCAGATCACCCGGAACAGGAAACCGAGTGTATTCGATGGCGTCAGCTATCCTCTCTTCATCGATGAGACTGGATCCTGCAAAGCGCTGACGGGCATAAATTTTCCCACGATCTACGTGATAGGGAGCGAGAAAAGCATCAGAAGCACCGCGCGGCGGACAAATCGTATCTCCGGTTGCGTTTACAACGACCTCGGTGTCCGTGTCGCCTTCACAGATGTCACGAGAGTATCCAATGTCATGAACCAAAAGCGCCACGATAAAGTGCAGCCAGTCTTCCGGTTGCACGGCGCGGGTAACCAACTGGCCACGAATGATTTGCTGACCAACGAGTGTCACCATCATCGTATGTTCGGCATTGTGATAAAGAGCGTCCGAATTGCCTAAACGCTCAAGCAACATTCTGGCGCTACCGCTTAAGAAGGCGGCGTATTCGGCTTTCCGTCCCGAGAAATACTGAAGGTAGGTCTTAGCGAGATGATCTCCAAATTCTGCGGCAACTACGGCTGTAGGATTGAACATCGTCATCTCGCATTTCTGGGCACCCAGCCCACTATTATCCTTTTTAGATGATCATGTCAGCTTCTAGCTTGTCGACCTTCGATGTGTTTGCACGCCAGAAAAAACTGGTCGATGACCTGAGCGTCCGCTTTCTTCGAGCCGCCCTTTCGATTTCGCACTTGCAGCGAATGTCCGGATTCCGCCCATCGCGTCGAATGCTGCGCCGCGCTCCAAGGTTTGACGTCGCTGTGGCCTACGCCGGATGCTTATGTCCTCACGACATATCCGCCTGGTCTTCCTGAGCGGTACGCTTCTTGGGGGACGCGCTCAATCCAGCCTTACTCCGTTTTTTCCCGCGCTGCTTTTCAATCCAGTTAGACATGGCAGTGGAACTGGCCATTGCGGCCGCCGGGATCGT
>NZ_JAIMIA010000252.1 GCF_019966495.1 Tateyamaria pelophila | reverse complement strand
GCCTTGGGTCATCACAGGCGCGATGAACGGCCCGGCATTCGACACCTACATCGAAACACAACTCGCTCCGGTGCTCGACCCCGGCACCGTTGTGATCCTGGACAATCTGTCCACCCACAAAAGTCCGCGCGCAGCCGAAGTTCTGCGCAAGCGCGGCTGCTGGTTCTTGTTTCTGCCTGCTTACAGTCCGGACCTCAATCCAATTGAAATGGCATTCTCAAAGCTCAAATCCCATCTGCGGCGCATCGGAGCCAGAACCTACGATGCCTTGTTTGAAGCGCTTGGCGACATCTGCGATCTCTACGAACCAGTAGAATGCTGGAACTTTCTCAAAGCCGCCGGATATGCCTCAGATTAAATGCAAAATGCTTTAGCGCAGTTCAAGCGCCCGAGCCCGCGCCCGGAGCAATGCAACGCGCGCTTCGAGGTTTTGCGTGGTTTCTTCGGTGTCCACCCCGGAAGGGATTGCACCCGCCATCAACGGGTCAAGCGGAACCAGATCGGGGTAGGGTGCATCTTCGAATTCGGGCAGGACAGTTCCGTCTACCTCGGGGATATCGATGCAAGAGCAAAGCGTCAAACAAAGGGCAAGGCAGGCAACGCGCATGGCCGAATGGGTCCGATCGGTAATAAATCTGCATATGTGATGCACGACGGGCGTGTTCCGTGCAAGCTTTGCTTGGTTTTGAACGATCGTTCAGTTAAATCAGACCGATGGCACGTACCACAGGCTCACATTCCGATATCACCGGTCCGCGCGTCCGCGCGGCAGCCTTGCAGTTGTTTGCGCGGCACGGATTTGCAGCGGTGTCCATGCGCCAGATTGCGCGGGAGGTGGGGGTGCAGGCCGGCGCATTGTATAACTATACACCGGACAAGCAAACGCTGCTCTTTGAATTGATGCAAGACCATATGGTCGAGTTGCTGGAAGCGGTGCGGGACACGCCCGGCCCAAACCCTGTGTCACGTCTGAAGGCGTTCGTACGCTTTCACATCGCCTTTCACCATGACCGTCCTGATGCGGTGTTCATCGCTTACATGGAGTTGCGCAACCTGTCGGCTGAAAATTTTCGCGAGATTGAAACGCTCCGCCGACGGTATGAAACTGTGCTCGAAGAAATATTGGTCGCCGGTGTCGAGGCCGATCAGTTTGAGGTGGTGGATACCAAGATCGCGACACTGGCGTTGATTGCGATGCTGACGGGTGTGAACACCTGGTTCAGGTCCGAGGGTCGTTTGAGCCTTGCGGATGTGCAGGATCAGTATTGGGACATGGTGCGCAAGGTGGTTGCTGCGGGATGATGGCCGGACGCTCTTTGTCGCTTTGCGCCAAAGACGCCCCACCCACCATCCCGTACCCGACTGAATTCAGTGCGCCGGTTTGATGAACGTACCGTTACGCAAGTCTGTCATGGCCTGCATCAATTCTTCTTGCGTGTTCATCACGATGGGGCCGTGCCACGCCACGGGTTCGTCAATCGGCGCGCCTGAAATCAGCAGGAACCTGATGCCGTCCGCGCCTGCCTGCACCGTCACCTCATCGCCCGTGCCAAAGCGGATCAGCGTTCTGTCGCCAGACAGGTCGCGGATGTTGAGTTCCTGGCCTGCGACCTCTTTTTCCAGCAAGACACCGGAGGGAGATGAGGCGTCGGCAAAGGCGCCCGCCCCTTCGAATACGTAAGCGAAGGCACGGCGATAGGTGTCGATCTTGAACGTTTTCCTGAGCCCGGCGGGCACGAAGATGTCAAGGTATTGCGGGTCTGCTGCGATACCGTCGACGGGGCCTTTCTTGCCCCAGAAGTCGCCGGTGATGACTTTCACCTGCGTGCCGTCATCATCCGTGACCACGGGAATGTCTGCGGCCGTCACATCCTGATAGCGCGGCGCGGTCATTTTCTGCGCCGATGGCAGATTGCCCCAAAGCTGAAAGCCGTGCATTTGCCCACGAGTATTCCCATGCGGCATTTCCTGGTGCAGGATGCCCGAGCCCGCGGTCATCCATTGCACGTCTCCGGCACCCAAAGTCCCGACATTGCCGAGCGAGTCGCCATGGTCCACCGTGCCTTCGAGAACATAGGTGATGGTCTCGATGCCGCGATGGGGATGCCAGGGGAATCCCTTTTCAAAATGCGCAGGCACGTCGTTGCGAAAATCGTCAAAGAGTAGAAATGGGTCCAGTTCGCTTGGATCCTGAAAGCCGAAGGCGCGGTGCAGGTGGACGCCGGCACCTTCCATGGTCGGCTGGGCGCGGCGGGTTTCGAGTGTGGGTCTGAGGGACATCTGTGTCTCCTTTGGGATCTGCGTTTGCCATAACATAGGCGCGCCTGTAACGGCTGCAATTGGCAGCGGCGAACGCATTCTGTGCGCAGATGTGGGGAGTGCGACGGGAACCACCACAGCCGTTTGGTTCTCTCATTCCCGAGGACCTGTATGTACAGGTGGGTGCCAGGTAACCGGACCAGGATCCGGACAGAGCCAGCGCCCTCGGAATTGCTTAAGGCCACCGGAATGCAACCTGTCACGAGAAAGGCAGAACCCGTCTCCGATTGACATAGGATGGACATCGGGTCGAGACAAGGGGGGACGTGCTTCCGCTGCTTGTCTCGCGCCTGCTTTATTGTCGATACCGATTTCAGGGCAAGACTATGGGACTCAGGATGTGTTTGTGTGCTGTTGGTCTGCTGAGCGTCAGGGGAGGCACCTAGGCAGCGGACTCATAAAACTCGATCCACAGCCTGACGGATGCCAGTTTGATCATCGACAGGAAATTGCGTGATGT
>NZ_JAIMIA010000251.1 GCF_019966495.1 Tateyamaria pelophila | reverse complement strand
AAGGCCTATATCAAATGGGAATGCCAGGATGCGTGATCATGCCAAATCCGAATTTCCAGACGTGGGGTTGCTCAATCGTAGTTCAGGGTCGATCGGACAGTCGACCTGTGTGACTGTAGAAATCCGATAAGTGCGCTAGAGTAGTAATCAGATCTACGATCCGATCAATCGACCGAAGAAGGTGGTTTTGCTGGACCTGGCCTCCCACGAAAACGCATAGAACAACGTCGCCCGCGCTTCCTGCCTGGGTCCCAAAATCGTCAATCCTCTCGCTCAAAAGTAGAATTGAAGCAGCAAATCACACGCCGATCAAAGGACAGTTCTTCAACAAAACAAGACGTTTACCGCTTGTCGCAGGCGACAAACCGAAGCGGCAGCGCTTCAAGTGCTACTCCATCGATTTTTTCACATACACATCGCGGAGGTTCAAACCGCCGAGGGCAGCTGAATCAGTTCATGGGCAATGGACAACGGAATCCAGTTCGCCGAACAGCCCCGCAATCGTAACACCCCTTATTCTCGGCCGATGCGTTTCACTTGGTCTGCGAGGCAGATAAGAGACAGCAGCGGCTGACAGAACCCAACCATCCATGGACCGCTGGCCACGTCGATCTGATGAACAGTACGATCAAGGAGGCGACGGCGCAGCGATACCACTACAACAGTCACGACCAACTCGCACGCCCTTCGCGGACGTCTTGCCAGCCTGGAACTATGCGCGTCGGCGCAAGACACTCAACGACCTCACGCCCTACGACTACACCTGCAAGATCTGAACTTCGGAGCCAGGTCGACTCATCTTAAATCCGACCCACCAAATCCCGGGACTGAACAGCTGGTTTCACCATGTCGGTTGAGGTCAAGCTGTGCGCCAGTGTTGCGAGAACGGTTTCCCAAAGGGGCGTGTTAGCGGGATCATCGTGGTCTTGACTCGCGATATGGATCGTTCGTGCGGTGTTGGCCCGCGTGGTTAATGGTTGCGGCGCGCTTGATGCCGGGCGCAAAATTCACGGTACCGTTTGCTTTGCGTTCTTTTAAGGTCGGGTTCCGGGTGGCCAGTGCCTTCTCGTCGTTGTTGTCCAAGTCATCCTTCTTGCGTCCTGATTAAGTAACGCGCGGACACGCCGTTTTGCGCCGAGCGAAACAACACTGATGCAATAGGAACGATGGATATGATTGGAACGCAAATCAACACAGGCGCAGTGTGGGCAGTATGGGCCCAAAGCTGAGCTTTACGGCGACCCATTGGCAGTGAATACAGGGTCGGGAGCACTGGCGTCGGACGTTTATGTGCCTTCGACAACGATGATCGTGCTGTTTGCGGATCTGTGCCGGATCTTGGCGACCTCTTGATAGTCCGGATCATTGTAGGCGGCGAGCGCATCTGCGTAAGATGGGAATTCGAAGACTACGTGGCGGTTGTAGGCTTCACCTTCCATAAGCGTGGCCTGGCCGCCGCGTACGATCGGCACTGCGCCCAAGCGCAGAAGGATCGGTGTGTCTTTTTCGATATATTCTTTGTACGCCTCGGGATCGTTCACTGTGATGTGGCCGATAATGTAACCTTTGGGCATTTAAATCTCCATTTGTTTTGGTCGCGAGGCAGGGTTGGAACGCGCTCTGCAGGACAGATCTAGGGCAGGCGGAGTTAACTCCGCCTTACGGGGATTATTGTGGTGGCCACGCCTCCAAATTTGGCGGTGACCTGATCGTTAAGTATGTGCAGTGCCGTTTCGACCCCCAGTTTGCCATGACGGCCGATGATTGGCGCGGACGACGCGCATGCAGGACAGGAAGAAATCCACTTGGCATGATCCGCGAGGCGTTGTGTGTCGCTTGTGATCGTCATGCCATCCATCTTGCTCGCCTTGGGATCGTCTGGCAAACCCGTCAGACTGATAAACACATTCACGTCGTAAATCTGGCAATCCCAGAACATCCCGATTGGTTGTTTTGGCTCTTTGATCACAGAAGCGAGACGACCGTTACATGTCAACCCCGACATGATTTTGCCTTCAGCGAGAATTTACGGCCTGTCGGCGGCGACCCATTGAGCATCTGCGCGGACTGTTCGCACAGGAGGCTGTCTGTATCTTATGAACGCGACGCGCGGCCGTCTTCGGCTTTTAGGGATTGAACATCCGAGCCGTGGCTGCCTGAATCCATTTCAACGCTTGGGCGAGGCGAAAAAAGGATGCGTGCGCCATGTTGACTGACACTGTTCGGGCTGGCACCGATCTTAGCCTCACCACTCAATTGCATCGGGGCGATACGGTTCCTGGTTTCTTCGAGCACACTTTTGATCGCCTTTTTCAACTGTTGCATTGCGTAACGAGGCCGTTTTGCGGTTCGTCTTTTGGAATTTCCGCTGGGGCCATTTGCTGATTTCGGGCAGCATCATCAAAAACGTGGTGTTTTTTAATCCGGAGGGGTGGGCTTCGTTACGGATCTGCCCTGCGACAGTGAAAGGTCGCGGTGAGCCTCCCCCTTTAAAGTGGTCCGCCCCTATAGTTAGGAAAGCGGAGGACCAGAGATGGCCATTAAGAGACCCAAGCCGGAAGAGATTGTCGTGAAGTTACGGCAGGTTGAAGTTCTGATGGGGCAAGGCATGCCCCGGATTGATGCGATTAGACAGATCAGCGTGACTGAGCAAACCTATTACCGTTGGAAGAAGAAATACGGTGGAATGGGCACAGAACAGCTCAAGGAACTGAAGCGACTACAGAAAGAGAACGAGCGTCTTCGGCGTGCGGTTTCGGACCTGACACTGGACAAACTGATCTTGAGGGAGGC
>NZ_JAIMIA010000250.1 GCF_019966495.1 Tateyamaria pelophila | reverse complement strand
GACGCGACACATCCAAAGGCTCTCTCAGCATTAAACTCAAGCGAGCTGGATGGGACGAGGCATTCTTATGCAGCGTTCTCAATGGGCTGTAAGAGGCATGATGCCAAACGCGATTGCCCTGACTCGCAATGTCCTGCTCTGTCAGAGTTAAGCGGTCTATTTTGTGCCATGTGTTGTATGTACTAGCGCCATCAACCTTAAGAAACCTAGGGAAGCCGGGACAGTACTGGTGACGCTGAAAAGACATTGGTGCTGAGGTCAGAACGTGCCGGATCATCTTGCGATCAAGTGCCTTCGTATTCACGGCACAAAGGTCGACAGTGGTATCAAGATCATTTCCCAAGATAGGCTTATTGTCAGCGAAGCAGGTTAAGAAATAGCCCTGATACTTCACAACATGATCAAGGATATAGCTAACTGCCTTCTTCTGAGCTTCGTTAAACGCCATGTCCTCTTTGGTTGTGTTACCGTCCTGATCTGTGACCTCAATAGTGGAGTAACGGCGAGACATTGTTGCATAGACGCGCTTGCTAATATCTACAAAACCAGCAGGTAGGATTTGCTCATTATTGCTTGCTTTGGTCATTCTGGGCTTCCTTGCTGATGTCAGCTTTGGTTGTTGGACATGGGGCGATAGTTGCTTTGATTGCTTTTTCGACCAGAGAGGACAGATTGCTGCCAGTCTTCTCCGATGCGTTCCTCAGTCGTGATAAGGCTTCATCTGAGAGCATAAATCGTACTTGGGTTCTGGGATTTGAATTGGGAATCTTAATTCTCCTTGTTATGGCCGATACCGATTAGACACAGATGTGCCAAAGGCTATAAGGGCCTGTTTGTGGGCTTAATTTTTAGCTGGGTTGGCTTGGGTAACCTATGCACGCTAATGGCCCTGAATTGAGGGCTGAGAGCAGTACAGAACGACAGAGTAATAACTATACAACCGATTAAGGCTGAAACGATAAGTCTTTATGGATTTTTGCTCGGGGTGGAGCGCAAATACTGATTTGGAAACATTAAATTTGCTAGGGATTCGATTAGATAATAATTAATTCTGAAATTGCAATAGCGCCTATTTGAATAATTCCGTCCATCAATCAGATTCTCACTAACGCACTGTTACTACAAAAGAATTTTACCCAACTCGGAGCGCAGAGTGATAAGCAATATACTGCTATTCCACAAACTAGAGCAGGCGCAAAGCACTGAGGTTTAGTAAAAGTGATTACTTATCAACTACTTGATTAGATTTAACATATCATAGATTGTACTCAGCGCAGTTACATACTGCTATAAGTTGTGTAAGGCCTACCTAAACAGGGGTCAGGAGAAGCGGTTCTGGTCGAACGGCGGTACGCGATGAACACCAACCTGATCCATAACGCACCTGCGTGTCACGATTGTACCGCGCCCTGCGCCTAAAGCACCAACAAGAACCAAGAGAGTGGCCTGAGGTTAACCCCCTTGGGCCTTTTCTGTTGTTTGGTAGTTTCAGAATCTATAATCCCGACCTGAACATTAGGAGACTGGCATTTTGAAACGCATTTTCCACGTAGTCGCTTTGGCAACCGTCCTAACACTTGGCGGGCAAGCAGTATTGGCGCAGGATTTTGCTAAGGGCTTGGCTGCTGCTCAACAGGGCGACTTTGCAACCGCACTCAATGAGTGGCGTCCTTTGGCAGAACAGGGCTATGCCCCCGCGCAATTCAATCTGGCTCAGATGTATCGTAAAGGCCAAGGCGTTCCGCAAGACTATGCAGAAGCTGTGAAGTGGTATCGCTTGGCAGCGGAACAGGGTGATGCCGACGCGCAAAACAGTCTGGCGCTGAGGTACGACAATGGAGAAGGCGTTCCGCAAGACTATGCAGAAGCTGTGAAGTGGTATCGCTTGGCAGCGGAACAGGGCTATGCCGACGCTCAATACAATCTGGGTATTATGTACGATAAAGGCCAAGGCGTTCCGCAGGACTATGCAGAAGCTGTGAAGTGGTATCGTTTAGCAGCTGAACAGGGCTATGCCTACGCGCAATACAATCTGGGTATTATGTACGCAAATGGAGAAGGGGTCATCCAAGACAACCTCTACGCGCACATGTGGTTCAATATCGCAGCGTCATTGGGGGATGAAGACGCCGCCGAAAGTCGCGAAATACTTGCAAAACAAATGATGACTCCCGCCGACATTTCAGAAGCACAGAAGTTAGCGCGGGAATGTGTCGCCAAGAACTACAAGGGCTGTTGACTGAGCCGCTTGAATGAAGGCGGAATGCCCCGTAGGGCCAATACAAGGGGTCATAAAGTGCGAAGTCGAACTTTAAGCTACTCACCCCAGCAAACGCCTGACTATCGCCTCACAGAGCAAATATCACAGCAATCCCCATTGGTCCAAACCATCCGCCTTAATCAACACATCCTGCAAGTGCGCCAGAGGGTGGCCCAACGCGACTAATGGCCCTGTAATGGCGGTATATTTGCTTCCTTCACAACCTATGCCTTGTTGGATCACTTGAATTATATTTTGTTCAGAGCCTGCCTGTTTGCTTCGAAGTTAGCACCACTAGAATAGTGCCATAGGAACGCTCTGACTATCGATATATGGTACTAGATTCAAAGCGTATTTGGTACAGGGTCTACCTACAGGAAATGGGTTTATATAAATAATATCAAATACTTGGATTGTTACATTTGGTGTGTGTGTTGCCGTGTGGGGGCACCAGAAAACTTCAAGAAAACAAATTCTTAGCGTGCTAAGTGGTTATGCGACTAGGCAGCACACCCATTAATTCTTGTTTGATTGCATAGTTTTGTGATTCAGTTTCGTTCAAACAACGGGCGGGAGGA
>NZ_JAIMIA010000024.1 GCF_019966495.1 Tateyamaria pelophila | reverse complement strand
AACGCATGATCTTCTCTCCTGAATTTTGAAACCATACCGCCACAGCGGGTTTCAAAATTCAGGAGAGAAGATCAGAGAAAGATTCGCTGAAGCGGACCGGCTAGAAGCCGGTGGCTTCGATCCATTAGGTGGAAAGTCAAAGGTCTGGGGCCAGAAGAAGGCACGAATACAGACGGTTAGGAAAACACCAGCGGCTTGCGATCCGTTTTCTGAACCGTTATCAAAGAGACACGGTCCCGTAGCTCAACTGGATAGAGCACCTGACTTCTAATCAGGATGTTGGGGGTTCGAGTCCTCCCGGGATCGCCAGATTTGACATCTTTCGTTGCTTAATCGAATACCTGTTTGTGCGAGGGAACTGCTTAAGCGCATCGCAAAAAATCGGACGGGAGCGAGAATGTACCTTACCGAAGATGAAAAACACGCAATTTTCGAAATTGACCAATCTGTGTTCAATGCCGTGCTCAACGACGCATTGAGAAAAGAAGTGGATACGGAACTCAGGCGTCACATGATTTCCGTTTAGGGGCGTGATTCACAGTTCGAAAAACGAGTGGTGAACATGTCTGATCTTTTCTGGTTAAGTGACGCCCAGATGGCGCGCCTGGAACCTCTCTTTCCCAAGTCCCACGGAAAACCGCGCGTTCACTGCCCGGCAGGGTATCACGCAGTGATGCATCAGAGGGGGCCGGACCAAGGGCGGCATGAATACCAAGCGACACGGCGTTTGTGACAGCCAAGGACGCCCGCTGAATCTGTTCGTGACGGCTGGGCATCGCTCTCGGCGATGCAAGCATCACCTGTCGGGAGTGGTACAGCGATTACACGGGCGTTGCTCGGTAGTCTGCCGAATGTGGAGGGCTGCTTGGGGATCGAGATCATGTTTGGCAGGCTGAGGGATTGCCGACGCGTTGCGACCCGATACGATAGGTGCCCGAAGGTCTTCCTGTCCGCAATCGCCCGCGCTGCACTCATCATTTACTGGTCATGAGGCCTGACCTGGGGCGCGTGCTCCGCGCACAAAGCAACCCTACCCTCATGGCGTCATCACCGCCGCCCGTTCAAACACTTCATCATCAATCGTCCCATCGTCGTAGATCAACTGCACCCGCACCGTCGCAATCGACCCCAGCGGGTAAACCACGTAAGGCAACCGATCCACCGGTATTTCGGAGAATGTCTCGTCCCCTTCGCAGGGCGGCGTTTGCCATAGGTATGGTTGCCCTCCGTTCACCGCAAAGGTGATCCGCTCCAACCCGCAGCGAAACACTTCCAAATGCGTGAAATAGAGCAGGTCCTGTCCGTCATATTCGCGCACTGCGATCCAGTTGGCCTTGGTCATCTGGAGGATCGGCTTGACCTCGGCGGCGGAATTGAATTGCGCAGCGGCCGGCAAACCCAGCCCCATCAACACGATAAATAGAATACGTTTCATCCGATACTCCGCTTAATACTCATCACCAGCCTGTACAAACGACACTCATCAATCATAACACAGCCACCGGGTTGCGGCTATCGCACCTGCAGAAGACAGGGTCCGGCACGAGTTCAGAACCTCATAAAACTGGCCAACCCACGTTGCGGGCCTACCTTGCTATCATGCGCATTTTCATCGTTCTCTTGCTCACTGCATTGCCGGCCTCCGCTTGGGAGTTCACGTCGAACCCCATTTGCAGATTGGACCATACGGAAGCCGATGTTTCGGTCAAACTTACCTTTGATCACAGTTCAGGACTGTATGCGATTGCCGTCACCCAGCCCAATGGCTGGCCCGGCGCGCCGGTCTATTCCATTCGCTTCGAGGGCCCGCGTCCTCTGACCATTTCCACCGACAGACATCAAACCAAAGGCGGCACGGTGACCGTAACCGATACCGGGTTTTCAAATGTTTTGGATGGGCTCGAGTTCAACCGCTCCGCTACCGCGTTCACAGCCACAGCCGCAGCGCAGTTCTCACTGGATGGCGCCGCCGAGCCTGTTCAGGCGTTTCGAGCCTGTACGACAGCCCCCTCAGTCTAAGGCGGACATCTGCCGCGCACAGCATCGCGCGAGTAACGCCATAGGTCTGGAATACCCGACTTCCCAACCGGCGCATTACGCGCCTAAGCTGGAGCCATTGTAAACGTCGCTCGCAATATTCGCGCGGCCCTTTTTGACAAGGGGAATTCTGATGACACAAATAATGTTTGGATTTGCACTGACTTTCTCCACCGCAATGATTGTCATTGTCGCGGACGTGGCTCTGAAAGTGGCGGCCGACGGGAACAAACCCGTGCTATCGCTGCTGGTGATTGCCGGTTGCGTCCTTTACGCGCTTTCGGCCCTGTTTTGGTTTTACGCCGTCCAACACCTGACCCTGGCACAGGCAGGCGTCGGTTATTCCATGCTGACACTGATCGCACTTGCCATTTTGGGCGCCGTGTTTTTCGGAGAAACGTTGCAGGCGCGAGAATATGCCGGGCTGGCCTGCGCCTTGATGTCCATGGTATTGATGGCGCGTCTGGCCTAGGTTCGTCGGTTCGCACAGCACCCGTGCTCAGAAGTCGAAGATATCCCCGAGGAAATCACCCATGCCCTTCTTTTTCTTGCGGCGCGGCTGATCGTAGCCTTGTGACGGGTCATAGTCACGCTGTGGCGCATGGCGCTGTCCCGCCGGAGGAGGCGGGGGCGTGGTGTAGGCCGCCGCGCGTTCGATGATTTTGTCCAGCTCGCCCCGATCCAGCCAGACACCGCGACAGGTCGGACAATAGTCTATCTCGACGCCACTGCGGTCGGTGATCACGAGGGGGGTTCCGTCTATGGGGCATTGCATGGCGTGTTTCCTGTTTTGCTCTATTCGAAGGTAGGGGGGCGTTCGGCAAATTCATCCGCAAAATTGGGTATCACCAATGGCGTGTCCCCGGCCCGCCTTTGATCTGCCCTTGCAGGTTTGACGTCACCCAGCCACCGTAAAAGTCGCCCGGTTGCGGCATCACGCGTTCGTCGCCCACGAAACAAGCCTCCATTTTACCCGCATAGAATGCAACGTGATCCTTGAGCGCCGCAAACCGCGGGCTTGGAGTGGCATAGCTCCAGGCGGCACCGTTCGCTCGCGTATCGCCCGCTTCGACGGTCCAATACTGCGCAGCCCCCTTCCACTCGCAAAACGACGTGCCTGAGGCAGGGACCAGCGACGCCATCACATCTCCGCGCGGCAAATAGTATGTTGGCGCATGATGGGTTTCGAGCACCCGTAAAGCGGCCGTGCTGTCGGCCACGATCGCCCCGCCCAAGATCACATGAACGCGTTGCGGCACAGGTTCCAATGCCGGAGGCCGGGGGTAGGACTGAACATTTTCGCTTATAAGTTCCATGGGTAAAAACATAAGCCGGTCACGCCAAAGGACGAGGGCGTGATAACGGATTATTAACCAAGATCAGGCCAAGTCGGGACGTCTTTCCCCCAATGGAGCGTCGGTATGCGCCCCCTTTTTCTCACCGCGATGCTGATGCTGGCCAGCCCGGCCATGGGCGGCGCATGGATGCGCGAGCCGGGCACCGGTTTTCTGGCCTTTGGCCCGGTCTATGAGGAAACCGGGCGATTGACTGGCAGCCTTTATGTCGAATACGGGGTCCGCCCAAACCTGACGATAGGTGCCAAATTCGATGCGGATATGACCCTCCAACAGATCGGCAACAGCACCGGCTTTGTCTTTTTGCGCAGGCCGATCAAGATGGATGAACGCCCTTTCAAGCTGGCTTACGAAGTCGGCATTGGCAGTACGTTCGGAGCAGGCAATGACCTTTTGCTGCTGACTGGACTGAGCTACGGGCGGGGGATTTCCGTCGGATCACGCAATGGGTGGTTGGCAATCGACGGCGCGGTCGAATGGTCGGCGGGCGATACCAGCACCATTGCCAAACTCGACACCACCCTTGGGTTGACGCTTTCGGACAAATTCAAAGTGATGATGCAAGTGTTCCACAGCCAAACAGACGAGGCCAGCGCGACGACGCTGGCCCCTTCCGTGATTTGGCAGCCCCGCCCCGAAAAGGCCAGCTATCAGCTGGGCATCGAGGCAGAAAGCGGTACCTTGGCCCTCAAATTCGGGGTCTGGCGCTCTTTTTGATCGGCATGAACAAACCGCCGCGCTCAAGCAGCGCTTATTTGTCCATCCGAACCGTTGCGCGAATCTGGCCGCGCATTTCGGTGCTCCATTCCAGGCTGAATTCTTCTTCAGTCGATCCAATCCGACCCTTGGCGACAGGCATCTCGAACTGTTTCACACTTGCGGAATTTCGAAGGTCACCCGACAGCGAAACCGAATCCACGAACATGCAATACCCATCAAAGGGCAGTTGCTTGTTGGTGCCGATCGTCCAGGTCTTGGCGTTGTTGTTTTGCGTGTGCTCCACGATCAACGGGTTATGTGCCTGTTCGGTCACATTGTGGTACGAGTTGCCATCAAAATAGACCTCCCGGTTCCGACTATGGTCCAGATCGGAAAAGCTCGTATCGACACGTTCGGCCCTGTCAATCGTGCCGTTGATCGAGCGAAAGCGGTTGCCCGACACAGTCACACCGTTGAGGAAATGCCCGGTTCCATGCGGCTTGACCACGAAATAAGAGAACCACGGCGCTACGTCGCCTGACAGGAACACGTTGTCCGTGATGCTCAAAGAGCTGAAGGAAAAGCCTTCGTTGAAGGCGGGCGTCGGGTCTTCCTCGTTGGTCCACTCGACAAAACAGTTGTCGATGTAGTTGCCGGAAATGACGGTTGAGGTGAAATTATCCTTCAGCACCAGGCCGGCCGTGCGGAATCCGTTTGCGACACCGTCGCCCTGAAAGAAATGGTTTCCGGAAATCAGGTGATTCTGACCTGCCATGATGGCGAAATGACGGAACTTCGTTGCCCGGCATTCGCGCAACTTGACGTCGTTGGAGTTGACGTTCAGTGCAATGGACACGCGGTCCGAGACTTCCAATGACTCTTCGTTCGACAGGAATTGACAGCGGTCAATCAACATCCCCTGACAGCCACCACCGATTGAAGTCACGCCACGGTTCAATGGACGGCTGATGAAACAGTCCTGAAATTCAAAAACCGGTCCTGCCGGTGCCAGCATGACACCGCTGGATTTTCCATTACACTGAAATTCGATATCCGAGATGATGAACTTCGAAAACTTGGTAAAGCCGCTGAAATCCAGCAGATATTTGAAACGACTGAATTTAAAGGTCTGCGTACCTTCGGCATCGTAGAGAGGCGCGTTCAACTCAATTTCCTGCGCGCCCACGTTCTTGCTACGAACATAGATCTCACGCCCGACGCCATTGGCTTCAACAAGAGATCCGACCTCAATATTTGCGATATTGAGGACATTGGTCAATTTACGCGAGTTTGACGCACTATATGTGGCTTTGCTGTAGGCAACGGACGTTTCCCAGTTTTCGCCCTGCGCCTCCAGCTGACCATTTCGGATTATGCGGCGGGTGGCAAAGGTCGTGCGATTTGGCACTGCGGCCTGCATGTCGATCGGGCTGGTAACGGCGACGCGGCGCCCACCGAAATCCAGACTTTCGTGGTCCGAACTGTTCAGCAAAGCTTGAAACGCCTTCTTGAAGGCGAGTTCTTCGTCACCGAATGCCTCGATGTATGTTGGCAGATCAAAGCACTTGCGCAGCAGCAAAATCTTGTCCGTCGGCATGCTGATCGTGCCCTCGAACTTGGCCAGCTCTTCGAAAGCGACATCCTTGTTCAGCCGGAATGTGCCCGCAGGCACCAAAATCGTCCGCCCATTGGCCGCAGCGCTGGCAGCATCAAAGGCATCGCTGTCATCGGTGACACCATCCCCGACAGCGCCATAGTCACGCACATCCACGTAGGGGATCATATCCCTCAAGAAAACCGACGTGATATCTTCGATGACGATATCGTCGATGCGAACGATGCCACCATTGGGGCCTGTCAGGTCAAGACCAAAGTGGCCGTAAACCGCGTCGGGCCCCCAGACCATGTCTACGCCATTCCGGTTGCCGGTTCCGATGATGGCCGATACTTGGACAACCGATCCATAGGTGGTAAGTGTTACATATCCTCCCACGGTCGTCACGCCAGAAACAGGCTGTCCGTTGCCTCGGGCGGCATAGGCCGCGATGCGCACAGCGGGCAAGCTGCCGCTGATCGCTTTGACGCGGGCCGTGACCCGAAGATAGCACCCCGGAAATATGGGCGTTTCGCCCATATAGCGCAGCGACGTGGTGTTGTTCGTTTTTTGCAGCTCAAGGCTTCCACCAAAGTCCTGATCCGCCGGCACAAAGGCCGCATTGGTCGCGTTTTCATAGGTGTCAGACCCCGGCGTTCCATCGCCGCTTGACCAGACATCCAGACCATTTGCAAAGGCTGGCGGCATCAGCAGCACGCCATCAGTGATCGCCTTGTTCATCCAACTATCCCTTTTCCAGCTCGGACACTCGCGCCCGGTAATGACGGACACCCCGCATCGGTCGGGGTTGTTTCGACCCGTTCGGCCAGGATAAATATCAACGAGGCGTTAACGTCGGCTCACAGCACCGCACGCGAAGCCCGGGCGACGGGCAACATCGCGCCGCATTGATCCTGATCAAGACGACAACCCGCTGGCTGGCGTAGACTGAATTTGTCAAACTGGAGGTCGGACATGAAACATGTATTTGCCGGACTACTGCTCGCAGCGTCTCTGACAACTTCGGCGGTGGCGCAGGATACCGAAGAAGGTAAAAGCCTGTATCTTACCTATTGTGCCACGTGCCACGGTCTCGACGCTGATGGCAAAGGGCCGATGGGGCCCGCTCTTGTTCTGCAGCCCACAAATCTGACCGAGCTCCAGGCCGAAAACGACGGCGTGTTTCCCCTGGTCCGGGTGATTCGCCGGATCGACGGACGCGACCCGCTGGTCAGCCATGGCTCACCCATGCCGGTGTTTGGCGACTTTTTCGAAGGGCGCAATATCGCGCTCAGAACGCAATCTGGCCAAAACATCATGACCAGTGTACCGGTCGCCGATATTGTCGCCTGGTTAGAGACAATTCAAAAATAGGTCCGGGACGCCGACAATGTCAGGCGCTCAATTCGGAAGCCGCCAACAATTGTACAGCGCTGATTTTCCAACCATCGGCCGTTTTTCTCATGCGGTAGTCCAAAAGGTGCACGGCGCCGTCCATGTCCACGATCTGCACCTTTTGCCGGAGGTCGCCGCCAACATCGCGCAGTTCCAGATAGGTAACCTCGGCGGGTCGCCAAACCATGGGGTAGCCTTGGGTGACCATCCGCCCGAAATTCTCGGGCGTGCGAAAAATATTGCGAATGGATGGGTGCGCAAACTCAAAGGCGCCAATGAAATCATCCGCCTGAAATGCCTCGATCTGGCTGCCAATCACACCCTCGATTTCAGCATCCTGCGCGTTTACGGCACCTGTCAGACCAACGGCCAACACCACTGCCAACATCCAATTTCGCATGTCCCGCTCCCTTATGCCCTCTCCCCAGAAGCATAGAGCGATCGGGGAACAGGGCAAATCAAGCTGACAATGCTCGCGCACTAACGCGGCGCTTTTAACTTAGTCCACCAGGTTCCCGGCCAACGCCTCATCAATCAACGCAACGGTCTCGTCGACACCATAAAGCGCGATAAAACCGCCAAACCGCGGACCCTGACTTGCCCCCAACAACACTTCGTAAAGGGCCGTGAACCAGCCTCGCAGCGGATCGAACCGATCGCGCCCCACGGCATAAACCACAGACTGCAATGCCTCGTCCTCCACCGGCCCATCATAGGCCGCCAGCGCGTCGCGCAACGCGGTAAGCGCTTCACGTTCGGTATCCGTGGGCAAGCGGTAGGTCTTCGCGGGTTTGACGAAGTCATTATAGTACCGCACCGCAAAGCCGACGGCCTGATCCATCCCGGGATGGCTGTCGGGGCCGGTGTCGGGCGCATAGCGATGGATAAAGCCCCACAGGGTCTCTTTCGTCTCAGCCGAACTTACCGATGCAAGGTTCAGCAGCATCGCGAACGGGACAACGAGGTCGCTCTCGGGAACATCGCCGGCGTGGATATGCCAAACCGGATTGTTCAGGCGGGCTTTCTCGTCTTGGCCGACATAGGCGCGCAATTGCTGATGATATTCGTCAACCGCTTTAGGAATTACGTCGAAATACATCCGCTTTGCCGTCTTTGGCTTCTGATACATAAAATACGAGAGGCTTTCGGCGCTGGCATAGGTCAGCCATTCGTCGATGCTGACGCCATTGCCCGAAGACTTCGAAATCTTGTGGCCGTTTTCATCCAGAAAAAGCTCATAGGTGAAATGCTCAGGCTTGCGCTGGCCTAATATCTCGCAAATGCGGTCATAGATCGGCGTGTTAGTGCTGTGATCCTTACCATACATCTCGAAATCAACGCCAAGGGCGGCCCAGCGCGCTCCGAAGTCGGGCTTCCACTGCAGCTTTACCTTGCCACCGGTGACAGGCAGCGTCATCTCTGTGCCATCCTCGTCGTCGAACGTGATTGTCCCTTCGGCCGCGTTGACGGACTTCATCGGCACATACATCACCCGCCCCGTTTCGGGATGGATCGGCAGAAAGATCGAATAGGTCTGCTGACGCTCCTCGCGCAGCGACTTGAGCATGACTTTCATGATTTCATCATACTTTTCCGCAGCCCGTACGAGCACTTCATCAAACTGTCCAGACCGGTAAAAGTCTGTGGCCGAAATGAACTCATACTCAAAGCCGAAAGTGTCGAGGAACCGCCGCAGCATTGCATTGTTATGATGGCCAAAGCTCTCATGGGTGCCGAACGGATCAGGCACAGAGGTCAGCGGCATCTGCAAATACGGCTGCAAGGCCTCAGGGTTGGGGACATTGCCCGGAACTTTGCGCATCCCGTCAAGGTCGTCCGAAAAACAGATCAGCTTGGCCGGGATATCGCTCATTTCCTGAAAGGCCCGCATGACCATCGACGTCCGCGCCACTTCCCCGAAGGTCCCGATATGCGGCAAGCCCGACGGACCATATCCCGTTTCAAACAGAACATACCCCTTCTCCGGCGGCGCTTTTTCATAGCGTTTGAGCACTTTGCGGGCTTCCTCAAAGGGCCATGCTTTGCTCGTCATCGCAGCGTCACGCAAACTCGACATCAGGTATGTCCTAAATTCTTGTGCCGCAGATCATCCGCGGCATCCTCACAAAAGGCCGCGCGCTCCGGCACGGCAGAATCCACGCCCATCCGGCGTGATCCCGCCGCTACCTATTGCGGGCAAGCCATAGCGTCAATATTGAGGAGGTGACAGGTTCGTCGCACAGGATACCCCAATGCCCACTTCCACTTCGCTTTCGCTCACATCTCAGGACGCCCTCGTGGCCTTGATGATCGCTGTTTCGGCCTCGGACGAAGACATTCGGACCGCGGAACTGGTCAAGATCAATTCAACCGTCAACAATCTGCCTGTTTTTGCAGGCTATGACGTTGATCGGTTCAATGTGGTTATGCAGATCGTGTTTGACCTTTTTGAGCAGGAAGACGGGCTTGATGCGCTCTTTGGCCTCATCCGAACCGCCCTGCCCGAACGCCTGTTTGAAACCGCCTATGCCCTGTCGTGCGACGTGGCCGCGGCCGATGGAATGCTCGGGGATGCAGAACTGCGCTTGCTCGAAGAAATCAGGTATGAATTGAACATTGACCGCCTGCATGCGGCAGCTATCGAACGTGGCGCACGCGCCAGACACATGACGGTGTAATACCGGCCCTTCCCGCTGGGAAGTGGCGCAAAAGCCGAAGCGAAAGATTGCCGGTGTGCTTAATGAACATCGGAACTGACTCCTCGGCTATGCAGTATGATATTTCTGCCTCGTGGTCCTCGAATTTCGTTGACCCGACTCACCAAGCACTCCTATAGCACGCGCAGTCGATAAGGCTGACATGGGAGAGAGCGGGTAACTCCGCCGCCGAAGGAGCAACGCCCCGGAAACTCTCAGGCACCACGAACCGTGCCAGCCGCCCCTGCAACGGGAACATCGACAATCTGGAGAGCGGTCAGGCTTAACGCCCCTGATCCACCGACGGAGAAAGCGCAGGCATCTGATCCTGTGTCAAACTCTCAGGTCACGCAACAGATGGGGACGCAATCCGGCATTCCGCCGGGTGTGTCCATGTCATCTGCGTCCCTTGGGAGGAACCCCAATGACCCATATCGCCGTAATCGGCGCCGGTATCACCGGCATCACAACCGCCTACGCTCTGGCCCGCCGTGGCTATGACGTCTCTGTTTTCGATCGCAACCGCTATGCGGCGATGGAAACATCCTTCGCCAATGGCGGCCAACTTTCCGCCTCCAATGCCGAGGTCTGGACCCGCTGGGGGACGATCTTCAAGGGTCTGAAATGGATGATGAAAAAGGATGCGCCCCTGTTGGTGAATCCCAGACCCAGCTGGCATAAAATGTCGTGGATGGCCGAATTCATGGGCAATATCCCCAACTACGAAGCCAACACAATCAAATCCACCGAACTGGCCATCGCGTCGCGCGAACACCTTCTTGAATTTGCAGCAGAGGTCGGTGTCGAGTTCGACATCGAAAAACGTGGCATTTTGCACGTTTATAAAAAGAAATCCGAGTTTGATCACGCGCGTCGCGTCAATGTCATGCTGCAAAAGGGCGGGCTTGAGCGCCAGGAACTGTCCGCAGCTGAAGTCCAAAAGCTGGAACCAGCTTTGAAAACCGAAACCATCGGTGGATTTTACACGCCAACCGATTTCACCGGTGACATTCACCGTTATGCCCGCAAGCTCAGCGAAGGCTGCGAAAAGCTTGGCGTGATCTTTCACTACAAATCCAAGGTCACCGACATCCACCACACGGGCACCGGAATCCGTCTGGACTGGACCTGCAAGGATGGTGACGAGCAGCAGCACTTTGACGGTATCGTTGTGTGCGCAGGCGTCGGCAGCCGGGCCATTGCGGCCGAACTGGGTGACCGCGTGAACATCTATCCGGTCAAGGGGTATTCGATCACCGTCAACCTTGATGACGACGCCAGCCAAGCAGCAGCACCCTGGGTCAGCCTGCTGGATGACGAGGCCAAGGTCGTGACCAGCCGTTTGGGCAAAAACAGGTTCCGTATCGCGGGCACGGCCGAATTCAACGGCTACAACCTCGACATCCGCGACGATCGGGTCAAACCGCTGCGCGATTGGTGCGAAACGTTCTTCCCGGATGTCTCGACCGAGCATTGCGTGCCATGGGCGGGACTGCGACCCATGTTGCCATCAATGATGCCCAAGGTCGGCCCGGGGTCGAAACCCGGCGTCTACTACAACACCGGGCACGGGCATCTGGGCTGGACGCTTTCCGCAGCAACGGCGCAATTGACCGCTGATGTTGTCGATTCAGAAAGAATGCGCAACGCCGCCTGATTGCAGGTCGGCACGGGGTAAGCCAACCTGTCCAGAATTGCCGCTTGTCAGGGCGGCAATTCTACTGGACTCAGATCCGAGTTTGAGCGGGCCGCTGGTATCGCCTCCATGGACGCAATCCACGCGGCGTTACGTGCCGTAGAGCACACCCCACCGCTCAATCAGCTTTTGCTGCATCGTCTTGGCGCGCCGGTTCCAGGGCCGCGCCCCCTTCGGCGCCTCGCGGTTGGCCTTGGACAGCCGCCCCCGCGTTTCCTCATCCGCGGCAAAAATTGCAAAAGCCATGACCGTCCCATCCTGCGCGGTCATATAGCCGCCCAACCCGGACACAAAGTTGAGCGTCCCCGTCTTGGCATCCACCTTGATCGGGTGGCTTTTTGTCGGACGGCCCTGCTGATCACGCATCACCACCGGTTTCAGGATCGGGCGAAGCGTTTCGTTGCTGTGGACTTTGACCAAGGCAGTGACCATGTCATCGGATGTCATCCGGCTGCTGCTGCCCAATCCCGAATGATCCACCAGAGCCATATTGTGCGTTCCCATTGTGGCATTGGCCCAGCGGTTCATCTCCGACGCTGATGCTTTCAGGCTCGGCACCTTGCCGATGCGTTTGGCCGTCGCTGACATGCCGACCATCTCGGCCGTGATATTCGTGGAATACCGAAGCATCCCCTTGAGGATACTGCGCAAATCATCGCTTTGATGGGTTGCCAATGTTGTCCCAGCGGGGGCTACGTCCACAACTTCGGGGTTTTTCAGGACGATACCTTGAGACCGGGCGAGCGTCTGAAAAACATCGCCCGCATACATAGCCGGTTTGCGTACCGGGAGCCAGCGCGCGCCGCCGTTGCCCAACGCCCGTTGGGCCACTGTCCAAGTGTCCACACGGCCGCCATCCGTATAGGTATAAACCGGCAAGCTACGGTTGACGACTTCCATCTTGGACATCGCCACCGCGGGCCGCAGCCGGTCCGAACGCGCATCCATCGTCACACCATACCCGCTGCCCGCGCGACGCCATTCGAAATGGACACGATTGAAATTCAGCGCGATGCCACTGACAGCCGGGCTATAGCCCACGTGATCGGGTTGATCACGATCGATCGTCGGTGTGTACGGCAAGGCGCCTTCGGCGACCCTGAAGTCACCGCGCACCTCCCGAATGCCCTTGTCCTTCAGAGCCTGCGCCAGAGCGGCCAGATCATTTGTACTCAACGTCGGATCACCGCCGCCGACCAACACGAGATCGCCCTGCACCACCCCGCCGGACACGCCGCCCGTCGCGACCAGTCGTGTCTCAAATCGATAAGAGGGCCCGAGCGTATCAAGCGCGTACAACGCGGTCACCGCCTTGGCGACGCTGGCCGGAGGTAGCCCGGTCTTGCTATCGAGCCCTTCGAGGCGCAATCCCGTTTTGGCATCCGCAACCGTGAAACTCACGCGCCCATTCAGTTTGGCAGCAGCGACAATCGCTTCACCGCCACTGACCGTTTTCTTGAAATGGTCCGCCCCGCGCACAACCGGGCGCAGGGAAACGGCCGGTGGCGCTGCGACTACGGCCTGCGCGACAACACTCGCCGTCGCCGCCAAAAACAAACGTCTCGAAATGGTTCTCTTCATACGCGTATCTAAGCGCAGCCGAACCCGACGAACAAGCGGTCAAAACATCACTTTTCGTTGGCGTGGCCCCATAACCCGGATGCGCGGATGGCGCTTGATGACTGCGATGACATGGGCACATTCACGAAACACCAGGCCGGAGCCTCTGCAGTTCCCAGCATTTGGCTGTTCTGGGCCGAAATCCGGTGGGCCGCGTAGAGCCGCGCGGCCTTGCTCAGCCGGGCCGATATCCGATCACCCGGGCGGGCCAGAACACCAACGGGCACAGTATCCATAATCCAGCGCCAGTCTTGCCATTTATGCAGTTGGGCAAGATTATCCGCGCCCATCAGCCACACGAAACGCACACCGGGATAAAGCGGCAACAAAGCGGCCAGCGTTTGCGCGGTGTACCGCGTTCCCAATTCCGCCTCGATGTCCGTCACCTTGACGCGCGGGTGGCGCATGACGCGCCGGGCATGCTCCATCCGATGCTCCAGAGCAGCAGGACCGTTGGCTTTCAGCGGGTTGCCAGGGCTTACCAGCCACCACACCTGACCAAGGCCAAACCGTTTCAACGCCTCGCAGGTGATATGGACATGGCCCGCATGAGCCGGATCAAACGACCCCCCCAGCAGGCCGATGATCTGGCCGGGTCGGGCAATGGGAAAGGCATGGCGCATCAACGACCGTCCGGTTGGGATCAGATTATCACGTCAGGACACAACAGCAGACGCCGCCGATTATCAACCCACCAAACCCACTTCAAAAGGATGCAGGCGTGCCGCCTTTTTACAGGTCCGGCCGATTCCATACCGCACGGACAAGGCTCCAAGGATCATCGCGTCAGTCCGCAGAATGCCATATCGCGCCGTCACGTTTGCTCTGAGTAACTTGGTCTATCTGCTCCAAAGTCGTCCAGTACGATGGCGCGACCAGACAAACAGCAACCCCGCAAAAGCAAAGGTGCGACACGCCATTGCACACGCAAGAGTGCGCCTGTATCTGACGGGAAACCGATCCGCTTTTCCGAAGGAGCCCTCTCATGGCCGCTTATCAGTACGTCTATCATATGTCCGGCGTGTCCAAGACCTATCCGGGCGGAAAAAAGTGTTTTGAAAACATACACCTAAACTTTCTGCCCGGCGTCAAGATCGGCGTTGTGGGCGTCAACGGCGCGGGTAAATCCACGCTGATGAAGATCATGGCGGGGATAGACACTGATTTCACCGGTGAAGCATGGGTCGCCGAGGGGGCCAAAGTCGGCTACCTGCCGCAGGAACCCAAGCTCGATCCGGAGCTGACCGTGCGCGAAAATGTGATGCTGGGCGTGGCCAGGAAAAAGGCCGTGCTGGATCGCTACAACGAGTTGGCGATGAACTACTCCGACGAGACTGCCGACGAGATGGGCAAGCTTCAGGATCAGATCGACGCCGAAAACCTCTGGGACCTCGACAGTCAGATCGATGTGTCGATGGAAGCGCTGCGTTGCCCCCCCGACGATGCCGATGTGACGACACTTTCGGGGGGTGAAGCCCGCCGCGTGGCGTTGTGCAAGCTGCTGCTCGAAGCGCCCGAAATGCTGTTGCTGGACGAACCAACCAACCACCTTGACGCGGAAACCATCGCTTGGCTGCAACAGCACCTGATCGACTACAAGGGTACGATCCTGATCGTCACCCACGACCGCTATTTCCTCGACAGCATCACAAGCTGGATCCTGGAACTGGACCGCGGCAAGGGCGTACCATGGGAAGGCAACTATTCCTCATGGGTCGAACAAAAGGCCAAACGCCTCGCACAGGAAGCCCGCGAAGACAAAAGCCGCCAGAAAACACTGGAACGCGAACTCAAGTGGATGCGTCAGGGGGCCAAGGCCCGTCAGGCGAAATCCAAGGCCCGGATCAACTCCTACAACGACATGCTGGAAACATCCGAGCGCGAGAAACTGGCCTACGCCCAGATCGTCATCCCCAACGGCCAACGGCTGGGCTCCAAGGTGATCGACGTCGAAGGTCTGTCCAAGCACATGGGTGACAAACTGTTGATGGAGAACCTCGACTTCTCCATCCCGCCCGGCGCGATCGTTGGAGTCATTGGACCCAACGGTGCAGGCAAGTCGACGCTGTTCAAAATGATCACCGGTCAGGAAACGCCTGATGCGGGCACCGTCGAAGTCGGTGATACGGTAGAGTTGTCTTATGTCGACCAATCCCGCGATGACCTGAACGCGGATGATAACGTCTGGGAGGCCATCTCGGGCGGAGCCGAACTGATCCAATTGGGGGATGCGGAAGTGAACTCGCGTGCTTATTGCTCGTCCTTCAATTTCAAGGGTGGCGACCAGCAGAAAAAAGTTGGTCTTTTGTCGGGCGGAGAACGCAACCGTGTTCACATGGCGCGACTTCTGAAAGAAGGCGGCAACGTCCTGTTGCTCGATGAGCCGACGAACGATCTGGATGTTGAAACACTGCGCGCCCTCGAAGACGCGCTGGTCGATTTTGGCGGCTGCGCAGTGGTGATCTCCCACGACCGCTTCTTCCTTGACCGGATTTGCACACACATCCTCGCCTTCGAAGGCGACGCCCACGTGGAGTGGTTCGAAGGGAATTTCGAAGACTACGAAGAGGACAAGAAGCGCCGCCTCGGGCCGGATGCGCTGGAACCAAAGCGGATGAAGCACAAGAAATTCGCTCGCTGACACTGGCCGCTTCCAAGGCCCGATCAGGCAGGAGATGAGTATGCGAGCTGGCACAGATGGCCCGCATACTCGCCAAGCGCGAAGCCTGCCCCTGCTGGTTGAACACATAGATCCTTTTGAAGCGCGCTGTTCAAAGGGCGGCCGTTTCAATCACCGCCTCCCTCTTGACCCATAACGCCATTCGGGCATTCTTGTTCTGTAAAAGTAAGGAGCCTCATGTATGGATCGTCGACGTTTTATTGGCCTGAGCGCCGCCGCCACTCTGACCGCAACCACAATGCCGACGCAGGCCGAACTTGCGTTCGACCCAACCCCACAGGAAGTCCGCATCAAAAAGGATTTTGCGCCCGGACAAATCCTCGTGCTGCCGCGCAGCTATTATCTCTATTGGGTGACGGAAGAACGCAAAGCGATCCGCTATGGCGTCGGGGTTGGACGTGCGGGCCTTGAATTCACCGGCCGCGCGACAATTGATGTCAAGAAAGAATGGCCCACCTGGCGCCCGACCGATGAAATGATCGAGCGGAGTCCGGAATTATATGGCCAATTTGCAGGAAATCAGGACATCATGCCCGGCGGGCCGAACAATCCGCTTGGCGCAAGGGCGCTCTATCTGTTCCAGAATGGCGTTGATACCTATTTCCGGATACATGGCACAACACAGCCGAATACGATCGGTACATCCGTCTCAAACGGATGTATCCGAATGTTGAACGAACACGTCGCTGATCTGTATCAGCGCGTACCAATCGGCACCGTCGTTACCGTCTTGTGATCAGAGCAGCACGTACCAGACAAGAAACGGGGGCGCAGCGCACGCAAAGGCGATGCAAAACAGCTGTGCGCCGTGGGTGATCTTGGCAAAGATGCCGTTGCCCATAGATCCCTCGCCATAGCCCATCGCGGCCGACATCACGGCATAGCCATTCCGTTCGTCATCACGCTTGGCTGCTTGAAGGGATAGCATCGCATCATTGTAAATCTGATCTTGGCGCGTTTGTTCATCCAAATGCGGCTGCAGGTTTTCCATGTTGGTCATTCTTGTCTTACTCCCGTCGAGAAGTTACGAAATGGGGCGAGCCATTTAAATGTCTAGAAAAAAAATGAAAAAGGCCAGCCCTGCGGCCAGCCTTTTCCCGAGAGGCCAAAATACGCTTATTGCAGCGCCTTATCCGTGATCGCATGTGTCCATGCCCCTTCGGGTGCCACAGAGATCATACCGCCTTCCATTGTGATTTCTGCCGACCTGTCAAACGCCGATACATCCAATGTCCCATCCGACCCAGCGGTCAGCTTGGCAATTTCACCCATCATGCGTTTCTGGTGTTTTTCGGTCTGTGCGCCAGAAAGATCATTTTCAAGCACGATGTCTGCAGCCTCGTCCGGGTTGGCTTCAGCATATTTCCAACCCTTCATCGAGGCGCGAACAAACCGAACGAGCTTGTCTTCCATCGCCGGATCGGCAAGGTTTTCTTCGGTTGTGTAGAGCCCGTCCTCAAGCGTCGAAATCCCCTCATCCTCGTATTTGAAAATGACAAGATCGTCCGGGGTCAGACCCGCATCAATCACCTGCCAATACTCATTATACGTCATGGTTGTCGCGCATTCGACCTGCTTTTGGAGCAACGGATCGACGTTGAAATTGATCTTTTGAATGGTCACACCACCCTCTGATCCATCCGTTGCAATCCCAAGCTTGCCCATCCAGGAAAACAGTGGGATTTCATTGCCAAAGAACCACGTGCCAAGTGTATGACCCGGGAAATCGGCCGGGCTGTTGATCCCGTGCTCCTTGAGGCAGGTCAGCATGAGGCCCGACGATGCAAACGGTTGTGCAATATTCACGATCGGCGCACCCTTTTCACGTGCTGCCAATGCGGAAGGCACCCAGTCTACCATGACGTCAGCGCCGCCGCCCATCAGCACCTGCACTGGCGCAATATCCGGTCCACCGGGTTTGATGGTAACCTCCAGGTCTTCTTCGGCGTAAAATCCCTTGTCGAGCGCCACGTAGTAGCCCGCAAACTGGGCTTGCGTGACCCACTTGAGCTGCAACGTGATATCATCGGCCGCTTGGGCTGCAACGCCTGCAAGGCCAAAGGCCATGCTGGTGGCAAAGGTTGCTATCGTTTTCATTTGTGTACTCCTTGTTGCTTTTCTTCTTGGTTTTTCTTCGGACGTCATTTTACGTGCGAGCCCGTTGTGATGGATGCCAGAACGTCACGGCGCGTTCAATCAGGGCAACGGCGCCATAAGCGGCGGATCCCACGAGCGCTGCGACAACAATCTCCGCCCAGACAAGGTCAAGCGCAAGCTGCCCCACGGAGGTCGAGATACGAAAGCCCATTCCGCGAATGGGTGAGCCGAAAAATTCAGCAACGATCGCACCGATCAATGCAAGCGTCGTCGCAATCTTGAGGCCGTTGAACACAAACGGCATCGCCATGGGCAAACGCAGTTTCAGCAGCGTCTGCTGCGGTGTCGCAGCGTAGGTTTGCATCAGGTCGCGCTGCATCGCATTCGACGCCTGCAACCCTTGTACCGTGTTTACCAGCATTGGGAAAAATACCATAATGACGACGACAGCCGCCTTGGATTGCCAGTCAAACCCGAACCACATGACCAGAATGGGCGCCATGCCCACCACGGGCAACGCTGCCACGAAATTTCCGACCGGCAGCAATCCGCGCCGAAAGAACGGAAAGCGATCG
Organism: Tateyamaria pelophila; assembly: GCF_019966495.1. Classification (GTDB taxonomy): domain Bacteria; phylum Pseudomonadota; class Alphaproteobacteria; order Rhodobacterales; family Rhodobacteraceae; genus Tateyamaria; species Tateyamaria pelophila. The sequence goes on along the minus strand of NZ_JAIMIA010000024.1, from coordinate 40,608 downwards.
ATGACCAAAGCCGTCAAAAAAGCGCTGCCACAGCCAATGACGTACCCGGTCAGCGCACCCTTGATCACAGTCTGGACGAAATCTTCCCACAGGATGGCCCCCGAGGCTGCAAATCTGACGCCGATTGCCGACGGCGCGGGCAACAGTACGGAAGAGACGTCGAAACCGCGCACAACGCCCTCCCATATCGCAATCAGGGTCAAGCCAAAGATGATCGGCATCGCAAGGCGCACCGGGCCCGTCGGCGGTTGGCGCGACAGCCAGATGTTCAGGCCCCAGCCGATGATCCAGGCAACCATGGCAAAGACGATCCAGCCCATCAGACCATCCCCATCCGCTTGAGAGTGACCCGCTGTACGATCCCGACCAGTGACACCAACAACGCCGCCAACGCAGCCGCCATGATCAAGGCGGACCAGATCTGGATCGTCTGCCCATAATAGCTGCCTGCCAGCAAACGGGCACCCAGCCCTGCCACGGCTCCGGTCGGCAACTCGCCCACGATGGCACCGACCAGACTGGCCGCAACACCCACCTTCAAGGAGGCGAAGAGGAACGGCATCGATGCAGGCAGCCTGAGCCGCCAGAAAGTCTGGGAAGCGCTGGCGTTCCAAGTTCGCATCTGATCAAGTTGCATGACTTCAGGGCTGCGCAACCCTTTGACCATGCCGACGACGACCGGAAAAAACGAAAGATACATTGATATCATCGCCTTGGGCAGCAACCCCGATATCCCGACCGCATTCAGAACAACGATGATCATCGGTGCAAGCGCGAGGATCGGAATGGTCTGGCTGGTGATTACCCATGGCATCACCGAACGATCCATAACCCGATTATAGACGATGCCAACCGCCAAAAGAATGCCTAGCCCTGTTCCCAGAACAAAGCCCAACAAAGTCGCGCTCAACGTAATCCATGAGTGATAAATCAAGGAGCGCTTTGACGTGATGTTCTTTTCGACAGTGGTGTTCCAGATCTCGACAGCGACCTGATGCGGTGCCGGAAGCTTGGGCTTTTCCTGTGACCAGGTATCCGCGACCAGCTCGGAGGTCGTCAGTTCAACACCCGCGCGCGTCGCCTTGTCGTAGGCCCACGGCGCATTCAGCCAGATCGCAGCCAGATACCAAAATCCGAAGATAAAAAGCACGACGGTACAGACGGGCACAAAACTCTTCATCGCATCTGCCCGCGATGCTTCATCTTGCCAGAAAAACTCCCCCCGGAGGGCCGCTCAGTCATCTTGGTGCCCCGCCCGCAATCCCTCGCGGACCCGGTGGGCCACCTCGAGGAACTCCGGGGTTTCCCGAATATCCAAGGGCCGCTCCTTGGGCAGCGGGCTCTCGATCACATCGGTGATGCGCCCGGGACGCGGCGACATCACCACGATCTTCGTGGACAGATAGACAGCCTCGGGGATGGAATGTGTGACAAAAGCAATAGTCTTTTCCGTCCGCGCCCAAAGCTTGAGCAATTGCTCGTTCAGGTGATCCCGCACGATCTCGTCCAAGGCACCGAACGGCTCATCCATCAGCAGGATATCTGCATCAAAGGCAAGCGCCCGGGCGATCGAGGCGCGCTGTTGCATCCCGCCGGACAATTGCCATGGGAATTTGTTCTCGAATCCCGACAACTCAACCAGATCAAGAACACGCTGCATGCGTTCTGTCTGTTCGGGCTTGCTGTATCCCATGATTTCAAGCGGCAGCTTGATGTTTCCACCGATCGTGCGCCACGGGTAAAGCCCGGCCGCCTGAAAAACATACCCGTAAGCGCGCGCCTTGCGGGCGTTCTCGGCCGTGGTTCCGTTTACGGTGATTGTCCCGCCCGTCGGTTGCTCCAGATCCGCCATGCAGCGCAGGAACGTCGTCTTGCCACAGCCGGACGGACCAATAAAGCTGACGAAATCACCTTTTTCGATATCCAGCGAAACATCCTTCAACGCATGCACCGGCCCATCATTTGTTTGAAAGGTCAGGTCGAGATGATGCGCCGAAATGACCGGCGCACCACTTGCATGGGCTGAGGATAAGCCTGGCATCGGAAGTTCGCCGTTTGGCACGTCCTCAAATCCCCGCCGGAATATTCAGAGGGTCACGCTGTATCATTTTCGGAGCCGTCAGGGCTTTCCACTTCGAAAGCGCCTGGGATGCGGATGGGAACGCCGGCCGCGGCACGAACTTGCCCCGACCCGGCGCCGGTTGCGAGTTTTGGCCCCATGCCCAGATAACCTCGCCACGCGACAGGGTGTAGCGGCTCTGTGCCGTTACCTCGAAACCTTCGAACACATTGTAATCCAGAACCGAATGGTGGTTCGCAGGCGATATCGTCTTGGTGATCTTGGGGTCCCATACGACGATATCCGCATCCGCCCCTTCCACAATCGCGCCCTTCTTGGGGTAGATGTTCAGAATTTTCGCCACGTTGGAGGAGGTCGCCGCAACAAATTCATTCGGCGTCAGACGACCTGTTTCGACCCCTTGGGTCCAGAGCACTGCGAGGCGCTCCTCCAGCCCGTTTGAGCCATTGGGAATGATACGGAAATCATCCTTGCCCCGGCGCTTTTGCTCTGTCGAAAAAGCGCAGTGATCTGTTGCAACCACCTGCAAAGACCCCGCCTGCAACCCAGCCCAAAGCCCGTCCTGATGCTCTTTCGAGCGGAACGGAGGCGACATCACGCGCCGGGCCGCATGGTCCCAATCCTTGTTGAAATATTCGGACTCGTCCAGCGTCAGAAACTGGATCAACGGCTCACCATAAACCCGCATGCCCTTTTGGCGGGCACGGCGAATCGCCTCATGGGCCTGTTCGCACGACACGTGCACGATATAAAGCGGCACGCCTGCCGCGTCCGCGATGGTGATGGCGCGGTTGGCAGCCTCGCCCTCGACCTCTGGCGGGCGGGAATAGGCATGGCCTTCCGGGCCGGTGATGCCCTGGTTGAAGTACTTCTCCTGCAAGGCCGCCACGAGATCACCGTTTTCGGCATGGACCATAGGCAGCGCGCCCAGTTCGGCGCAACGCTGGAACGAGGCGAACATCTCGTCATCCTCGACCATGAGCGCGCCCTTGTAGGCCATGAAATGCTTGAACGAGTTGACGCCCATATCGACGGCATCCTTCATCTCGTTGAAGACGTTCTCGTTCCAGCCCGTAATGGCCATGTGATAGCCGACATCCGAGCAGATTTGCGGTGCCGATTTGCGGTGCCATTCGTTGATGGCGTTCTTGATGCTGCCATCGGCACCCGGCAGGCAGAAATCCACGACCATGGTGGTGCCACCAACCGCAGCAGCCCAGGTGCCGGATTCAAATGTTTCCGCAGCAGTTGTGCCCATGAATGGCATTTCCAGATGGGTGTGCGGATCGATGCCACCGGGGATGACATAAGCGCCTTCAGCGTCGATATACTCATCGCCAGACAGGTCTTCGCCGATCTGTTTGATGACTTCACCTTCCACCAGCACATCCGCTTTCCACGTGCGGTCCGCTGTGCAGACCATCCCGCCTTTGATCACCTTGCTCATTTTTCACTCCTTTCGTCGACCAAACGACCTTGGCCAATAACACTTCCGGGGAGGCAGTGTCGGGGGAGACCCCCCTTGTCAGACCGATGCAAAACACCCCATCGCAGGCCCGTGAACACCAATATCCAAGGGTCCTAATTCACTCTCGACGCATAACGAAAAATATCCTGCCACCGGTAAGAAAACGACGCGGTATGTTCCATCAGTATGCGTGACGGTCCAACAACGCTGGCGTATAGCGCCGCTGAAATTCACCACCGTTTCGTGCGGTGGAACAAGTGCTGCCCGAAACGCATCCAATGCAGCTCGGTCCCGTCGACTCTCGCACGGCGCAGCACTCACCTCTTCAGCGATCAACTCCGATATTCGGTAGACGGCATTCAGGTCAGGTTCCAGCACGCCAACCTCGCCACACCGGAAACCGACACGGTTTCCGGCCGTTTTCCGTGTCGGAAAACGCACCCTTCACGACACGATCTCCGCCGTCTCCACGACGGCGTGCATCAAAACATCCGCCCCCGCCATCGCCCATTCCTTGCTGATCTCTTCCGCTTCATTGTGGCTCAGGCCATCAACACATGGACACATCACCATTGCCGTAGGTGCAACCTGATTGATCCAGCACGCATCATGGCCAGCGCCCGATATGATATTCTGGTGGCTATAACCGAGACGCTCCGCTGCCGCGCGAACAGCAGCCACGCACCTTTCATCAAATGCAACCGGGTCAAATCCGCCCACTTTCTCAAACGCGATTTCCATCCCCATGTCATCTGCGATCTTCTGCCCCTCGACCTGCAACCGGGCCTCCATGTCCTGAATGACGTCCAGATTGGGCGACCGGAAATCAACCGTAAACACGACCTTTCCGGGGATCACATTGCGCGAGTTCGGGTAAACATCGATATGGCCCGCAGCGCCCACGGCGTGTGGTGCATGAGACCAGGCGATCTCGTCTACTTTTTCCAAAACCCGGGCCATACCAAGACCCGCATTCTTGCGCATGGGCATCGGTGTAGAGCCTGTATGGCTGTCTTTGCCCGTGATCGTCACTTGCGTCCAACTCAGACCCTGGCCGTGGGTCACCACGCCAATGTCATTTCCCTCAGTTTCAAGGATCGGCCCTTGCTCGATATGCAACTCAAAAAATGCATGCATCTTGCGCGCGCCCACGACTTCCTCACCCCGCCAACCGATCCTGCTCAATTCGTCGCCAAAGGACTTGCCTTCGGCATCGACGCGGTCATAGGCCCAGTCCTGTGTATGGATGCCGGCAAACACGCCCGAAGACAGCATGGCGGGCGCATAGCGCGTGCCCTCTTCGTTGGTGAAATTCGTGACGACGATCGGATGTTTCGTTTTGACATCCAGATCGTTCAAGGTTCGGATGATCTCCAGCCCGCCCAGCACCCCCAAAACACCGTCATATTTTCCACCCGTAGGCTGGGTATCGAGATGGCTGCCGACGTAGACTGGCAGAGCCTCGGGATCCGTGCCTGCGCGCATCGCGAACATATTGCCCATCTGATCCAGACCCATTGTGCAGCCCGCCGATTCGCACCAACTCTGAAAGAGCGCCCGACCCTCGGCGTCCTCATCGGTCAGCGTTTGCCGATTGTTGCCACCAGCCACGCCGGGGCCAATCTTGGCCATTTCCATCAAACTGTCCCACAGGCGGTCCGCGTTGATGCGCAGGTTTTGACCCGGTGCTGCCATAGTACTCCTTCTCGACCATACATTCATGTTGATCGATCACTTTTTGACCAATTGGTAAAGCCACGATTGCCATGCTGTGCATTTCTGTCAAGAACTGGTTTGACCGGAATTGCATGATGTTTGACCATCTGCCTAGACTTGTAGCAGACAACGCCATCGGGGTGACTTGATTTGGCGCAAAGGATCGCCCATGCCGGATGCAAAACCAAAAAAATCCAGTCGCATCCAGCAGCGCAACAGATATCGCATTCTGGACGCGGCATTGGATGTCTTCTCTGCCCACGGCTATCGCGGAGCGACGCTCGATCAGATTGCCGAAGCGGCGGGCCTCTCCAAACCCAATATCCTGTATTATTTCTCGGGTAAGGAAGAAATTCATGTCACATTGCTCAGTCAACTCATGGAAACCTGGCTCGACCCACTGGTGGATATGGATGCATCAGGCGATCCCGTGACCGAGATACTGGCCTATGTTCAACGCAAGCTGGACATGGCACGGGAACTGCCCCGCGAAAGCAGGCTTTTCGCGAACGAGATACTGCAAGGCGCCCCACGGATGCGGCCTCACCTAACAGCAGATCTCAAACCACTTTTCGACGAGAAGTGTGTCGTTATTCAGGAGTGGAGTGACACGGGTAAAATCGCACCCATCGATGCACAACATCTGATCTTCTCAATTTGGGCCACGACGCAGCACTATGCAGATTTTGCAGCACAAATAGATCTTCTGATCGGCCCGAATGTTGAGGCAGCCGATGCCCATCTTCAAGCTTTGTTTTCTAGCATTCTGCGCAAGTAAATGCTGAGTTTAACACGAAATTTACCAAAAGCAGATGACAAAGCTGCATGATGAAAAACGATCCGTCAAACCCGCCAGTGCATCCTTGGATACAACAACTCTTTGGGACCAAGGCAGCGCGCAAAGGTGCCGTGGTGCGACGCTCGACGGCCTGGGTGTACCGCGAAGTCGGACGCGATATTTTTGAAGCAGAAGTCAAAAGGCGCGGCTACCACCTGCTCCAAACAGCAGATCAATACGTAATAATCTGCCACAACGGCCCCGTGCGGATGCTGTTTTGACCGCACAGGCGTCAAGATTTTTCGTACGAAAAATCTCGTGCCCTACTCGGCAGCGGTCGCTGATGGATTGTTGGGGTGCGTTGTCCAATTGGCATATTCGGGCTCGACGACCTTGCCGGTGCGCGGGTCGACGGTACCGGGGCTCATCGCTTCCATCGTGATGCAGTCCTCGACAGGGCAGACATTCACACAGAGGTTACACGCCACACATTCGCCGTCGATCACCTCGAACACACGGTCTTCTGACATGGAGATCGCCTGATGCGAGGTGTCCTCACAGGCGGCAAAGCAACGACCACAAGAAATGCACAGGTCCTGGTTGATCTTGGCTTTTGCAACGTAGTTGAGGTTCAGGTACTGCCAATCCGTGACGTTGGGTATAGCCGCACCGCGGAACTGGCTGATGTCGGAATATCCCTTCTCATCCATCCATTCCGACAAGCCGCTGATCATCTCCTGCACGATCTTGAATCCATAGGTCATCGCGGCGGTACAGACCTGCACATTGCCGCAGCCCAAAGTGATGAATTCAGCGGCATCACGCCATGTGGTGATTCCGCCAATACCTGAAATGGCGATCCCCCGGGTGTCGGCACCGCGCGCGATCTCTGACACCATCGACATCGCGATGGGTTTGACCGCAGGACCGCAATAACCTCCATGTGACCCCTTGCCGTCAATCGATGGTTCAGGCGACATGCTGTCCAGATTGACGCTTGTTATGGAATTGATCGTATTGATCAGGCTAACCGCGTCGGCACCACCGGCCTTGGCCGCTGCGGCCGGTTTGCGGATATCGGTGATGTTGGGTGTCAGTTTTACGATCACTGGCTTGGAGTAGTATTGCTTGCACCATCGTGTCACCATTTCGATGTATTCCGGAACCTGCCCGACAGCAGCCCCCATGCCGCGTTCGCTCATACCATGCGGGCAGCCGAAATTAAGCTCGATCCCGTCCGCGCCCGTCTCCTCGACCAGCGGCAGAATCGCTTTCCAGGCAGCCTCTTCGCACGGGACCATGATCGACACGATGACGGCCCGATCGGGATAGTCCGCTTTGACGCGCTTGATCTCTTCCAGATTGGTGTACAGATCGCGATCCGTGATCAGTTCGATGTTGTTGAGGCCCAGCAACCGCCGGTCCGCCCCATAAATTGCGCCGTAGCGCGGACCATTCACGTTGACAACGGGGGGGCCTTCGGAGCCCAGCGTTTTCCAGACGACGCCACCCCATCCGGCTTCAAAGGCCCGGCGAACGTTGTATTCCTTGTCCGTCGGTGGCGCGGAGGCCAACCAGAACGGATTTGGGCTTTTGATACCCACGAAGTCACTTTGAAGGTTGGCCATTCTTTGTCCCTCTTATTCCTGTCTGGATCCAGCAAGACCCGAAATCCGCATTTCTGGCTTTAGAAACTGTCCCGGTCGCCAGACCAACGCACTGCCGTGTCATCCCACAAGGCTGGCGTGAATATCCATGGCCGCATCGCGCCCTTCGGCAACAGCCGTCACGGTCAGATCATCACCGCCCATCGCACAATCTCCGCCCGCCCAAACTCCGTCAACAGACGTCCGGCCTGCGCCGGTCACTGCAATCTTACCGTGCTCAAGTGCTGGCAGATCATCGCCGACCAATGTTTGTCCGATCGCGCGCAAAACTTGATCTGCCGGCACCCGGACCATCTGGCCGGTGCCGCTCATGTCCGCGTTTACATATTCGAACTCGATCTCGCGCACCGCACCGTTGCCATGAACGGCGACCGGGACGACATGGGTCATGATGCGGACACCCTTGGATGCCGCCAAATCCTGTTCAAACCTGCTGGCATTCATCCGGTCCCGCCCGCGGCGATAGGCAAGTGTCACGTTCAGCGCGCCCAGCAGCTTTGACTGAACAGCTGCATCCACCGCCGTCATTCCGCCCCCGATCACGACCACGTCGCGCCCTACGGGCAAGGCCGCCAAATCATCGGCCTGACGCAAATCAGAAATAAAATCAACCGCATCGAGAACACCCGACTTATCGCTGCCTTCAACATCGAGGCCGTTCACGCCCCCCAGACCCATGGCCAGAAACACAGCGTCAAACGTGTCTTTCAGCCCGGCCATCTCGATCTCTGCACCCAATGCCTTGCCGTGCTCGATCGTGATTCCACCAATCTGCAACAGCCAGTCCACTTCGGCCTGTGCAAATCCTTCGGGTGTTTTATAGGCTGCAATGCCGTATTCGTTCAGGCCACCGGGCTTTGGCCGCGCATCATAGACAGTCACCTCATGCCCCAGCATGGCCAGACGGTGCGCACAGCTCAACCCTGCCGGGCCCGCCCCGACCACCGCCACCGTCTTGCCTGTAGCCTCGGCACGCACGAACGGGTGCACGTTCTGAGCCTGCAAATGGTCAGTCGCATAGCGCTGCAACTGGCCGATCAGCACGGGTTTGCCTTCGGCTGCTTCGCGCACGCAGGCTTCTTCGCAAAGCGTTTCGGTTGGACACACACGCGCGCACATGCCGCCCATGATATTCTGGCTGAGTATCGTCTTGGCTGCGGCGTCCGGCGTTCCTGTCGCAATCTGCCGAATGAACAACGGGATGTCGATGTCGGTCGGGCAGGCCGTTATGCAAGGTGCGTCATGGCAAAAATAGCACCGGTCCGCCGCAACAAGTGCTTCGTGAGGGTCCAGCGCAGGGTGAAGGTCAGAAAAGTTGCTGGAATATTCTTCGGCGTCCAAACGGCCCGCCGTCACACCCGGGGAGAAAGGAGATTGCGTCATGACCGCTCCATCGCATCAACATTTCAAAAAACGGTCACACAGGTTGAATTTTTTATCAACTGGTAAAAATTCAATTCGCAGACAGTTTTTTGCATTTGCTCAAAGAAGCGACACTTCGCCAATCACGCGAATGGCAGCAAAGAATACTTGCAAAATTTCTGGATCGCATTCTAACTAAAATCGCTAAATCATTAACGACCCACTGCTCCTATCGGCTCAGTCACTCGATCTAATGACCAAGCCAAGCTGCCGCATAACGCGGGCAGAACGATTAGGAGACACGACTATGGCCAGCGGCACAGTCAAATGGTTCAATACGACAAAAGGCTACGGCTTCATTGCACCTGAAGATGGTGGAAAAGACATTTTTGTGCACATTTCAGCAGTAGAACGGTCCGGCCTTACAGGTCTTGCGGACAATCAAAAAGTCACATTTGATCTGGAATCAGGTCGCGATGGCCGCGAAAGCGCCGTGAACATCGCACTGGCGTAACCCGCCACCTTCACGATCCGTATTCGGGCGCCTTTGGCGCCCGTTTCCGTTTGGGCTTATGGCCCGTTCCAGTCGACATCGCTGGCCTCACTGATCCTTAACCGTCCGTCTGGCCATGGCCGCATCAGCGCCTTGGCGGCATCCAGATCATCACCCATCCACACCTTGAGCGCATGAAGCTCCAGCAAAACGCCCATGCGATGATGAATTTCCGCGACATCGGCGTTTGGCGCGCATGTGACGGCAGCCACCTGCGGCACCTCAATCCCACCCGGTGCCGTCCAAATATCCGTGATCGCCGCAAAAAAGAGGAAGGCCTGCGCCCTGGGCGCAATACGCCACGCTGTCTTGCGCCGTTTCTCGCCCGTCCATTCATACCAGCCGTTCACTGGAATGACCGCGCGCCCCACCCCTTCAAAGGCAGACTTGTCGAACACCGTTTCGGATCGTGCGTTGATGATCTGCTCCATCACAGGGCGACCGCGGGCGTTAACGCGGCCCACCGGAACGATACCCCACCGCATATGTCGCAATGAACCGTCGTAAACCACGACGTTCTGACCCGGTGCAATGTTGCGGCGGGCAGGCTCATCGGAAAGCGATCCCAAAGGCGCATCAAGGGTTGCACCCACCTCCGATATCGGGCTCTCCAGAAAGAACCGACCGGGCATTACCGGACCGCGGCGACCAGGTCGGCAGCATGCGGTCCGATCGCCTCGACAATGCGGCTGACACCCGTTGCATTGGGGTGGATACCATCGGCCTGCATGAACGGGCGCGCCTCGGCCGGATCAAGGCCCGGCCCACCTAGCCCTGCGAAAAAACTGTCGAGGTAGAGCACATCAAATTCGGCGGCCAGTTCGGGATACATCGCGTCAAAGGTGGCTTTGTACTCCGGCCCGTAATTGCCCGGTGCTTCCATGCCGATCAAAAGCACAGGCACGTCGGCCTCACGTGCCGCCTGCAAAATGCCTTCCAGATTGGCACGGCTGACAGCAGGATCGAGGCCCCGCAGCAAATCATTGCCCCCCAGGGCCACGATCATCGCATCAACGTCCGGCGTCAGCGTCCAGGCCACCCGGGACAGCCCGCCGGCCGTGGTATCCCCGGACACGCCGGCGTTGATCATCGTCACATCCTGACCTTGCGCCGCCAGCCAGGCTTCGAGTTGTGGCACGAATCCATCTTCGGCCGGCAACCCGTATCCTTGGGTCAAACTATCCCCCAATGCGGCGATCGTGACCTCTTGCGCCCAGGACATCCCCGCCCAGAAAACCAAGACAATCGCACCTACTACCTTGCCCATGATGATCTGACCTCCATATGACTTCGTACTACTTGAAAAAGGCCGCACCCAATGTCCGATCCCGTCCTAAGCCTCAAAGATGCAGCATTGTCACTCGATGGCAATGCCGGGCGTGTCGATATTCTGCATGGAATTTCCCTGGAGATTGCCCGCGGTGAAACGGTCGGGCTGGTCGGGCCATCCGGGTCCGGCAAATCCTCCCTGCTGATGATCATGGGGGGCCTCGAGCGGGCGACAGGCGGCACAATTACCGCACTGGGTCACGATCTGACGGCGATGAATGAAGACGCGTTGGCCCGTTTCAGGCGCGACCACATGGGAGTTGTCTTCCAATCCTTTCACTTGATCCCAACCATGACTGCGCTGGAAAACGTGGCGACGCCGCTGGAACTGGCGGGCGTACGTGACGCGTTCGAGCGCGCCGAGGAAGAACTGCGCGCCGTCGGTCTGGCGCACCGATCCGGGCACTATCCAAGCCAGATGTCCGGCGGTGAGCAACAGCGCGTGGCGCTCGCCCGCGCCCTTGTGACACGGCCCGAGATTTTGCTGGCCGACGAACCCACCGGCAATCTGGACGGCACCAACGGGACCGCGATCATGGATTTGCTCTTTGCCCTGCGTGACCGCCATGGCGCGACCCTCGTACTGGTCACCCACGCGCCCGAACTCGCCGCGCGGTGTGATCGTGTCATCCAGTTGGCCGATGGCCGCGTCGCACCGGAACGGGCCGCCGCGGAATGAGCCTTGCAACATCCGCCCGCTTTGCCCGCCGTGAATTGCGCAGCGGCCTCTCCGGCTTTCGTATTTTCCTCGCCTGCCTCGCCCTCGGGGTCGCGGCCATTGCCGCCGTCGGATCCGTGCGCACCGGGATCGAGGCCGGGCTTGCACGCGAAGGCGCATCGATCCTGGGCGGCGACGCCGAACTGGATTTTACCTACCGCTTTGCCTCCGAGGAAGAGCGCGCATGGATCGACAGTATCGCGGTTGAGGTTTCCGAAATTGCCGATTTTCGGTCCATGGCCGTTGTGGATCGTCCCGAAGGTGCCGAACGCGGCCTGACCCAGATCAAGGCCGTTGACAGCGCCTATCCCCTGATCGGAACGGTCGGATTGTCACCGGATATCCCGCTGGCGGACGCGCTGGGCGACCAGAATGGACTGCCGGGCGGCGTGATGGAACGGGCACTGATCGACCGCATGGGCCTCAGCGTCGGAGACACGTTCCGACTGGGCACGCAGGCGTTCATTCTTTCTGCCATATTGGAGCGTGAACCCGACGCAGCGGCAGGCGGCTTCAACCTCGGGCCACGCACAATCGTGCTCCGCTCAAGCCTCGAGAACGCAGAATTGCTGGCCGCAGGCACCCTGTTCAGCTCAAAATATCGCATGACCCTGCCGCCCGGCACCGACTTGGCCCAAGCCGAAGCGGACGCGCAGGCGCGGTTCGAGAACAGCGGCTTGCGTTGGACGGATTCGCGCAATGGCGCACCGGGTGTCTCGGAATTCGTGAACCGGCTGGGGTCCTTTCTGGTTCTGGTCGGCTTGTCGGGCCTGGCCGTCGGCGGGGTCGGCGTGTCGGCCGCCGTGCGGGCCTATCTGGCAGACAAGACATCGGTGATCGCCACGCTGCGCACGCTCGGTGCCGAACGCAGTACGATTTTTCAGACTTATTTCATCCAGATCGGCGTGTTGTCCCTGCTTGGGATCAGCATCGGGCTGTTTCTGGGGGCGATGGCTCCCATTGCCTTGGGCCCGATCATCGAAGCGAGCCTGCCCATTCCCGCGCAATTCACCGTCTATCCTGCCCCCTTGATCGAAGCCGCGATTTACGGACTTCTGACCGCTTTCATCTTTACGCTCTGGCCGCTGGCGCGGGCCGAAGATGTGCGGGCGGCCACATTGTTTCGGGACGCATTGGGCAGCACGCGCATGTTGCCCGCCCCTCGGTATCTGCTGTGGATCGGGATCGGACTTGCGGCGCTGATCGGGCTTGCGGGCCTCTTTTCCGGAACCTGGCGGCTAACGCTATGGACGGCGGGCGGCATTGCCTTTGCCTTAGGTCTTCTGGCCCTTGCAGCCGTTGGAATCCGCTGGGCGGCCCGGCGCGCGGCACCGCATGCCAAAGGACGCCCCGCGCTGCGTTGGGCGCTCGGCGCGATCTCGGGCACGCGGGAGGGCGCGGCCTCAGTCGTGCTGTCGCTGGGCCTCGGGCTTTCGGTTCTGGCGGCCGTCGGGCAAATTGACGGCAACCTGCGCAATGCGATCTCAGGCAACCTGCCCGAGATCGCCCCCAGCTATTTCTTTGTCGACATTCAACCGGATCAGATCGCGGGCTATACAGAACGGCTGCGAAGCGACCCGGCTGTCACCCGCATCGACACCGCGCCGATGCTGCGCGGCGTGGTCACGCAAATCAACGGCAAGCCCGCGCGCGACGTTGCAGGCGACCACTGGGTTGTCTCAGGGGATCGGGGTGTCACCTATGCCGAGCGGCCCACCGAAGCCACCCGGATCACACGCGGAGAATGGTGGCCCGAGGATTACAACGGCCCCCCGCAAATCAGTTTTGCGGCGGAAGAAGCCGAGGAAATGGGCTTGGGCCTTGGGGACACATTGACAATCAATGTCCTGAGCCGCGACATCACCGGCACGATCACCTCGCTGCGCGAAGTTGACTTCTCGACAGCCGGGATCGGCTTTATCCTCACGATGAACCCCTCGGCCCTGCGCGGCGCACCCCATACATTCATCTCCACCGTTTATGCAGATCCCGCCGCCGAAACCCAGATCTTGCGCGACATCGCCAGCGCCTATCCCAACGTCACCGCAATCCGGGTCAAGGATGCGATCGACCGGGTCAGCGACGTTCTGGCGGGGCTCGCGGCGGCCACCTCCTACGGGGCCGCGGCGACTTTGCTCACAGGGTTTCTGGTGCTGATCGGGGCCGCCGCGGCAGGCACGCAGGCGCGCACCTATGAGGCCGCCGTGCTCAAGACGCTTGGGGCCACCCGTCGCCGCATTCTGCTCAGTTTTGCCACCCGCGCCGCTTTGCTGGGGCTTGGGGCGGGCGTCGTCGCACTCGCCGCCGGGATTTCGGGTGGCTGGGCGGTCAGCACCTTTGTGATGGAAACGGATTACTCCGTCATCTGGCCCTCTGCCCTCGCGATTATCGCGGGGGGCGTCCTCGCCACGTTGCTGGCGGGGCTTGCATTCGCATGGGGTCCGCTTTCGGCCCGGCCAGCCCAGGTTTTGCGCGGACGGGAATGACAAGGCGTTGCCGAGGCTTCGGGACCATGGCACACCCCACCCACGCAATGGAATCACCGAAGGCCGCGCCATGACAGACCAGTTGCCCATGCCCGTTACCGCCCCGCTCAGCAATGCCCAGAGGACACAGCTTCTGAACCTCGTGCGCCGGGCCGCCAAGGCCGAGATCATGCCGCGGTTTCGCAAACTCGACATGGGCGAGGTGGACACCAAGAAAGACGAAACCGATCTGGTCACGCAAGCGGATACCGCCGCCGAGGCGATGATCACGCGCGGTTTGCAAATGGCCTTCCCCCACGCGCTGGTCATTGGCGAAGAGGCGATCTCCAAGCAGCCCAGCCTCATGGACGGCGTCGGCGATGCCGAACTGAGTTTCATCATCGACCCCGTCGACGGGACATGGAATTTTGCCCACGGCATGCCGCTCTTTGGCACGATGGTCGCCGTATGCCGGTTCGGCCAACCCGTGCTTGGATTGATCTACGACCCCGTAGGCGACGACGTGATCATGGCCGACAATACCACGCCCGCGTTCTGGCAAACGATCACAGGGCGACAAAAGCCGATCCAGACCGCCAAGGCCAAACCGCTCGATCAATTGTACGGTTACATGCACATCCGCCTGATGCCGCCTGCGGACCGCGCCCTGACCTTCTCCAAGCTGCATGCATTGGGCCATGTGGGGTCCTTGCGCTGTTCGGCACATGAATACCGGATGCTGGCCACCGGTGGCATCGACTTTGTGATGTCCGGCATGCTGAATGCCTGGGATCACGCCGCCGGCGCTCTGATCTGCGCCCAATCTGGCGGCAAGTCCGCCATGCTGGATGGCGCGCCCTACACTGCTACTACATCCAGCGGGTATCTGCTCTGCGCCTCCTCCGAGGCGGTCTGGAACGATCTGGCGGCGCATTTCGCTGACTTGATGTCCGACACATGACACCATGGTTCTTCGGCTATGGCAGTCTGGTCAATCGCAGCACGCACACCTATCCGCTGGCGCAAAAGGCCACGCTGAACAACTGGCGTCGCACATGGGTACGGACCGGTCTGCGCGAGGTGGTTTTCCTGTCGATCCATCCCGCACCGGGGCATAGTATTGACGGGCTGATCGCGGCTGTGCCCGGCGCAGACTGGGCCGCATTGGACGCCCGCGAAGCCGCTTACGCCCGGATTGCGGCGACGGACCATATCGCGCACGGATCAGACGCCTCTGACATCGCAGCCTATCAGGTGCCCACCGAACACCAGCAGTCGGACGGCACCCATTTCATGCTTCTGAGCTATCTCGATGTGGTCATACAAGGGTTTCTGACAGAATTCGGGCAAGAAGGGGCCGAGGCGTTTTTTGCCACGACCGACAACTGGGATCTGCCCGTACGCGATGATCGCGCCGCCCCTTTATATGCGCGGGCTCAGACCCTGACCCGGAACGAACAATCCCTTGTTGACCGCCTGCTGGCGCAGGTTCAATAGCGGTATCCGGCGGTTCGGTTCGGCGACCCGGCGTGCCAGCACTTTAACACTCCGAAAGCTCACCCAGCTTGATGGCGGATGATCGGGAGCGGCGCAGAGATCAAAACATAAAGCGGCGCCGCGCCTGTCAGATCAAAGCACGGACTTCGGTCAAGACCAGCGGTCAAGGCCCAGGATACGTGATCGCTACCTGAGCCAAACGCCCGCTGGGACCACTGCAATCCGAATTCTCTGTTCCTGAAAAATCCCCCCCGGAGGGCTGGGTTAACCCATTGCCCTCCGACAGGATCAGGGGCGCGCCTTGACCACCTGCAAAAGTGGCATCAGCGACGCCATATCCGGCCCATGGGCCTGACCCGTCAACGCCTTGCGCAATGGCATGAACAATCCACGCCCCTTGCGGCCCGTAGCCTGCTTGACAACAGTGGTCCACGCACCCCAGGTCTCAGCGGTGAATGCCCCTTCGGGCAGCAGCTCCATCGCTTCGGACACAAAGGCCGCGTCTTCGTCGTCGATGACCGGATCGGCACCGTCGCGGCACAACACCCACCATCCTTCAAGATCATGCAGCGTCTCGATATTGTCGCGCATCACCATCCAGAAAGCGTCGGCGAGATCCGCAGGCACACCCAGCGCCGCGATATCAGCCTGCACTGCGCTCAAAGGCAAAGACTGCAAGTATTTGCCCGTCAGCGGGAACAGATCCGCCACGTCGAACTTTGTCGGCGCAGAGCCGAAATGCCCGATTTCAAACCCATCGATCAATTCGGCCATGTCCGTACGCAACTCGACCGGGTCGGACGATCCCAGACGCGCCATCAGGCTCAGCAAAGCCATCGGTTGCACACCCTGTTCGCGCAGATCGCGGAGCGCCAATGTTCCAAGCCTCTTGGACAGGGCTTCTCCTTGAGGGCCCGTCAGAAGGGAATGGTGCGCAAAGCGCGGTACCGCGCCGCCCAGTGCTTCAATGATCTGGATTTGCGTCGCCGTATTGGTGACATGGTCCGATCCGCGCACGATATCCGTGACGCACATGTCAGTATCGTCCACCACGGAGGCGATGGTATAAAGCACCTGGCCGTCCTGACGGATCAGAACGGGATCGCTGACGCTGGCCGCATCGATGCTGATATCGCCCAGAATGCCATCCTTCCATTCGATGCGCTCCTGGTCCAGCTTGAACCGCCACACGCCCTGCCCCCGCTCGGCGCGCAGCGCATCCCGCTCTGCCTCGCTCAGTGCCAGCGCCGCCCGATCATAAACCGGCGGCTTGCCCATGTTCAGTTGCTTCTTGCGCTTGAGGTCCAACTCGGTCGGCGTTTCGAAGGCTTCGTAAAACCGGCCTTTCGCTCGCAGAGTGTCCGCGGCTTCGGCGTAGCGATCCAACCGCGCGGACTGGCGTTCGACCCGGTCCCAATGCAACCCCAGCCATTCCAGGTCCTGTTTGATCGCGTCAACATATTCTTCTTTCGACCGGTCCGGGTCTGTATCGTCGATGCGCAGGATGAAAGTACCGCCTGCTTTACGCGCGATCAGATAATTCATCAGGGCGGTGCGCAGGTTGCCGACGTGGATATAGCCAGTGGGCGAAGGGGCAAAACGAGTGGTTGTCATTGTTCTCTCCGGGGTTGGCCTTGCCTTGTCACAGGGGCGTTGGCTTGTCCAGATCATGAGGCCGCCAAGGCAGCTCGGGTCTTGCCTGTGCAGGTATTTGATCCAGCGTCTGGATTACTGCGCACAAAGTCAAGAATTGGCCCTTGCGCGCAGTGCCTGCAACGCGCCCACCGTTGTTCAACACACAAGACCAAACATCCACATTGGACCGGCATACGCTTCATTTAATGCCGGGTCATTCGACGCGAA
The DNA here is from genome assembly GCF_019966495.1 of Tateyamaria pelophila. Taxonomy (GTDB): domain Bacteria; phylum Pseudomonadota; class Alphaproteobacteria; order Rhodobacterales; family Rhodobacteraceae; genus Tateyamaria; species Tateyamaria pelophila. The sequence goes on along the minus strand of NZ_JAIMIA010000024.1, from coordinate 23,112 downwards.
GGCCGACTTGCCTTCGCTGCGCGCGGTGGCGCAGGCTTCACCCAAATTTGATCGAAAAAATCGATTTTTTTCGTGACTGTCTCAAAAACGCGCTATAACTAGCTTATCAGAACACAAGGATAGCCCCATGATCAACACACCGAAATTCAATCGTCGCACAGCCTTGATGGGCGCTGCCGCCCTGCCATTGATCGCAGGGACCACCGCGCGTGCCGCAGCCCCGATGCTCGGCGTCAGCCAAAACAACTTCAAGCGGGTCAAGGTCGGCGCTTTCGAGGTCACAACGTTGCTTGCCGGGACGAGTGCAAGGCCCGACCCGCATTCAATCTTCGGCCTTAACGTCGATGCGGACGAATTCAACAGCGTATCCGCGGCGGCCGGCCTGCCGACTGATACGGCACAGTTCTTTTTCACTCCAACGCTGGTGAACACCGGATCCGAACTGGTCCTGTTCGATACCGGCCTGCAAGGCCCCGCCACGGTCAGCGCGATCAAAGCTGCAGGGTATACAGCGGATCAGATCGACAAGGTCGTGATCACCCACATGCACGGCGATCATATCGGCGGCCTGATGACAGATGACGCACCGACCTTTGCCAATGCGGCCTATATGACCGGCGCCGCCGAATTTGATCACTGGGCCAAGGCCGAAAACGAAAACTTCGAAGGCAAGGTACGCCCACTTGCCGAGAACATGACCATGCTGGATGATGGCGGCGCGCCTGCCTCCGGCATCACGGCAATGGCAATGTTCGGCCACACCCCCGGGCACATGGCCTATATGCTGGAAAGCGACGGCACGCAGTTGGTCTTGGGCGCGGACTTTGCCAACCACTATGTGTGGTCCTTGGCTCACCCGGATTGGGAAGTCCGCTTTGACATGGACAAGCCCGCCGCGGCCGCCACCCGCCGGAGATTGCTGGATATGCTGGCGGCAGATCGCACCGCATTTGTGGGCTACCACATGCCCTGGCCCGCAATTGGCTATGTTGAGACAAATGGCGATGGCGGATACCGCTATGTCCCGCATAGCTACCAGCTGACCGTTGGCGGATAAGGCCTGACGACAGGCGGGTCATCTCTCCGCCTCTGACACGGCTTGACAAAAGCCCGTAAGGCGCACCCTCGGTGCGCCTTTTATGTTTGGGAAACGCTGTGGCCAAAACCCCGGCGCAAACCTGCACTGGCTGAATTCGCGACAGGTCGCGGCACACCGTCAGGACGGATCGCGCCACCGGTTCACGATCGGATAACGCCGATCCAACCAGAACGCATGCTTGGTCAGACGCGCGCCCGGAGCAGATTGAAACCGTTTGTATTCACTCAGAAAGATCAGCCGTTCAATCTTGCGCGCCACATCTGCGTCAAACCCTGCGGCGACGCAGTCGGTAATCGATCCATCCCGGTCCACCAGAATTTCCAGCAAGGCGTCAAGATCCGGGTAGTCCGGCAGGCTGTCACTGTCTTTCTGGTCTTCGCGCAGTTCGGCGGAGGGAGGCTTGGTGATGATCCGATCCGGAATCACCTCGCCCGCGTTGCCCATCATCCAATCGCGGTGATTGGAATTGCGCCAGCGGCAAGTCTCGAACACGCGGGTCTTGTAGAGGTCCTTGATCGGGTTGTAGCCCCCGGCCATGTCGCCATAGATCGTGGCATAGCCAACGGCCACTTCGGATTTGTTGCCCGTGGTCAAAAGCATCTCTCCGAACTTGTTCGACAAGGCCATCAGCAGCAACCCACGAATGCGCGACTGGATGTTCTCCTCCGTCAATCCGGGTTCGGTTCCGGCAAAAAGCGGCGCAAGGGTTCCAGTCACGGCCGCGCGCGTCTCCGCAATCGGGACATAATCATAGTGACAGCCCAACGCCTTGGCACAGCTTTCCGCGTCTTCAAGACTGTCGCCTGAGGTATATTCCGACGGCAACATGACACAGCGCACATTGTCCGCGCCCAGCGCATCGGCGGCGATGGTCGCGACCAACGCACTGTCAACGCCACCAGACATCCCAAGCAAGACTTTCTTGAACCCCGTCTTTGCGCAGTAGTCGCGCAAGGAGGTCACCATAACGCGGTAGTCCTGTTCCCATTCGCCCGGATGATGCACAATCTCTCCGGGCATGACACGCCAGCCCTCGGGACCGCGTTCAAGATCAAGATGGGTCACGGTTTCGTCAAAAACAGGCTGCTGCATCGCCAGAACCCCGCCGGGGTTCAACGCAAAAGACGCTCCGTCAAAAACCTGATCGTCCTGCCCGCCCACCATGTTGAGGTAGATCAGAGGCAAACCCGTGTCGACGACGCGGGCCACCATGTGGTTCAAACGGGTCTCGAACTTGTTGCGGTAATAGGGCGACCCGTTCGGCACCAACAGAAACTCGGCGCCGGTTTCCACCAGCGTTTCGGACACGTCCCCGTGCCACGCGTCCTCGCAGATGGGCGATCCGACGCGGGTGTTGCCGACAGAATACGGGCCACCCAGAGGGCCGGAATCAAAAATGCGCACCTCGTCAAAGACGGTTTCATTCGGCAAATGGTGCTTGAGCACACGGCTGGCAATCTTGCCGCCCTTGCAAATCAGATAGGCGTTGAACAACTCCGTCCCTTCGGCCCATGGACACCCGATTGCGAGGGCCGGGCCATCGACACAATCCGCGGCCAAAGCTTCCACCGCTTGCATCGCGGCCACGTGAAACGCGGGCTTCATCACCAGATCCTGCGCGTTATAGCCGGTGATGAACATCTCCGGCAGCGCCACCATATCCGCGCCCGCGGCCTTGCCAGCGTCCCAGGCGGCGCGCGCCTTGGCGGCATTGCCCTCGATGTCCCCGACAGTAGGGTTCAGCTGGCCCAAAGTGATGCGAAACCTGTCGGCCATGGTAGCTCTCCTTCAACGTTCGGCGAGATGTAGCAGAAAGCCAAGCCAAGGGAACCCACCTGCGACGCAAAGCGCATCGGGCCGTCCCTCCTTCTCTGTTCCAAGAAATCCCGGGGGAGGCGCGCATGCGCCGGGGGCAGAGCCCCCTTTCTGCCGACCGGGCACGCACAGGCCAAAGGCCATTGCCCCGCCCGGCCCCCTGTCCTAACCTCTCACCGCCCGCCATATTCGGTTCGGGCCAACGAATCTACCGAGGTACGCGATGCGCCTGTGCAGTCTGATCTTTTGTCTTGCCCTGGTGCCAGCCGTCGCACTCGCCCAAAGCGGCGCTGTGCTGACCAAGCAATATGAAGACGGCGGCATGTACGAAGGCACCTTTCGTGGCGGGCTTCAGCACGGCACCGGAACATACCGGCTGCCCAATGGCTATGAATATACCGGCGACTGGGTCGATGGCGAGATCAAGGGCGAAGGCACCGCACGCTTCCCGAACGGATCCGTCTATGAAGGCACGTTCCTGAAAGGCAAGCCAGACGGATTTGGCAGGATCGTCTTTGCTGACGGCGGCGTCTACGAGGGCGATTGGCAGGCCGGGGCGATTATCGGCGAAGGGGTGGCGCTTTATGCCAATGGAGTGCGCTACGAAGGATCCTTCCGCAACGCCAAACACCACGGCAAAGGCACGATGCAAAGCCCCGGGGGCTACGAATACCAAGGCGACTGGGTCGATGGTATCAAGCAGGGGATGGGGACGATTACCTATCCCGACGGGGCGGTCTATGACGGTCAGATCGTGGCGGGCGAACGCGACGGGACCGGCACGCTGACCATGCCGGACGGCCTGGTCTATGTCGGCCTGTGGAAAGCAGGCCAGATTGATGGCCAAGGCACATTGACCCAGCCCAACGGCGATGTCTACGAAGGCGATCTGGTCTCGGGCAAACGCGAAGGCAAAGGCCGCGTAACCTACGCCAATGGCGACATCTATGACGGCGAGTTCGTAGATGACCGGCGCCAGGGTCAGGGCACTTTTATCGGCAATGACGGCTATACCTATATCGGCCAGTGGGTCGCCGGACAGATCGAGGGACAAGGCCGCGTCACCTATCCCGACGGTGCCGTCTACGAAGGCGCGTTTCGCGATGATCTGGCGCATGGCAAGGGCAAGATCACCTATACGGATGGCTCCACTTACGAAGGCGATTGGATCGCCGGCGTGATCGAGGGCGAGGGCCGCGCGACCTATGCCAATGGCGTCGTCTATGAAGGCAGCTACAAGAATGCACAAAACCACGGCCAGGGCGTCATGACATATTCGGACGGCTACCGTTACGAAGGCAATTGGGTCGAGGGCCAGCGCGCGGGACAAGGCACCGCCACCTATCCGGACGGAACTGTTTACGTCGGCACCTTCGAGAGCGGGCAGCGCCATGGCACGGGCAAGATCGTCATGGCGTCGGGGTTTGAATACGAAGGGGAGTGGGTTCGCGGTGAAATCGACGGACAGGGGACTGCCATTTATGCGAATGGCGATGTCTACGAAGGCACCTTCCAGAACGGCAAGCGTCAGGGCACTGGCACCATGCGCTATGCAACGGGCGAAACGACGACGGGCGAGTGGGAAAACGGCGCACTACCCGAGGGCGGGTAAGCGACATGCGTGCCTTGAGCCTCGGCCTGTTCCTGTGCCTCTGGGCGTTGCCTGTCCTTGCGGAATGGGAATTCAGGGAAGCCTGGGTCGATCCAATCAACAAGCTCGAATTACGCACAGCCGAAACCGTCAGCGATACCGGCGTGACGCTGAACCTCTATCGTAACCCGGCCGGCCGCGTTTACGCTCTGTTTACATTGCCCGAAGGCACTCCTGATTTTGCGGACACTGGCGTGGTTGGCGAAATCACGCCAAATGGCTTTGAAACCAAGGAAATCGAACTGCGCGAAGAACCGGGCCGCTTTGTCGAATTCGGGTTCACCGATGGCCGCGTGTTGCGCACCAGACTGTGGCATGGCCAGGATGAAGCCCCCACCGTGGGAACCTTGCGCGACCTGATCGACGCCGAGACCGTGACGGGCACCTTCCGGCTTGCCGATGGTAGCATGTTGGACGCCGTTTGGTCTTTGGAGGGCGCAGGCCTTCCGATTGCGCAGGCTCTTGGGATCAAAGTGAAGGGGATCGCAGCCGGACCGGATTGGGAAGGGATCGCGTCCCGCTCCCTGATGGCCGCCATGACCGCCTGTCAATTCCCGAAACTGGACATGATATGCGTTCAGCAAGTGACAAATTGCAGTAGCAAAATCAGTGAAGACCGCAACATAGACGCGTTTGAAGCGTGCATCGGCCAATCCGAAAGTACCGATTGACCTGTCATCACCTGCAATTCACTGCGGCTCGAATGATCGCTTATCGCTCTTGCGCCTCCCTTTGAGTGACACTCGCCTTGTTTGCGGTGACCGTTCTGTTAGCGATGGTGGTGCACATGCCAGCCAACGGGGAAAGCCGATGGGCGCACTTACCGGAAAAACTGCCATCGTCACAGGCGCGTCGGCCCCTCGGGGCATTGGTCGGGCGATTGCGTTGCGGCTGGCCCGTGACGGGGCCGATGTCGTCGTTGCTGACATGGACGGCATGGTCGAGATCGCGGGCGCACAAGTCTCAAGGTCGGACTTCCGCAACCGGATCGTTGAAGACATAAACAAGGGCCAGGGCCGGGCAATTTCCGTCAATCTCGATGTAACCCAACAGACCGATGTGGCCGCGTGCATTGCCCGGACGGTATCCGCCTTTGGTCGCATCGACATTCTGGTCAACAACGCAGGGTCTCTGGCCGGATCGGACAATTTCCTGTCGACACGACCGGAAGACTGGGAAACCAGCTTTCGCGTCAATCTGTTGGGGCCCATGATGATGGCGCAAGCCGTGATCCCGAAAATGCGCCAAATAGGTGGGGGCCGGATTATCAATATCGGCTCGACAGGCAGCCTTGGTGCAGAGCCGGGTTTTGGGGCCTATACGGCAATGAAACATGGCCTCGTCGGTCTTAGTAAAACGCTCGCGGCGGAATTTGGCGTCGACGGCATCCTTTGCAATACGGTTTGTCCCGGCTTCATCGCGACGGACATGCATGCGGCGGCCAATCAAAGGCTGGCAACAGAGCGTGGCATTTCCCTCGACGCGGTCAAAACCGAACGCTATGCCAACGTTGCCCTGCGTGACGCAGGCTTGCCAGAAGATGTCGCCAATGCCGTGGCCTACCTGGCGGGACCGCAGGCAAACTATGTCACCGGCATTAATCTGCCCGTGACAGGCGGCGTGCCCACTGGCATTTGATCAACCCTGCGACCCCGCAAGGATTTGAATGCATCGCAGGCACGGTGCGGCAGCATCACGTACGGAAGTTCGATGAAACACATGGCGATTTCGCAAGGCGGGTTGCCGGAAAAACGGCCTTTACCACAAATCGTGTTGGTTCAGCGCATCGACGCATCGTGCCGTTCCCTGCAACGGGGTCAGGTCTTCGGCCGTCAGTGACTGTCCCAGCCATCCATGCGGAAAACTCAGCTTCAGAGGGGCTCGGGCAAAATCTTCGGTCATCGGACGAAAGCCGACCTTGGAATAATAATTCGGGTCGCCATAGGTCACGGCAACTGACACGCCCTTGTCGCGCACGTGCGCAAGCCCGTGATTGATAAGCTTTTCCCCGATACCTTTCCTCTGTTCCTGCGTCTTGACGGCGACAGGCGACATGATGAACACCGTTCGGTCATCCGCGCTGTAGGTCAGACGGGAAAAAAAGATCGCACCCACCAGTGTCTGATCTACGCAGGCCGAAAAGACGAACAGGTCCGAAGCAGGCGTTGATTGCATGAACGTGTCGACCAAGGCACCGATCAGCAGCCCTTCATCGGCTCCGTCTGACGCGGTGAATGTTTCCGTGAACAGACGGGATATTTCCTGTTCTCTGCCGCTATGGCCTGAAATGAAGTGCAAAATGCTCTTTGACCCCCTGATGCTCATGTTCGTTTGATACCCGCTCAACCACAGGCTGAACAGTCTTTGCTGCTGTCCTCGAATGCCCTCACGACAATCCGGGCCGCGAACCGATGCACCTATGCTCGGTCCACGGACTCATGATCCCAAAATATATCGAGCTTGCCGATCAGGTCCTTGTCAGATGGCTGCGGTAAACGCCCACACGGGCGGCGGCGGGGCGAGCGCGACAACCGACGTGATGCGCGAATCGTTGAAGTCATCGCCTTGACGCGCCCATGAGGTCCGAAAGGACTGCAATGCTTCAAGCATGGCGTGCTAGTCCCCTTGCGAGCCACCCAAGGCGCTCTGCCGTGCCGCCGGTACCATGGGACATCAAGACAAAGGGAAATTCATTTGCCGTGGCAAGAGCGGCATTGGGACTCACATCCCCCATTTCAAAGAAAGACGGATCGGACCGTTTGGTCGTCAATGCATCATCGGTCGGATACCATGCGGACTATGCAATGGGGCGATCCGCATCGTTCTGCCAGTTGGACCGGGACACATCCATGATCAGCCCGGTTCGATACCCACACAGCGTCATTTCAAATCCCACTTCAGGGCAACATTCCCAAAAATTGAACAGGCGCTTGTGCCAACCCTGGCGCGCAGCTTCCGCTGCCGGGTGCCCATGCCTCTCTGGTCCAGCCCCCACAGCATCACAATGTCCAGCAGAACTGGGTCAGCCTGATGTCTTGTCTTGCGAGATGTCATCAAACCAATACACTCTGGCGGTATCCAATCGACCATTCAACCTTTGAGGGTTCCACAATGTCCATCACGCTCAATCGCCGCGGGTTTCTGGCCAGCACCGCAGGCTTCATCGCGCTGCACCCGTTCTCGGCCAATGCAGCAAGCAATCAGGCACATTTGCGGATCATGGAAACCACGGACCTGCATGTGCACGTATTCCCCTACGACTATTACGCCGACAGACCGCGAGACACAGTCGGGTTGGCCCGCACGGCAGCGCTGATCCAGGGTATCCGCGACGAAGCGTCCAATTCGCTGCTGATCGACAATGGTGACTTTCTGCAAGGCAACCCGATGGGGGATTACATTGCCTACGAACGCGGTATGAGGGACGGTGACATCCATCCCGTCATTGCGGCCATGAATACGCTGGGGTTTGACGCGTCCACTTTGGGCAATCACGAATTCAACTACGGGCTCGATTTCCTGATGAAGTCTCTGGCGGGCGCGAATTTCCCGGTCGTGAATGCCAATGTCGCTTTGGAAATGGGCAGTGACCCCACGCAGGATAAAACGCTGATCCCTCCTTATGTGATCCTCGACCACAACGTCACGGACGGGTCCGGGGTCGCGCATCCGATCAAGGTCGGTTTGATCGGGTTCGTGCCGCCGCAGGTCATGAACTGGGATCGCCGCCACCTAGAAGGCAAGGTACAGGCTCGCGATATCGTCGAGACTGCCAAGGCCTATATCCCGCAGATGAAGGAACAGGGCGCGGACATCATCGTGGTCCTGTCCCACTCCGGGATCGGCGCGGCCGATGCGACGGACGGGATGGAGAATGCCTCTGTTCCCTTGGCGGGCGTCGAGGGTGTCGATGCGATTCTGACTGGTCACAGCCATCTGGTCTTTCCATCCCCCACCTACGCGGAATTTGCGGGCGCCGATGTGGATGCGGGCACGCTGATGGGCACGCCCGCCACGATGGGCGGATTCTGGGGCAGCCATATGGGCCTCATCGACCTGCTGGTCGAGAAGGACGGCAATGAATGGCGTGTCGTGTCCGCCATGTCAGAGGCCCGCCCGATCTCAAGACGCAACGAAGACCGATCAATCACGGCGCTTGTCGAAAGCGATCCTGAAGTGTTGGCGTCGGTGCAGACAGAGCATGACGAGACGCTGACCTATGTGCGCCGCGCCGTCGGCAAGACCGACGCAGCCTTGCACAGCTATTTTGCTTTGGTGGCCGACGACCCGTCGGTGCAAATCGTGTCCATCGCCCAGCTTTGGTACATCGAACAGATGATGCAGGGGACAGAGCACGAAGGCCTGCCGATTTTGTCCGCAGCAGCGCCCTTCAAGGCCGGCGGCCGCGGCGGCCCCGAGTATTTCACCGATGTCCCCAAGGGCGACGTGGCGATCAAGAACGTGTCCGACCTGTACCTCTATCCCAATACGGCCCGCGCGGTCCGGGTCACCGGACAGCAAGTCAAGGACTGGCTCGAACGCTCTGCCGGGATCTTCAATCAGGTCACGCCCGGAGCGCAGGATGTCGTGCTTCTGAACCCGGACTTCCCGAGCTACAACTTCGATGTGATCGACGGAGTCGCGTATCAGATCGATCTCTCCCAGCCCTCGAAATACGACCCCAAGGGGGAACTGATGGATGCCTCGGCAAACCGCATCGTCAATCTGACCTACGACGGTGCTCCTCTGGACCTGTCGGCCGAATTCATAGTTGCCACCAACAACTACCGGGCCGGCGGCGGTGGCAGCTTTCCCGGAGCGACTGCGGAAACGACCGTGTTCGAAGGACCGGACACCAACCGGGACGTCATCGTGCGCTACATCGTTGAAAAGGGGACGATCAGTCCGCGGGCCGACAGCAACTGGTCCTTCGCCCCGATGGCGGGCACGACCGTTCTGTTTGATACGGGTCCGGCGGCCAAAGCCTATCTGGATCAGGTGAACCTCAATATCGAAGAAGCAGGCGACGGCCCCGACGGGTTTGCCCGGTTCCGTATTTCGCTATAGCAGGCTGCATGCAATTTTAAGCAAGCATGCCCCAAAAATAGGCATAAGAGGCCCCGGTTCGACCCAACAAACCGTCAACCGGGGCCTGTCAGCGTCAGGCCCGGGCCCTCATACCATCGAGGGCGGCGCCCCCCTTTTGCGAAGCCTCGATCCACATTTGGTCGACCGTATCCAGAGCTTCGCCGGAATACTCGATGTCACTGTCCCAATAACGTCCCGAGCGCACGAAATAGCCAAGCTCGGCCTCTTGCTGAAGTGCACGTTGAAACGCCTTTGGATCGGGCAAGGCGGGAAGAATGGTCATTGAACTCAGCTTGCGCACGTCCACTGTTGGGAACACCAACCGACTGTCGCCTTCGGGCGCGCGCAGGCACGCACAGCCCTGCATTGCCGCATGTTGCATCAGCCGTGCCGACTTGGCCTCAAGATTGCGCAACGTCACGTCATCGCGCAGAGGGTCTGCTGTGCCCGCGCCATAGAAATGCCCCTTTCCTTGCGCGGGATACATCATGTCGCAGCCCCAAAAGATGATCGCCGAAGGCCGCAAAGCCGAAAGCACCCAATAGCCCGCCGTAAACGCCATCGTGGCACCGGCATAGATGATCCCGCCATAGGCATTGTTGGCAGGCACGTAAGCATCGGACCTGATCAACGCCTGACCCGCGCTCAAGCCCTGTGGCATGCGATCCTGCGCGAAGTCATCCGGTGCGATGTGGTAATCCCAATCGTCGCGCACTTGCCATGCATTGTTGATCGCAACGATCGATGAGAAGAAAGATTTTGGCAAATACCGGCTGGCCATCACATTTGGCGCGCTGCCAAGAACCAGAACCGGTTTGGTCGTATTCATGAATAAAATGTCACTTTCGGAAAGGCCATTCAGGTCTCAATGGTTTTAGTGCGGCATGCGGTTACGTCAAATCGCGGGCGGTGGCTTGGTTAAACGACGTCGCCCGCCTCCATCCTGGTCAAAAAGGCGTCCGCGTCCTGCAACACCGTTGTCCGCTTTTCCGCATCCATCCGATCCCACGTCCGATACATGTTGCCCATGCGCGGGTTATTTCCAAAACGCTCTCTGTTGCGATCCAGAAAATGCCAGTAGAGCAGGTTGAACGGACAGGCCCCCTCGCCCGTCTTGACGCTGACCTTGTAGGCACAGCCTTTGCAGTAATTCGACATTCTGTTGATATAGGCCCCGGACGACACATAGGGTTTCGAGGCGATTACACCCCCGTCCGCAAACTGCGACATGCCCACGACATTCGGGGCCTCGACCCACTCGAACGCGTCGGCATAGACCGCCAGATACCAATCGGAAACCTCGCCCGGATCGATCCCGGCGAGCAGCGCAAAGTTTCCCGTGACCATGAGGCGCTGAATGTGATGGGCGTAGCTTTCGGTCTTTGTCTGCGCGACGGCCTTTTGAACGCAACGCATCCGCGTCTCCGCGCCCCAGAACATGTTCGGGAGGGTGCGCCGGTGGTTCAACCCGTTGCGGCGGGCATAATCGGGCCCTTCCAGAAAATAGATACCGCGCACATATTCGCGCCATCCGATCACCTGCCGGATGAATCCTTCGGCCGCATTGATCGGGACATCTCCTGCTTTCCACGCCGCTTCGACCGCTTGGCAGACTTCAAGCGGGTCCAGCAGGCCGATGTTGAGATAGGGCGCGACCAGTGCATGATACAGGAACTGGTTTTCGGCCAGCATCGCGTCCTGATAATCGCCAAATTTTGCCAGTCCATATTTGACGAAATGCGTAAGAGATCGCCGGGCCTGCTCTTGATCCGTGGCAAACCAGAACGGGTGCAGATCGCCGAAGTGATCGTCAAAACGTCGCTCCACAAGGGCCAGAACATCTTCGACGATGGCATCCGGCGTGAACTGCATCGGCCCGCTATACTCAATTTCTTTCGGCGCGGGTTTCCGGTTGTCGTGGTCATAATTCCACTGGCCGCCCGCCGGTTCATCGCCGTCCATCATCAGTCCGGTCTTGCGGCGCATCTCACGATAGAAATATTCCATCCGCAGAGCCTTGCGCCCCTCAGCCCAGCCTTCGAAATCTGCGTGGCTGGCGACAAAGCGGTCATCCTCCAGCATCGTGACAGTCAGCGGGCAGTCTTCCAGCGTCGCGATCAGACGCCACTCGCCCGGGCGCGTGGCAACCACCACGCTTGCGCCGTATTGATCGGCCCGGCGGATCAATTCCCCCGGGATCGACTGCGTGTTTTCGGTGTCGTCCAACTCGGAATAGGCCACAGTCCAGCCCGCTTCGCGCAAGCGGGCCGCAAACTTGCGCATGGCCGACAGGATGAGAGCGATCTTTTTGGGATGGTGCGCGACGTAGGTCCCCTCTTCCATCACTTCGGCCATCACCACCACGTCACGGTCCTTGTCCGCGGCCCTCAGCGCGGCACTCTGCACGCTCAACTGGTCACCCAGCACCAGGATCAGACGGCTCACCAGGACACCTCGGCACCGGAATAATCGAAGAAGCCTCCGGTTTGCGCCGGGCCAAGCCCGTCCATGACATCGATCAGGTTCTGCGCCGCTTCGGCGGCCGGTACGGATGGATGGCGACCCACGTATTTTTCGGTGAAGGCCGTGGCAACCGTGCCCGGATGCAGGGCCACAACCACCGCTTCCCGATGCGTGCGGGCCAATTCGACCGATGCGGTCCGCACGATCTGGTTCACCGCGGCCTTCGCGCTGCGATAGCTGATCCAGCCGCCCATCCTGTTATCCCCGATGGAGCCGACGCGCGCCGACAAGACCGCGAAAACGCAAGGGCGGTCGCGCGGCAACAACTCATGCGCGTGGCTCAGCACCAGCGCGGGGCCCACGGCGTTCAGTGCAAACTGATCCAGCATCGCGCGCGGGTCCAGCCCTTTGATGGTTTTCTCCGGCGTCGCGCCGGATATTTCCAACGCCCCGGTGGCCACCACAATGCGGTCATAGGGCGCGCGCCCCGCCAAATGGTCTGCGACGGACGCAGCATCCGTTACATCCAGACCGTCGCCGGATCGTGACAGGCGATCCACTTCCGCACCACGCTCTGCAAAGCCCGATGCCAGTGCCCCGCCGATGCCGCCCGATGCGCCTAAAATCAATACTCTTTCCATAGGCATGGGACCTAGCTCCCCAAATGCGCCCTTCCACAGTTACCGGTCTTTTTTGATGTGCAAAGCGCCACTGGGTTGAAATCCACTCTTTCCATTTGAAAAGCAGCGGATATAAATGGGCGCATGACACATGCCACGCATATCCCAAGCCTGCGCCTTTCCGGCGTCGCTCTGCGTGGCCTACTGCTCCTAATTCGCCTCTGAGCGCAGCCCGTTGGCGCGCCCGCTCAGAGGATAGCCCGCGCGCCATTGGCTTCAGGAACAGATCAAAAAAGAGAACTCACATGACACAAGATCGCGTCGTAATCTTCGACACAACACTCCGCGACGGCGAACAATCGCCTGGTGCGACCATGACCCATGCAGAAAAGCTCGAAATTGCAGGGCTGCTCGATGAAATGGGCGTCGACATCATCGAAGCGGGCTTTCCCATCGCCTCCGACGGCGACTTCAACGCCGTTTCCGAGATTGCCAAGAATGCGGAAAACTCCGTGATTTGCGGCCTTGCCCGTGCGCAGTTGGGCGATATCGACCGCTGCTGGGATGCGGTGAAACACGCCAGACAACCACGTATCCACACATTCATCGGCACCTCGCCCTTGCACCGCGCTATTCCGAACCTGACCATGGACGAGATGGCCGAACGGATCGAACAGACGGTGACCCATGCGCGCAACCTGTGTGACAACGTCCAGTGGTCACCGATGGACGCGACACGAACGGAGCTCGACTATCTCTACCGTGTCGTCGAGATCGCGATCAAATGCGGTGCCACAACGATCAATATCCCCGATACGGTCGGCTATACGGCCCCACGCGAAAGTGCGGAACTGATCCGTAAGCTGCTCGAAAACGTGCCGGGTGCGGATGAGGTGGTCTTTGCCACGCACTGTCACAACGACCTTGGCATGGCGACCGCCAACAGCCTCGCGGCTGTTGAGGCAGGCGCGCGTCAGATCGAGTGCACGATCAACGGCCTTGGCGAACGCGCGGGCAACACAGCCCTCGAAGAGGTGGTGATGGCCCTCAAGGTGCGCAACGATATTATGCCGTACCAAACCGGCATCGACAGCACCAAGATCATGAACATTTCACGCCGCGTGGCCGCCGTCAGTGGCTTTCCGGTGCAGTTCAACAAGGCCATCGTGGGCAAGAACGCCTTTGCGCACGAATCCGGCATCCACCAGGACGGTATGCTCAAGAACGCGGAAACCTTCGAGATCATGCGCCCCGCAGATGTGGGCCTGTCCGAAACCAACATCGTGATGGGCAAACATTCGGGTCGTGCGGCCTTGCGCTCCAAGCTCGAAGATCTCGGCTTTGAGTTGGGAGACAACCAACTCAAGGACGTGTTTGTCCGCTTCAAGGCGCTCGCCGATCGCAAGAAGGAAATCTATGACGATGACCTGATCGCCTTGATGCGCACCACCGCCGACCCCGAAGACGAACGGTTGAAAATCGAAAAGCTCGCCGTACGCTGCGGAACCGAAGGCCCACAGGTTGCCGATCTGGTCATGGTCATCGATGGCGACCGTCAGATGACGACCCAAACCGGAGACGGTCCGGTCGATGCGACGTTCAATGCCGTCAAGGCACTTTTCCCCCACGAGGCGCGCTTGCAACTGTATCAGGTGCACGCGGTGACAGAAGGGACGGATGCACAGGCGACGGTTTCCGTGCGCATGGAAGAAAACGGTCTGATCGTCACCGGCCAATCAGCCGACACCGATACGGTTGTCGCTTCGGCCAAGGCCTATGTGCATGCGCTGAACCGCTTGATCGTGCGGCGCGGCAAGTCCGGCACGGACAGGCGCGAAATCAGCTACAAGGACGTAAGCTGATCGCCAAAGCAGGCAAAACCCAGCCAAACACCTCAAAAGATGTGGCGCCTGTGCGTCGCATCTTTTTTGATTTCCCGAAAAATCTTCGTTAAGTAATTCCCAGACACATATAACAGGACAAATCCATGCGCATATTATCTGCTGCCCTTGCGGCGACGTTGCTCTTGCCGACACTCGCATTCAGTCAAACCCTCGACAGGATTAAAGAGAGCGGCGAGTTCGTTGTGGGCTTTCGCACCGATGCCGCTCCGCTGTCGTTCCTCTCAGACAATGGCCCGCAAGGCTATTCCCCGGAAATCTGCGTCCGTCTGGCGCCGAGCATCGCGACGGCAGCCGGTCTGGAATCGATGGACATGGTGTTTGAACCCGTAACGACGGAAAACCGCTTTGAAAAGGTTGCAAGCGGTGAGATTGACTTGCTCTGCGGTGCTGCCACGATTACGCTGTCGCGTCGCGAACTCGTCGACTTCTCGGCGATTACCTATGTCGATGGCACGACGATCGCTCTCAAGGTCGACGCGCCGGAAAGCTTCGAAGCACTGGCCGGCCAAAAGGTCGGCGTGCGCAGCGGCACCACGACGCTTGATGCGCTCAACAACTCCCTTGCAGCTGCAAACATCGACGCCGAAGTTGTCGAATTCGCAGATCATACCGAGGGTATGGCAGCCTTGGAAGCCGATGAGATAACCGCATATTTCGCGGACCAGTCGATCCTGATGAACCTGGTTCTGGCCCGAGAGGATGCCGCGGACTTCAAGGTCTTTGACCAGATTCTCACTGTCGAAAAACAAGGGTTTGCGATGCAGCGCGGCGATACGGATTTCCGTCTGGCGGTCGATGCGGGGCTTTCGGTCCTGTTTGAGCAGGGCGATTTTGAAGAAGTATACAAAAACACAATTCCAGGCGCGCGACCGGGTTTTGCGATCGAAGCGATGTTTCTTCTGTCGCCCACACTGCCCTGAGCGTCTCAAAGCTGTAACACTGCAAACCTCACAATCATGGCCCGGACAGAAATGTTCGGGCCATTTGTTCTGGGATGTCCGCACAGTTGACCTGGAAATTCTGGAACGGTCAGGTCAAAGCCTTCGGCTTTCGGTTTTGATCGGCGCGTTTGCGCCAACACTGTCCTGATTACGGCCTTTAACCCACGCCAAGCCGACCTTATAAGGCAACGGCTAAATGCGCTCCGAGTCGGGGTGCCAATAATGCTTTCGGGGTTTTGAGCCATGTCGATATTTGGAAATCTTGGAGGGTTGTTCTCTTCAGATATGGCGATTGATCTGGGAACCGCCAACACACTCATCTACGTCAAAGGCAAGGGCGTCGTGCTGTCTGAACCGTCGGTTGTGGCGTACCACATCAAGGATGGCGTCAAGAAAGTACTGGCTGTAGGCGAAGACGCCAAGCTGATGCTGGGCCGGACACCAGGCAGCATCGAAGCGATCCGCCCGATGCGCGAAGGTGTGATCGCCGATTTCGACACCGCCGAAGAAATGATCAAGCATTTCATTCGCAAGGTCCACAAACGCTCGACCTTTTCCAAGCCCAAGATCATCGTATGCGTACCCCATGGTGCGACTCCCGTTGAAAAACGTGCGATCCGCCAGTCCGTGCTGAGCGCAGGCGCGCGCCGTGCAGGCCTGATTGCCGAACCGATTGCGGCGGCCATCGGGGCGGGCATGCCCATCACGGACCCCACCGGCAACATGGTCGTGGATATCGGTGGCGGCACCACCGAAGTCGCGGTTTTGTCGCTCGGTGACATCGTTTACGCACGCTCTGTCCGTGTCGGTGGCGACCGGATGGACGAGGCGATCATCAGCTATTTGCGCCGTCAGCAAAATCTGCTGGTCGGCGAAACGACGGCCGAGCGGATCAAAACCTCGATCGGGACCGCCCGTATGCCCGATGACGGGCGCGGTACATCGATGCAGATCCGTGGCCGCGACCTGTTGAACGGCGTGCCCAAGGAAATCGAAGTGACACAGGCCCAGATTGCCGAAGCGCTGGCCGAACCCGTCCAACAAATCTGCGAAGCGGTGATGACGGCGCTTGAAACCACGCCGCCCGATCTGGCAGCGGATATCGTGGACCGGGGCGTCATGCTGACCGGCGGCGGTGCGCTGCTGGGCGATCTGGATCTGGCGCTGCGCGAGCAGACGGGTCTGGCTGTGTCCATTGCCGACGCGCCGTTGAGCTGCGTGGCTCTGGGAACCGGCAAGGCCTTGGAATTTGAGAAACAATTGCGCCACGCTATCGATTACGAGAGTTAAGTCGCCGCGTATGGGGTGCAAGACTTGCCCCGCGGGGCCAAATGTCGGACCATCCGCCCCACGCGACCCAAAGTAAGGTGAGATCGCCTTGGCCAAGGACCGCAATGCCGTGGACTATGGAGGCCCGCTTCGGCGGCTGGTTCTTGCTGTGCTGGTCTTGGGCCTTGTTGGGGTCTTCTTGCTGTGGCGCATCGACAGTCCCCGGGTCGAACGGTTTCGCGCACAGGTCACGGACCAGATTGTCCCCAACATGGATTGGGCGATGGCCCCGGTCACCGGAACCGTAAATCTGCTCCGGGATTTTCAGAGTTACATCCGTATTGCAGAACAAAACGCAGAGTTGCGCCGCGAGTTGCGCCAGATGCAGGCGTGGAAAGAAGCCGCGCTCCAGCTGGAGCAGGAGAACGCCCGGCTCCTGGACCTCAACAATGTCCGTCTCGATCCCCGCCTGACCTATATTACCGGTGTTGTGTTGGCTGATTCCGGCTCGCCCTTTCGCCAATCAGTGTTGCTGAACGTGGGTGCGCGGGACGGTATCGTCGAAGGATGGGCCACGATGGACGGCATCGGCCTTGTGGGCCGGATTTCAGGTGTTGCGCAAAACACCGCGCGGGTCATTCTGGCGACAGATGCCTCAAGCCGCATTCCGGCCGTGATCCAGCCCTCCGGACAAACGGCGATTGTAGCGGGGGACAACTCTGCGGCCCCGCCCATCGACTTTCTGGAAAGCCCTGATCTGGTGCGCCCCGGTGACCGTGTCATCAGCAGCGGGGACGGCGGTGTCTTTCCAGCCGGGCTGTTGATCGGGCAGGTCGCCGCCGATCCGGGCGGGAGATTGCGAGTCCGGTTGTCCGCCGACTACGAACGGCTCGAATTCCTGCGCGTATTGCGCCACTACGGCACCGAACCTGTCTCCGATACCACCCAAGTGTTGGGGCCAACGCCCTCCGCCCTGCTCTCCGAAGAGGTCACGGAATGAGTGAGCTGACCCCTTCCCGCCTCTGGATGAAACGAGCCGCATTTGTGCTTCTGGTTCTGACGATCCTATTCTTTCACCTGTTGCCATTGCAAACGGCGACGGGTGGCCTGATCTGGCCTGATCTGATCCTGACCTTCGCGCTTGCCTGGTCGGTCCGTCGCCCGCAATATGTGCCTGCGGTCTTGCTCGCTGGCATGTTCCTGCTGACCGATCTGTTGCTGCAGCGGCCCCCCGGCCTTTGGGCCGTGCTGGCCCTGATCGCCTGCGAACGGATCAAATTGCAATCGCGGAGCCTGCGGGACGCCAGCCTCGCGACAGAGCTTGCTTCCGTGACGGCCTGGATCGTCGGAATTGGTCTGGCCTATCGCATAGTTCTGGCCATTTTGATGGTCGACATGCCACCCATCGGCCCCGCCCTGATCCAGATCGCGGTGACCGTTGCGGCCTATCCCCTTGTGATGGGGATCACACATGCTTTTATGGGTGTACGCAAGGCAACCCCAAATGACATTGGCGGCAAGGGAGCACGCTCATGAAACGGCCCCGCATCGATACCGAAGCCAACCATCGTCAGATCACCCGGCGGGCGGCGCTGCTGGGTGGCGCTCAGCTGTTGTTTATCGGCGCTTTGGGGGCGCGGATGCAGTTCCTGCAAGTCGATCAGGCGGATCAGTTTCGCATGTTGGCCGAAGAAAACCGGATCAATATCCGGATCATCCCGCCGGCCCGCGGCGAAGTATTCGACCGAAACGGCATTCCGCTTGCGCGCAACGTGCCCAGTTACCGGATCGTCATGGTCCGTGAGGATGCGGGCGACCTGGACGACGTGATGGAACGGCTGGCCGCGGTCGTGACCCTTGACCCCGACGAAACAGAGCGGGCACGCGCCGAGATGAAACGCTCCGCTCCGTTCCTGCCCGTAACCGTTGCCGACGAGGTGACATGGCAAGACCTCAGCCGCGTGTCGGTCAACGCGCCTGCCCTGCCCGGTGTCACGCCGGAGGTGGGCCTCAGCCGCGTTTACCCGCGTGGATCGGATTTTGCCCACGTCCTGGGCTATGTCGGGCCCGTCAGCGACTATGACCTCGACAAGCTGGAGGATCCCGATCAATTGCTGCGGATCCCGCGCTTTCAGATCGGCAAGGTCGGGGTCGAAGCCAAGGCGGAGACCGCTTTGCGGGGCAAAGGCGGTGCCAAACGCGTCGAGGTGAACGCCACGGGCCGCGTCATGCGCGAGCTTGACCGTCGCGAGGGCACGCCGGGCTCCGACTTGCAATTGACCGTGGACGCGGATCTGCAAAGCTATGTTCAGGCGCGCATTGCCGATGAAAGCGCCAGCGCCATCATCATGGATGTCCGCTCGGGCGATCTGGTCGCGATTGCCTCGGCTCCGACTTTCGATCCCAACCTGTTTGTGCGCGGAATTTCATCGCGTGATTACAACGCCTTGACCGACAACAAGTATCGCCCACTGGCATCCAAATCGGTGCAAGGCGCGTATCCGCCCGGCTCGACCTTCAAGATGATCACGGCCATGGCCGCTTTGGAGGAAGGGTTGATTGGCCCGGATGATACGGTCTATTGCCCGGGGCACCTTGAGGTTGCCGGGCGCAAGTTTCATTGCTGGAAACGAGCGGGCCATGGCTGGGTCGATCTGCAAAACTCGCTCAAACAGTCCTGCGACGTCTATTACTACGATCTGGCGCTCAAGGTCGGGATCGAAAAAATCTCGGCCATGGCGAACCGCTTTGGTCTGGGGGAACGCCACGACGTGCCAATGTCTGCGGTGGTGCAGGGCCTGACCCCGACAAAGGACTGGAAAGTCCGGACCCACGGGCAAGACTGGGTGATCGGAGACACCGTGAACGCCTCCATCGGGCAAGGCTACATGCTGGCCTCACCCCTGCAACTGTGCGTGATGGCGGCCCGGTTGGCTTCTGGCAATGCGGTGTCGCCGCGCCTGATCAAGAATATCGACGGCATCGAACAGCCTGCGCCGGAGGCCGTAAGCCTCGGTATGAACGAGAACAACCTGCGCAAGATGCGACGGGCCATGTTTGATGTGGTCAACGACCGGCGCGGTACGGCCTATGGCAGCCGGATCATCGATGACGCCATGCGCATGGCCGGCAAGACCGGCACCAGCCAGGTGCGCAACATCTCCGCAGCCGAACGCGCCCGCGGAGTGACCCGCAACCAGGATCTGCCATGGGAACGGCGCGACCACGCGCTTTTTGTGAACTTCGCGCCCTATGACAATCCCAAATACGCGGTATCCGTGGTGGTCGAGCATGGCGGTGGCGGCTCCACGGCTGCCGCCCCGATTGCCCGCGACATCACGCTTCAGGCACTTTCCGGCGGAGAACCCCCGATCGAAGCCTATCCGACCAAAGATCGTGACCGCATAACCGAACAACAACGCGCGCTGCGCAGCGTCCGCCCCGTCGCTAATGTGTCGGGCAAAAATCAGGCATGAGTTATCTTGAGTACACGGTCAAATATGTTCCGGTAGGGCCGCGCAAGCTGCTCTACCTGAACTGGCCGCTGGCTCTGCTGTTGACGGCGACGGCGGGGATCGGGTTCCTGATGCTCTATTCCGTTGCCGGCGGGTCGTTCACACCATGGGCCGAACCACAGATAAAACGCTTTGCCCTGGGCTTTGTGCTGATGCTGATGGTGGCAATGGTACCGATCTGGTTCTGGCGCAGCGTCGCGGGCTTTGCTTATGCGGTGTCTTTGATGCTGCTCGTTGCGGTCGAGTTCTTTGGCTCCGTCGGCATGGGCGCACAACGCTGGATCGATCTGGGATTCATGCGCCTGCAACCCTCCGAGTTGATGAAAGTCACGCTGGTTCTGATGCTGGCCGCCTATTACGACTGGTTGCCGCCTGCGCGCAAATCGCGTCTTTTTTGGGTGATCCTGCCCGTGCTGCTGATCCTGTTGCCCGTAGCGTTGGTGCTGCGCCAGCCTGATCTGGGCACATCGATCCTGTTGCTGGCGGCCGGGGGCGGGCTTATGTTCCTGGCGGGCGTGCACTGGGCATATTTTGCGGCGGTCATTGCCGCAGGATTTGGCCTGCTGACAGCTGTGTTTCAATCACGCGGCACCAGTTGGCAACTGCTGGAAGACTACCAGTACCGCCGGATCGATACCTTCCTTGATCCCTCCTCAGACCCGCTGGGGGCAGGCTATCACATCACCCAATCCAAGATCGCACTGGGCTCGGGTGGCTGGACCGGGCGGGGATTCATGCAAGGCACGCAATCACGTCTGAACTTTTTGCCGGAAAAGCACACCGATTTCATCTTTACCACATTGGCCGAAGAATTTGGCTTTGTAGGGGCGTTTTCGCTGTTGACGCTTTATACGCTGATCATCGTGTTTTGCGTCGTTTCCGCGCTCGCCAACAAAGACCGGTTCTCGTCGCTGCTGACCCTTGGGATCGCGCTCAATTTCTTTTTGTTCTTTGCCGTCAACATGTCGATGGTCATGGGATTGGCACCGGTTGTCGGCGTGCCCCTGCCACTGGTCAGCTATGGCGGATCGGCCATGCTGGTTCTGATGCTGGCCTTTGGGCTGGCACAAAGCGCGCATGTGCACCGCCCGCGGTAGCCGTCAGCTGTAAATCAGAATTCCCTTCGGCGACAGGTCGCGCTAGACGTAGGCACCACCGAACGGAGTTCTCTCATGTCAATCTTTCACCTCGCCTTCAACGTCAGCGATCTGGACAGCACGCGTGCCTTCTATTCCGGTCTTCTGGGCTGTACCGAAGGGCGGAGCACGGACACATGGGTCGATTTCGACTTTTTCGGGCATCAACTCTCATGCCATCTGGGAGACCCTTTTGCCAGCGCGCCCACCGGGCTGGTTGGCGCGCACAAGGTGCCGATGCCACATTTTGGTGCTGTGCTGCCGATGGCTGAATGGCGCGCGCTGGCGGATCATCTGACGGCTGAGGGCGTCGATTTCGTCCTCGCCCCACAGGTGCGATTTGAGGGGGAACCGGGGGAGCAGAGCACGATGTTCTTCACCGACCCCTCCGGCAACCCGGTCGAAATCAAGGGACTGGCCAGCCTCGATACGGCGTTCGCGACATGAACGTGAATGTCCTTTTTGCCGCCACGGAAAACAGATGGTCCGAATACGAGGCCCCCTTGCGCGCGGCGCTTGCAGAGATCGGTGTGACCGCACATGTCGGCACCGACATTCCGCCTGGCGATGTCGATTACATCGTCTACGCCCCAAACTCCGAATTGCAAGATTTCACGCCTTACACCCGTGCCAAGGCAGTGTTGAATCTATGGGCCGGGGTTGAGGCCATCGTCGGAAACCCGACGCTGCACATCCCGCTGTGCCGGATGGTTGATCCGGCTCTGACCCAAGGGATGGTCGAATGGGTCACGGGCCACATCCTGCGTCTGCATCTTGGCATGGATGCGCATATCGGCGCGGCACCGGGCACATGGGAGCCAACTGCTCCGCCGCTGGCCTTTGACACGCGCGTTACCATTCTGGGTTTGGGCGAATTGGGCACCGCCTGTGCACAGGCGCTGAGTACGCTTGGATTCGACGTGACGGGTTGGAGCCGCAGCGCCAAGGATATCGACGGCATCACGTGCCTGTCCGGACCGGAAGGGCTCGAAGAAGCGTTGAAGCGGGCAGATTACTGTGTGCTCTTGTTGCCCAAGACCGCGCAAACGGAAAACACGTTGAACGCCGAAACCCTCGCTTTGATGCCGAAGGGTGCGCGCATCCTGAACCCCGGACGCGGACCGTTGATCGATGATGACGCCCTGCTGGCTGCGCTGGAAACTGGCCAGATCGGTCATGCGACGCTGGACACGTTCCGGGTCGAGCCGCTGCCAAGGGATCACCCCTTCTGGACCCAGCCCAATGTCACGGTCACGCCACATGTGGCATCAGAAACACGCGCGGCCTATTCCTGTGCGACGGTGGCGGAAAACATCAGGCGGGGCGAGGCGGGCGAGGCGTTTGTCCATCAGGTAGACAAAGCGGCCGGGTATTAAAAACTCGGCCAACGCGCCACAGGCACGACCACGGTCCGGACACAAGTCGACACCGCCGCCATTCTGCATCCGCCGCGCCCAAACACAGGCATCCCCCGCCTAAAGCGTTTTGTGTTTGATCTGAATCGAAAGGGATTCACAGGAAGCTTTTTGTCTGATTCACTTCCGTTGGGAGGTGGATCATGGGCAAACCATATTCTTTGGACCTTCGGGAACGGATTTGCACGTATGTGGC